>CAYVHH010000102.1:0-5614 GCA_964450175.1 uncultured bacterium | reverse complement strand
CCCCGCTTGGCCCGGCCAGTTCAGTGGTGCAGCAAGAACTCGAACACCAGAGGTCGCTTCCACAATCCCAAAGCGGGCCCCCGCAACCGATCGTAGGCGCACGGCCTCCTCGCCTCTGAGGAGGCCGTCGACTCTTGCGCGGCCGGAAACCTGGACGACCGGCTCGCTTAATCCCAGCCAGAAGACGAGGTGCCCCCGAGGTCGATCGGGCGCACCGTGGGTCGTCAGGAAGCCCTCTGTCACGGGCACCACGAGCACGTCGACGTTGCCGCCGACGAGACGCGGAACGTACAATCGCGCGTGGAGGTGGACGGCATGCAGATCCGTCTTTCGCGCGATCTCGAAGGTCGGGTGCGCGTGGCGCCGGGCCCGATAACCGTCGAGGAGTTCCTCGGCCGTTTCCCTGAGGTCCCCCGCGATCTGCGCGACGAGCCGGTGCTCGCCGAGTTCGTCCGCGCCTTCGGCTCCCAGCTTAGGGTTGCCCAGAAGCCCTCACCGTGTGTAGCGCAGGGGGGCTCCGGCGACGCCGAGCACCATTTCTACACGCGTCTTGTCAACGATCTCGCCATCTACGGCATCGGCCTCGCCCGGCGCGAGCGTACACTCCAGCGCCTGGAAGCTCTCCTTGTCGAGTACCGCAAGCATCCGGCCACCTTCGCCTGCACGTTAGTCCCGCGCAAGGGGCCGGACGCGCCGCGCGCGGCATGTAGGTAGCGTCCGTGTCCCGATGTCTTGTCGGGTCCACCGCAAAGCGTCCGGCGGTGCGCGCTCGACTTCCGCATGAAATATGGGATCGAACGCTCTAGCAAGAACCTACCTGGAGTCGAAGCGCGTTTAACCACGGACTACTGAATTACATACCCTCTTGAAGTGCGCGGCTCAACTTCCCCGTAACCTCTCAGAAACAGTGAGAGAACTTGACGACGGAACAGAACCCGGCTTACAGGCCTTCTCTGGCGCTCTTCTTCATCGCCCCCCGCCCCTTTTGCGCTGACTTCCCTCTTGGCCTTCTCGCCGTGCGCTTCTCCAACAACTCGACAACACGCCGCTGACGGCGGATCCGGCGCTCGTGCTCCAGGCGCGCCATGCCCTGTGGCCGACGCATCTCTATCGCGGCGAGCTGTCGGCGGCCATCGAGGACATCAGCGAAGGCCTGTCCCTGTACGACGTCGACCGGCACCACTCACTCGCCTTCACCTTCGGCGGCCACGATGCGCGAGCATGCGGACTCTCGTTCAAGACCATGGCGCTGTGGACGCTCGGCTATCCGCGGCAAGCCCTCGAGTGCGGAAGGCAGGCGCTCGACTTCGTCAAAAACCTCGGGCATCCGCATAGTCAGGCGAACACGCACGCATGGGTATCGCTTGCCTTCCGGTCGCTGGGAGACATCGCGCTGGCGCGTGAAGTGGCGGAGGCCGGACTGGCCGTGTCGACAGAGTATGGGTTCCCTCAGTGGGGTGCGCTCTGCACCGTCATCCGCGGATCGACGCTGGCCGCATCCGGTAGCATCGATGCCGGGCTCGGCGAGATGCATCGCGGGCTTTCCGGATGGCAAGCCACGGGGGCCTGGATCATGATGCCGGCCTTCCTCGGCTTCATCGCCGAGGTGGAGATCGCCCGCGGTGACGTCGCCGCGGCGCTTGGGCTGATCGACGACGCGTTCAGGAGGGCGGAGATCTACGGCGAGCGCTTCTACGAACCGGAGCTTTACCGGATCTACGGTGAGGCCCTCCTCGCCGGCGCGGCACCTGATTGGACCCGCGTGGAATCGTGCTTCCTGCGAGCAATTGACGTCGCGCGTCGTCAGGAGGCACGGTCGCTGGAGCTACGGGCTACGGCGAGTCTCGCTCGTCTCTGGCGGCAACGAGGCCGCCTTGCGGATGCCCGCCGGTTGCTCGACGAAGCCGCTCGATGGTTCTCCGAAGACCTCGAGACAAACGACCTGCGAGACGCGCGTCATTTGCTGCAAGAACTCTCATGAAGCCGACATCCACGAATCCAGAATGTGACGTAGACTCGCTGCATCGCGCACCCGATGTGGGGCATGTGGGGAGCGTGGGGCATCGGGATGATGTCGATGATGCTCGTGTTCTGGGGCATGGTGATTGTCGGCATCGTGCCGGTGGCTCATGACTGAGAGCAGGGAGTCGCGCGTGACGGTTCCAGCGCTCGACATCCTCCGGCAGCGCTACGCGCGGGGTGATATCGGCAAGGAGGAGTTCGAGGCGAAGAAGAAGGATCACGCGTGAACAGCCAGACCGGTTCAGCGGGGACGGAGGCCGCGGAGCAATCGTGCCGGGCAGGGCGATTTCTTCAGTACGCCAAGGTCATTGCCTGGGAAGGTGTCGAGGGGTTCGCGGGCGTACCGGCTGCGCTGACGAATTTGCGCCCGGCGTAACTTGTCACCCGCCGATCGTCCTGGTTGCCTGGTCGGTCGCGATGGTCTTCAACGAATCCTGTTCGAGCGCCAGCACGTGCTTGGCAACGACTCGATAGGTCCACTGGCCTGGTGCCGTCTCACGGTTGAATTGCTCGTCGGTCAGCCCGATCAATGACCCGATAAGACGCGCCCGCTCTTCGAGCCACTCGGCCAGAAGCCGCTGCATCCGCGAGGCCGTGATCCGTGATTCGTAGCGTGCTTCGAGGATCTGCCCGGTGTGAATCTTCTCGTGATCGATGTCGTTGGTCATTAGCGTCCAGAGATCTTTACCCTGTGCGCATGCGTGCGACGACGCCATCGTCAGCTCGCGGTCTGAGGCCTCGAGCAGGGTGTCCATCGTCGCCATTGTTTGTTGCATCAACTCGCGGATTGCCTCTCGGACAGTCGCCGCCATGTTTGCCTCCTGTCGGGTTTGTCGGCGCCGCTGACTATCGCACGAACCGCCGTTTCGGGTTAGCTCCCTCACCCCCGCCGGCCGCCGATGGCGGTGGCGGCTTCGCCAGGTCGTGAATGGAGCGGCCGATGGTGCCAGGGCGCGGACGACTCCGGAAGCCCGTGAGAGGGGTGCGTCTTCTCGTCTCTTCACGATCTAGGCGCAGCTTCTGCAGTAAGAGCCTGAGGCACATCGGGGCGGAAGGTGGAGACCCCAAAAGGAGAACGCCATGCTCCACATCGTGGAATCGCGCAAACCGCTCGATCGCGTCGCGAAAGACCTCGAGGCGGCCGTGGCCCACCACAAGTTCGGCGTGTTTGGCGCTCACGACCTCAAGGCGAAGATGGCCGAGAAGGATGCGGGAAGCCCACGGCCATGATCGATCTGTTTGGGACGGCTGGCCTTCAGGGCGTCGCGAAGGAGGTTGAGGGGACGTTGATCGCCATCATGGCCGAGGCGGCGCACTAGAACTTCGTTACACTCGCCCGCGCTGTCTCATCACGGTGCCAGCTCCACGGCGATGCCGATGACGCCGCCGAGTGGGATCCGCGCCGGCTTTCGCGCGAGGCCGCCGGGGAACAGGGCGCTCGCCCATCGGAGCGCGCGGAGCCGTGGCCCCGCGGCCGTCGACGCAAGCTCGCGAAGAGACGCGAGTGTGAAATCTGCGGCGTGGCTGAGCAGGGACCGGCGTGAGTCGCGGCCGACGCGACGGGAGAGGCCGCCGAGGCTCCAGCGATTCAGCGTCACCACGAGCACACCGCGACGCGCGACGCGAACCGCTTCGGTGAGCGCGAGCGCGGGTTGCTCGAGGAACTCGAGTGTGGTGACGAAGACGCTGAGGTCGACCGCTCGATTTCTCAACGGGAGTTGATGGGCGTCCCCGCACACGAGGCGCAAACGAGGATGGCGTCGTGCCTGCACGAGCATCGCGCGCGCGTGGTCGAGGCCCACCACGGACGGCAGACGGCCGGCGAGCCACTGTGTGAAGTGCCCGGTCCCGCAGCCTATCTCCAGTGCGCTCCGCGCCGTAGCAAACGGCTCCGTCAGATGCTCGAGCAGCCCGCGCTCGGCACGGTCGGCCCGCCGCCCGCGCGGAGTGGCGTACCACGCCTCGTAGCCGGCGGCCTCGCGCTCGAAGCGCTGCCAGCTCACACTCTCTCGACTCACGGTCCGACCGGGCAGGCGTTGGAGACGGTGACGGTCATCACCACGTGGCCGATCGCGCCGGCCTCGGCGAATGCCGTCTCGAGCGCCCTGAAGACGGTGGCCGACTCGCCGGTCACCATCGTGCTCATGGCGCCGACCTGGGGCCGGAGCCCGGCCGCCTCGAGCGCTCGGCTCACCGCGTCGATCGCCGGCGTGAGCCGCTCCTGCCGCAAGGGATAGATCGCGACCTGGGCACTGACGATCATTCGAGGTCGTCTCCTCAGTGCGTGTGACCGGCGAGCGCTTCGCCCTTCGCCATGGCCAGGTGATGCCGCTGGTGATGGGCACCCTCGGTGATCAGGCCGGCGAAGCCGAGGCCGCGAATGCGCGCGAGGACCTTCGGGTCTTCCGGTTTCTTCGTGGCGACAATCAGACGGACGCCGCCCGCGATGGGCTCCGTCCTCGCCGACCACTCCGGCATACGGTCCAGCTCGACCGCGTGCGGCACCACCATCGCGCGAATGGCCTGCTCGGTCCGCCCCGTGCCCGTGACCTCCATGGCGAGGCCGTCGGGGACAGGCGTCTGCTTGACCGCCGCCCGCAGCATCACCTCGTTCATGTCGATCAGGTGCTGGCGCAGGCGCTCGATGTCAACCTTGCTCCAGTCGGTGGCGGGATCGGCCTCGAGGATTCGGACGATCTCAGCGATCGCGCCGAAGGCGTCTTGGCCGGGCATCGTGGGCGCGCCGCCGGTCATGCCCTGCATCATGCGCAGGTGCTCGGCGTGCACGTCAGGGCCGTGCGACGGCATCGAGCCCTGGTCATGCGGCTGACCGGGCCCCGAGGGCGGCTGATGCTGAGCAAACGCGGTGTGCGCCACCAAGGCGCCCGCTAGGGTGAGGCCGAACACGATGGCTAGAGCTGCTCTCCGCATGATTCCCTCCTGTCGAGCAGCCAGTATGGAGAGCGACGGGGGCCGAATCTATGACTTAAGTCACACGTCGCCGCCGCGTGCTGCGTCCTCATCGCCCCGGCCGAGGGCGACGAGACGAGCCGGATCACGGATGATGACGTGGGATCGGTCACGCGCGATGATCCCACGGTTCTCCAGGTGCGAGAAGGCGCGCGCGACCAGCTCGCGGACCGTGCCGAGCCGGGCCGCGAGCTGGGCGTGGGTCAGCGGGATGTCGACTCGGGCGCCGGGCTTGACGGGCCTCCCTATGGCCGTGTCCAGGTAATGGGCGACGCGCTCGGTCACCGGATGAAAGGCGAGGTCGCTGACGATGCTGGCGAAGTGGCGGACTCGGCGCGCCATCGTCTTGAGCATCGCCAGTGCGACGGCCGGGCGTCGGTGACAGAGGGCGAGCACGTCGGGGCGCGCGAGGAAGAGGACCCGGGTAGGCGCCAGGGCGACCGCCGAGGCGATGTAGCCGCCCCCGTCGAAGAGTGGTGCCTCGCCGAGGGTGGCGCTCGGTCCTTCCGTGTGGAAGACCTGCTCCCTTCCCCGGAGTGAAATCTGCCGGATCTCGACGAGCCCGTCGGCGACGATGAGGAGACCCCGGCAGGGTTTCCCCTCTTCGAAGAGGGTCTCTCCG
>CAYVHH010000101.1:0-22907 GCA_964450175.1 uncultured bacterium | reverse complement strand
CTACGAGCGGATGGTCGAGCTCGACGTGCCGGCGATGATCCACGTCAGCATGTCGTGCAATCCGAACTTCCACGGCACGGGCGCACACTACCTGAACGGGGATACATCCGCGTTTATGCAGTTGATCCAGGCGGATCTGTTCAAGGATTTCCCGGACCTGAAGCTTGTGATTCCGCACGGCGGCGGCGCCGTGCCGTACCACTGGGGTCGTTATCGCGGCATCGCGCAGGACGCCGGGTGGCCGCCGATTGAGAGCCTGCTTGACAACGTGTTCTTCGACACCTGCGTCTATCACCAGCCGGGCATCGATCTCCTGTTCAAGGTGATTCCCGTCGACAACATCCTGTTCGCCTCGGAGATGGTCGGCGCCGTCCGCGGCATCGACCCGGAGACCGGCCACTACTACGACGACACCAAGCGCTACGTCGACGCGCTCCGACTCGGCACCGAAGACCGATACAAAGTCTTCGAGGGCAACGCGCGGCGCGTCTACAGCCGGCTAAAGAACAAGATTCCGGCCTCACGCTAGGAGAAATCGATGGCTGAGATCCCTCGGCTGAACGGCGTCATCAGGGCGCTCGAGCAGGGCAAGACCGCCTTCGTCGGTTTCGGCTCGGTCGACATCGAGACCGCGGCCGCGCTGGCCGCCTCGAACCTCGACGGCGTCGCCTTCGAGATGGAGCACGCGCCGATGAGCGCGCCCGCGCTGCGCGACGCGCTCCAGTACATGCTCGACCGTCGTCAGATCCTCGACTCCGGCACCCTGGCGCCGAAGGTGACGCCGCTCGTGCGCATCCCGCCGAACGGCGGCGAGATGAACCAGTGGATCGCCAAGCAGGTGCTCGACATCGGCGTCTTCGGGATCATCTTCCCGCACGTCAGCACGGTCGAAGAAGCGCGCAACGCGGTCAGCGCCTGCCGCTACCCGCGCCTGCCGAACGCGCTGCGCTACAATCCGCCGGGCATCCGTGGCGACGCGCCGGCGCGGGCGGCGAAGTACTGGGGGCTCTCGCAGCAGGACTACTACGCGCGCGCCGACGTGTGGCCGCTGGCGCCGCAGGGCGAGATCCTGGCGATCATCCAGTGCGAGGACACGAAGGCGATCGAGAACCTCCCGCGGATGCTCCAGGAAGTCCCGGGCATCGGCGTCGTCCTGATCGGGGAAGGGGATCTGAGCCAGGAGCTCGGCTACCCGCGCCAGTACGAGCACCCCGTCGTGGCCGAGGCCATCGAGCGCATCTTGAAGATCTGCAAGGACCACAACGTGCCGTGCGGCCACCCGCATCCCGACGCGAAGAACATCGAGCGTCTGATCGCGAGCGGCTATCGCTTTCTGATGCCGAGCACGCCCCGGTCGTTCGGGGTGCTGGAGCAGGGGCGCAAGCTCACCGGCCGAGTCTGAGTGGCGCAGGATCCTGGCGCGGTCTGGTCGGCCAGGGAGTACTGGCCGAAGAGTAAGGTGCCGAAGCTGCTACCCTGAGCGCGTGGAGACGGCGCCGAACGCCCGCACGAGCGCCTGCATCGTGGGCGGCGGGCCGGGCGGCTTGCTGCTCGGCCTCCTGCTCGCCAAGCGCGGCGTCGACGTCATCGTGCTCGAAGGGCACGAGGATTTCGAGCGCGAGTTCCGCGGCGAGGTGCTGCAGCCGAGCACCTCCCACTTGCTGGACGAGCTCGGGCTCCTCGAGTACATCATGGCCCAGCCGCACTCGCTCCTCGAGGTCGGCCGGGTCCGCCTGAACGGCCGCGAGGTCGGCCGGTTCGAGTTCAAGCGGATCTCGCCGGCCTATCCGTACGCCATCTGGATGCCCCAACCGATCTTTCTGGAGGCCCTTCGGCGCAAGGCCGCGGGGTTTCTCGCGTTCCAGTGCTGGATGGGCGCCAGGGCCACGAAGCTGATCGAGGACAATGGCAAGGTCGTGGGCGTGAGCGGCCTGCGCCACGGCAAGGAGGCGTTCGAGGTCCGCGCCGACGTGGTCGTGGCGGCCGACGGGCGTTACTCGAGCCTGGCAAAGCTCGGCGGGTTCGAGACCGAGTACGAGCGCCACGACTTCGACGTCATCTGGTTCACGATCGAGCAGCCCCCGGGCTGGGCGAGCACCTTCTACGTCTCGCTGGGCGAGGTGCGCGGCCTGATGCTGCCGAAGTATCCCCACCACATCCAGGCGGGTATCGTCTTGCCCACGGGCGAGTGGAAGCGCTGGCGCGACCAGGGCGTGGCGATGGTGGCCGATCGCATCCTCCGCTTCGACCCGATCTTCAGCGAGTTCGCCGGTTCCCTGCGGGACTTCAAACCGTTCTTCCCGCTCGAGGGCGTCATTCGTCTGGTGCGGCAGTGGTCGCGCGACGGGCTCCTGTTGATCGGCGACGCGGCGCACACGATGAGCCCGGCCGGCGCGATCGGCGTCAACGTCGCGCTTGCCACGGCTGCGGTTGCCGCGCAGGTGCTCTACCCGCACTTCGGCCACGGCCCGATCGGGCGCGACGTGCTGCAGGAGGTCCAGCGGCTGCGCGAGGCCGACGTGCGCACCCTGCATCGCTTCCAGGTCGGCGCGCAGGGCGTCCTGCTGGGCCAGGGGAGCCGTAACCCGGTCGTGAAGTGGGTCGCGCAGACGGCGATTCCGCTGATCCTGCGTTCGCCCCTGCTGCCGAGGCTCGCGCGCCGGCTCTTCTTCGGGGCGCCGTTGCCGCCTCTCGACCCCGCGTTCAGCTTTCGCAGAGGCGCCTGAGCGTTTGTGCTTACAATTCGTCCGGGATGAGCGCCGGCCAGGCTGATCTGCTCGCGTGCGTCACGGCATTCTCGCGGGCGCTCGAAGGCGCGTTCGACCCCCAGCGGTTTCTCCACGACTTCTCCGCGCACGCCCAGGGGCTCGTGCCGCACGACGGCATGCTCATCGCCTGGCTCGAGGACGAGGGCCGTACGTTCAGCGCCTTCGCCCGGAACGTCGTCGGCCCGGACGTCACGATCGATTTCCGCAACTACACGATCGCGTTCGACCCGAGTGAGCGCTTCCCCCGTGACACCGCGGCCTTCGGACCCGTCTTCGGCGGCCAGGCGCAGTTGATCGCCGACGACACCGGCATGCCGAGCTCGGTGGATCGCGAGGGCTGGAACGCGTGGAAGACCGCGACCGGCTTCAAGGCCAGGATCGGCGTGCCGCTCTACTCCGGCGGCCGCATCGTCGGCGCCTTCTTCATGGCCAGCGCGTCCCCGGGGCGCTTCACGGCCGAGCACGTTCGCGCCTGCGCTCAGATCGCCGACCTCATCGGACCCTTCGTCGAGAACGTCGTGCTGCTCCAGAGCGAGCGCCGGCGGCGCGAGCGTCTGCAGGCGGTCGCGGCGCTGCCGCCGATCCTCGCGGCCAGCCCGGGCGTCGGCGACGTCCTCGAGCGCCTGGGCGAGGCCGTGCGGCCGGTGCTCGACTTCGACCTGCTCGGCGTGAGCCGTCTTCGCGCCTCGGGCCGGGAGTTCGAGCGCCTGGCCCTGCTCACCGGCGGCCGTCCCGCGCCGCCGAAGGCGTTCGCGATCGACGAGTCCTCGATCCTGCCGAGGATGCGACAGGGCAAGGTCGTCCTGATCCGCGACGTGCCGCGCGAGCTGGAAGTGAAGGGGGCGGTCGACCGTGAGATCCTCGACGCCGGCATCAGGTCCATCCTGCTGGCGCCGCTGCTCTCCGGTGAAGAGGTCGTAGGCGGCCTGCTCTGCGCCAAGCGCAAGGCGAGCTGGTACGATCAATCCGACGTCGAGATCGTGCGGGCGATCGCCGACGCGCTCGCGCTGGCCGTGCAGCACCAGCGGCTGGCCGAGGAGCAGCAGCGCGCGGCCGTCGCGGAGGCGGCGACCCACCAGCTCGAGCAGCGCGTGCAGTCGCTGCGCGGTGCGCTCGAGGAGCGCTTCGGCTTCGACACGATCCAGGGCCGCTCACCCGCGTTCATGACGGCGCTCGGCCAGGCCAAGAAGGTGGCGCCGACCGACACGACGGTGCTGCTGACCGGCGCCAGCGGCACGGGCAAAGAGGTGCTGGCGCGGGCGATCCATCAGGGGAGCGCGCGCGCCGACGGCCCCTTCGTGGCGATCAACTGCGCGGCGCTGCCGGAGACCCTGATCGAGTCCGAGCTGTTCGGCCACGAGCGCGGCGCCTTCACCGGCGCCGACCGGCTCAAGCGCGGCCGCTTCGAGCTCGCCACCGGCGGCACCTTGTTCCTCGACGAGGTGGGCGAGCTCGCGCCCGCGGTGCAGGCCAAGCTCCTGCGCGTCCTGCAGGAGCGCCGCTACGAGCGCGTCGGCGGAACCACGACCCTGTCGGCCGACGTTCGGCTGATCGCGGCGACGAACCGCGACCTCGAGGACGCGGTGGCCGGCGCGCGCTTTCGCGAGGACCTGTTCTACCGGCTGGCGGTCTTTCGCGTGCACCTGCCGTCCTTGCGGGAGCGCGGCGACGACATCCTGGTGCTGGCCGATCGCTTCGTGCGCGAGTTCGGCTCGCGCATGGGCAAGGCCGACGTGGGCTTCAGCCGCGAGGCGCGCGATCTCCTGCTGGCCTACCACTGGCCCGGTAACATCCGCGAGCTGCAGAACGCGATCGAGCGCGCCGTGATCCTGAGCGACGGCGGGCTGATCACCGCCGGCCAGCTCGGCGTCACACCGGCCGCGGGCCGCGCCGCCGCGCGAGGCTCACGACGGCGGAAACACGGCGGCCCTGCAGGCGCTGCCGGAGATGGAGAAGCAGGCGGTGGTCGAGGCGCTCAAGCGCTCGAAGGGGAACAAGTCGCAGGCGGCCGCCGCGCTCGGGCTGAGCCGCACGCGGTTCTATACCTTGCTGCGACGCTACGGGCTGGAGTGAGCGGCCTGGCCCGTGACTGGCGCCAGGCCAGATCCGTCAGCTCAGGATGCGCTTGCGGAAGAGGATCTCGCGGACGCCTGACTTCAACAGCACCGTCTCGCAGATCTCGAGCCCGGCGAACATGATGTTGATGTCGCGATTCTGCAGAATCCACCGCCGGGTACACGCGGAGGGATAGTAGCGATACCGCAGGTGCGCCTCGTCCTCGATGAAGTACTTGGTGTAGCGCGGATCGTCCGACGCGCGCGCGCCGAAGAACCCGAGGAACACCCCACCGGGCCGCAGGATCCGCATCAGCTCTCCGGCCAGGGCGGTCGCCGCCATCGGGGCGAGGTAGTCGAAGATGTCCCAGCCCAGCACGGCGTCGATGCTCGACGCGGGCACCGAGAACCGGCCGCCCAGGAACTCCGGAAGCTGGTCGACCTTGTCGTGCTGAACGTGGCGATCGATATCGGAGAAGAGGTCCTCGACGTGGATCTTGCAGCCGACCCGCTCGCCGAGGAAGGTGATGTTGGAGCCGATCACCGGGCCGAGGTCGACGACCTCGGCGGCCGGTCGCGCGAAGAGGAGATCGAGGAATCGCGCGAGAGTCTTGCTCGTGTAGACGCTGTCGGCGGACACGGCAGCGACCGCACGCGGCTCGACGACGACACGTCCCGGCTCGTCGTCGGTTCGCGGCATCTGCCGGCCCAAGCGGGATACGAGCCCCGAGAGCCCGCCGGTTTTCTGATCGGTATTCAATGCTGGCTCAGACGCGGATGTATTCGCCGTTCACGGGAGCAGGCTCCGCTTTCGGCGACTTGGATTCGTGCCTCGACTCGGGCTTCGTGAAAGTGCCCGCGCCCTTCTCCGGCTGATCCTTCTTCTGCATGTCGATGCTGCCCTTGAAGTGCGAGCCGTCGGCGATCGCGACGCGCGGCGCCACGATGTCGCCTTCGACCGAGCCCGTCTCCTTGATGTCGACCTTGTCGGTCGCGCTCAGATTTCCCGTCACGTGACCGAGGACGACGATCGACTTGGCGCTGACCTGTGCCTTGATGCGGCCGTTCGAGCCGACGGTGAGGACGTGGTCGCGCAGCTCGATCTTGCCGTCGACGCGCCCTTCGATCGTCAGATCCTCGCTGCCGCTCAGCTCGCCGTTGATGACAATGGACTTGCCAATGCTCGCCATTTCCTCGTGCATAGGTCGTGTCTCCTTCTGCGTCTGTTCTCCACCAGACGACGTCGATGAATAGGACGGTGTCTGCGCCGCATAGGACGGGCTTTGCTGCACCGAGACGGACGGTGCTTGCGCCGGACTAGCCGGGACGCTCGTGGGCTTGGCCGGTTCCTCGCGCTGCTTCCACATCTCTCTCACCTCCGTGTGCGCCCGGACTCGTTTGATTGTAAAAACTCACAGCTGCCGGGACAGTCTGCAATGAGGGGCTGAGTATAACCTTGGGCCGGGCGAATCAAGAACGTTTCACCGATATTTTTTTCGGTATCCGACGGCTTCCGCGACGCTTCTGCGAGAGCCGAAACCCCTGTATGTCGGGGTCGTGACCCACGTTTGCGGTGGCCTCGACACACTCCGTTGGGGTTGCGGCACTCGGATGTGGTCGCCGCGACCTCCGCTGCCTGCTCACGGGCCGTCGGCGGTCGTCGTCCGTCGTCACGGAGGCCGGAGCTATGGCTCCATCCGTTGTCGGATTCCACACACGGTGCGTGGAATCGAGCACGCACAGAGGGGCGCGGCCGCCTCACTGATTCGGAGGCCCATGGCCTGAACCCAGTGAAATACAATCGATTTCGCCCCTGGCTCGATCTGGCGTGGGCATTGCTCCAGCAGAATTCGGGTATAAGGAGGACGGCGGTGACTCAACAAGCGGTCGAGCGGGTGCTGGGCAAGCTTCTCACCGACGAGAATTTTCGCGACCGGTTCTTCACGAACCCGGAGACCGCCAGCTGGGACGCGGGGTTGAGTCTTTCACCGATCGAGCTCGAGGCGCTGTCACGGCTTTCGCACGAAGCACTGACCCGATTCAGCGAAGGCCTCGACACACGAATCAGCCGGCCATGCCTCGACCCCACGCGGCGCGAGGCCGGAAAGGCGGAGCGGACATGACCGACCCGACCGTTCAGCAGCCAGCGTTCGAACGGAAGAAGTCCGGCGGGAACGGCCACGCCAACGTGCCCACGCCCGCCGCGACCGAGCCGGCGAACGCGGCGACCACGACGCCGCCGTCTGCGAAGGCGCCCGAGCCCGCCGCTCCCACGCACAGGCTGCGCCCGCGCCTCATGATCGCCGGCGGGCTGCTGCTCGCCGGTCTCGCGGCGTTCGGCGTGTGGCGCGTCTTCCTCGCCCCGGCCGGCGTCCCGTCCGCTGTCATCGCCGTGAGCGGCCGGATCGAGGGCGACGATTCGGCGGTGGCCGCGAAGACCTCCGGCCGCATCCGCGAGATCACCGTGCGCGAGGGCGACTCCGTCACGGCAGGCCAGGTGCTCGCGAGTCTCGACGACCAGCAGATCCGCGCCCGCGAGCAGCAGGCCGAGGCCGCCGTGCGCCAGGCCGACGCCCGCCTGCAGCTCTCGCGGCACCAGATCACCGTGCTCGACGAGCAACTTCGCCAGAGCGAGATCGGCGTGGATCAGGCGAAGGCCGACGCCGCAGGACGTGTGAGCGAGGCCGAGGCCCGGCTGGCGGCCGCCGAAGCTCAGCTGGCCCAGGCCAACGCGTCCTACACGCAGGCGAAGTGGGACCGCGACGCGTACACACGCCTCTTCAAGCAAGAGCTGGTCGCCGAGCAACAGGCCAAGCAGGCCGAGAGCAACGAGGAAGCCCAGGCGGCGATCGTCGCGGCCTCGAAGCGCCAGGTGGAGGCCGCGCAGGGAGCGCTGACGGCGGCTCGCGCGAACCTGGCGAACCCGGCGATTCGCGCCGCCCAGGCCGCGGCCGTGCGCGGACAGATCCTGCAAGCCAACGCCGACATCGCCGCCGCGACGGCCGACGCTGAGCGCGCCCGCGCCCAGCTCGACGAGGCGCGCGCCAACCGGGCCGACCTGCAGGTGATCGCGCCGTTCGCCGGTACGGTGGTCACGCGCACGGCCGAGCCGGGCGAGGTCGTGACGGCCGGAACCCCGATCGTCACGTTGTTGAATCTCGGCGAGGTCTATCTGCGCGCGTACGTGCCCGAGGGCGAGATCGGCCGGGTGCGGGTCGGACAGCCGGCGCGCGTCTACCTCGACTCGGCGCCGAAGAAGCCGATCGAGGCGATCGTGATCCGCATCGATCCCAAGGCCTCGTTCACGCCGGAGAACACCTACTTCCGCGACGACCGCGTGAAGCAGGTGGTGGGCGTGAAGCTCCAGCTCCACGGAGAGGTCGGCTACGGCAAGCCCGGCATGCCCGCCGACGGCGAGATCCTCGTCGAGGGCAGCACCTGGCCGGCGACGCGGCCGTCACGGTTCCCGCGGCCGGGTTCTTCCGCGGGGCGGTAGTGAACGTCGGGGGGACGGCGTCGCCGGCGATGGGCTCGGCTCGTCCGGCAGGCTCGGCGGACGGCGCCGCCATCACGGTGCGCGGCCTGGTGAAGCGCTATGGACCGCTCGAGGCCCTGCGCGGAGTCGACCTGGACGTGCACGAGGGCGAGATCTTCGGCCTGATCGGGCCGGACGGCGCCGGCAAGACCTCGATGTTCCAGATCCTCGGCGGCGTGATGCAGGCGACGGCCGGCACCGCCGTGATGCTCGGCCGCCCCGCGCGAGAGGCGCGCACCGTCGTCGGCTATCTCACGCAGGCCTTCAGCCTCTATCCCGACCTGAGCGTGGCCGAGAATCTCCGATACGTCGGCGAGCTTCGCCGGCTCTCGCGGGGCGAGATCGAGGAGCGCGGCCGGCGTTACCTCTCGATGTTCCAGATGGAGCGCTTCATGGACCGGCTGGCCCGCAAGCTCAGCGGCGGCATGAAGCAGAAGCTCGCGCTGGCGTGCGCGCTGGTGTCCGAGCCGCGCATCCTGCTGCTGGACGAGCCGACCACCGGCGTCGATCCCGTCTCGCGCCGCGAGTTCTGGGACGCGCTGGCGCAGCTCTCCGCCGACGGCATGACGATCCTGCTCGCGACGCCGTATCTCGACGAGGCGGAGCGCTGCCATCGTGTGGCCCTCATGCACGGCGGCACCATTCATCGCACGGGCACGCCGCTGGAGCTGCGGCAGGGGCTCGGCCTGCAGCGCCTGGAGGTTCAGGCGGACGACCTGCGCCGGGCTCAGGCAGCCCTCGCCGGGCGCCGCGGCGTCGCGGACGTGCAGCGCTTCGGGGACCGTCTGGACGTGATGGTGGCCGACGTCGACGCGGGCGAGCGCGCGGTGCGCGCGGCGCTGACCGAGGCGCGCGTCAAGGTGAAGGGCGTGCGCGCCGCGGCGCCCACGCTCGAGAACACGTTCGTCGCGATCCTGCGCGGCCTCGAGGGCGAGACACCGATCGCGCCGATACCCGACGGCCACCGCCTGGAGTCGAGGGCCTCGGGCTCGGCGATCACCGCGGTCGACCTGCACAAGGTCTACGGCGATTTCCAGGCCGTGAAGGGGATCAACCTCGACATCCGGTACGGCGAGATCTACGGCCTGCTCGGCGCCAACGGTGCCGGCAAGACCACGACGATCAAGATGCTCTGCGGCCTGCTGGCGCCGAGTGCGGGACAGGTCGGGCTGGTCGGCGAGAGCAACAACGCGCTGCGCTCGGCGGCGGTGCGCCAGCAGCTCGGCTACATGTCGCAGAAGTTCTCGCTCTACGACGACCTGGCGATCGAGGAGAACCTGGAATTCTTCGCCGGTGTCTACGGGCTCTCACCCGAGCAGCGCGCCGCGCGCGCCCGGTGGGTGCTCGAGTTCGCCGGGCTCGCGGGCAAGGGCCGCCAGCTCACGGGCAGTCTGCCGGGCGGCTGGAAGCAGCGCGTCGCGTTCGGCGCCGCGATCATGCACGAGCCGCGCGTGGTCTTCCTGGACGAGCCGACTTCCGGCGTGGACCCGATCGCCCGCCGGACCTTCTGGACCATGATCAACCGCCTGGCGGACGAGGGCGCGGCCGTCCTGATCACCACGCACTATCTCGAGGAAGCCGAGCA
Organism: uncultured bacterium; assembly: GCA_964450175.1. Classification (GTDB taxonomy): domain Bacteria; phylum Methylomirabilota; class Methylomirabilia; order Rokubacteriales; family CSP1-6; genus AR31. The sequence goes on along the minus strand of CAYVHH010000101.1, from coordinate 12,965 downwards.
GTGCAACCGCCTCGGCTTCATGGTGGGCGGCGAGCTCGTGGCCGAGGGCACGCCCAGCGGGATCAAGGCCGCCCAGGGCGGGCGCGTGCTGGAGATCGCGACGCGCGCGCCCGAGCGTGCCCTCTCGGTGCTGAAGGGCGAGATGGACCACTGGCGCGTGGCCCTCTTCGGCGATCGCCTGCACGTCATCGTCGACGGCGATCCGCAACGTGAGACGCGGAAGATCACCGCGCGGCTGGCGCAGGAGTCGATCGACGTGCTCGAGACGCGCGATCAGGACTACTCGCTGGAGGACGTGTTCCTGGTCATCGTGGAAAAGAACCACCGCGCGCAGAAGGCCGTGGCGGCGGCCTGAGGACTCGCATCGTGAAGCGCATCCTGGCCCAGGTTCGCAAGGAGCTCACGCAGATCCTTCGCGACCGGCTCGCGCTGGTCCTGGCGCTGGGCCTACCGGTGGTCCTCGTGGCCCTGCTGGGCACGACGACCTCGCTGACCGTGAGCGACATTCCGATCGTCATCCAGGACCTGGATCAGACGCCGCTCTCGCGCCAGTACGCCGAGGCCTTCAGATCGTCGCTGACGTTCCGCGTCGTGAGCCTGCCCGTGACTGCCTCGCCGGAGAGCGCGCTCACCTCGGGCCGGGCGCGCGGCGCCCTGATCATCCCCGAGCACTTCGCGCGCGACGTGCTGCGCGGCCGCCACGCGGAGGCCCAGCTGCTGGTCGACGCGACCGACACGAACACGGCCCTGATCACCAAGGGCAACGCCACGCAGGTCACCCGCGCCTTCGCGAGCGAGCTCTACCGGAGCGTGGGTGGCGCGCCGACGCCCGGCACGGTCACGGCGAGCACGCGGCTCTGGTTCAACCCGGGCCGCGAGCCCCGCAAGTTCTACGGCCCCGGCATGTTCGTCCTGGGCCTGTCGATCTTCCCCGCGTTGCTGGCCAGCCTGGCCATGTCGCGCGAAGGCGAGCAGCAGACGATCTTGCAGGTGTACGTCTCGGGCATCACGGCGCACGAGTTCCTGCTGGGCAAGATCGCGGCCGGCGTGGTGATCGGCATCGCCGAGTGGTGCCTGGCGCTCGGCGTGATCTTCACCCTGTTCGGTCTCGGCATCGCGGGCGATCCCACGCCGTTCATCGTGGCGAGCGTGGCCTATCTGTTCTGCGGCGTCGCGTTCGGCACCCTGGTGGGCTTGGCCATCCCCTCGCAGGCGGCGGCCATGCAGGCCGTGCAGGTCGGCGGCTTCCTGCTCTCCTTCCTGCTCTCGGGACTGATCTTTCCGATCGAGAACATTCCGGCGGGCCTGCGCTGGATCTCGAACCTGGTCCAGGCCCGCTACTACATCGTGATCGTGCGCGACGTCTTCCTGCAGGGCGCCGGCTGGCCCGCGATGTGGCGAAACGTCCTGCCGATCGCCGCGATCGGCCTCGTGTTCTACGCGCTCGCCTGGCGCGCGACGCGGCGCATGCAGGTGAACGCGTGACATCCCGATTCTGGTCCCTCGCGCTCAAGGAGCTGCGTCAGATCCGCCGCGACCGGAGGCTGATGATCTCGCTGATCATTCCCCCAGTGATTCAGCTGCTGGTGTTCGGCCTGGCCCTCGATCCGGAGGTGAAGGACCTGCGCGTCGGCATCGTGGACGAGAGCCGCACGGCGGAGAGCCGCGAGCTCGTCTCCGCCATCACCGAGAACCGTACATTGCGTCTCCGAGGCGCCTACCCCACATCGGCGACGCTCGAGCGCGCCATCGCCGACGGCAGCCTCGACCTCGGCGTGGTGGTGCCGCACGAGTTCGCACGCCAGCTCGGCCGTGGCCAGCCCGCGGACGTGCAGATCTTGATCAACGGCGTCAACGCCAACACCGCTCAGCTCGCCCAGGGCCACGTGGCGGCCGCCATTGCCTGGCTGAACCAGAAGCCCGGGGTCGTCGCACCGGTCGAGCTGCGCACCGCGCTTCTCTATAACCCGGGCCTCGTGCACACGTGGTTCACCGTGACCGGCGTGCTGGGCGCCTTGATCGTGCTGAACGGGTCGCTGGTGGCGGCGACGGCCATGATCAAGGAGAAGGAGCGCGGCACGGTCGAGCAGCTCCTGATGACGCCGGCCAGCGCGCTCGAGGTCGTCGCGGCCAAGATCGCGCCGCTCTTCGTGCTCCTGATGGGGATGACGGGGCTGGCGCTGGTGTTTTCCCGCCTGGTCTTCCACGTGCCGTTTCGGGGGAGCCTCGTGCTCCTTTTGTTTGCGTGCGCCTGCTGCGTGCTGACCGGCATCGGCATCGGCACCTTCGTGGCGACGATGGCGCGCTCGGCGACCCAGGCCCAGCTGATGCTGTTCTTCGTCAACCCGCCGCTCATGGCTCTCTCCGGGGCATTCACGCCGATCGAGGCCATGCCGCAGTGGATCCAGCCGTTTACCTATCTGAACCCGATCGCGCACTTCGCCGGGCTCGCCCGGGCCGTGATGGTGCGGGGGTCGGAGCTCCACGTCGTGTACGTGCAGCTGTTCGCGCTCGGCGTGATCGCTTCGGTGCTGGTTGGATTCAGCGCGTGGAGGTTCCGCGGGCAGATGAGCTAGTCTTTTCCCGTCCCAAGACTTCAGGAGGGGAAAAGATATGGCCATGCACCGCCGCAACGTCATCAAGCTGGGCGCCGCGCTCGTCGTCGCGCTCTCCCTGTCGCTGTCAGCCCCGCTGCTCCTGGCCCAGTCCGGGAAGGTCGAGGTGCTCTGGCTCGGCCAGGCGACGTTCAAGATCACCACGCCGGGCGGCAAGGTGATCGTGACCGACCCGTTCCTGAGCGGAAACCCGAAGACACCCGCCGAATACAAGGACCTCGCCAAGCTCGGCAAGGTCGACTTGATCCTCATCTCACATGGCCACGGCGACCACGTCGGGACGCTGGGCCGGACCGACGGGGGGAGCGACGCCGCCGATCTCGCCAAGCTGACCGGCGCCAAGGTGTACGGGCCGGCCGGGCTCATCCAGACCATGATCGAGCTCGGATGGGTCACGGCCGAGCAGGGCGTGCGCTTCGGCAAGGGCGGCAAGGTGCAGCCGCTCGGGCCGCAGATCACGATCACGCAGGTGCGCGCCGAGCACTCGTCTGAGGTGACGGTGACCGATCCGGCCACCAAGAAGTCGACGACACATCCGGGCGGCGAGCCGGCCGGCTTCATCATCCAGATGGAGAACGGGTTCAAGGTCTACCACATGGGCGATACGGGGCTCTTCGGCGACATGAAGCTGATCGCCGACTACTACAAGCCCGACCTGGTCCTGATCCCGATCGGCGGCCACTTCGTCATGGATCCGGTGGACGCGGCCTATGCCACGCGCGAGTGGCTCAAGCCGAAGTTCGTCATCCCGATGCACTACGGCACGACCCCGGTGCTCAAAGGCACGCCGCAGGAATACGTCGCGGCGCTCGGCAAGACGTCGACGACGGTGTACGCGATCAGCCCGGGGGATCGGCTCGAGTTCTAGAACGCGCCGTCAGCCGCGAGCCAGATCCTCGAGCTCGCGGATCGACGACGCGGATTCCAGGCCGGCACGCAGCCCGGGATCGCTCGTTCGGCCGCGAAGCGCCGTCACGATCTTCCAGGCCGCCTGATAGGAGCGGCGCGCGTCGTCACCGCGGCCTTCGGCAGCGCGGAGCCGGCCCAGCGCCAGCCGGCTCAACCATTGCTGGCGCGGATGGCGGATTGAGTCGGCGATCTCGACCGCGCGTCCGAGCGCGTCCTGGGCTTCGGCCCAGGCACGGCGTCGAGTCGCGCCCTCGCCCTTGAGCCTCCAGGCCCAGCTCTCGAACTGGCGAGACGCCGTCGGGGTGGCGATCTCGAGGCTCTGATCGGCGAAGCGCCGTGCGCCATCAGTGTCGCCGCGCAACAGCGCGAGCTCGGCAAGGCCCGCATAGCAGTGCGCAGTGTAGCGCCACGTCATCCAGCGTGAGGGCGGCGGATGCTGGACGGTGTGCAGCGATTCGTCGAGCGCCTGCGCGGCCGCGGCGTAGTCACCCCGTGCCATGAACGCCTCGGCCTCGTTGTTGCGGATGAACGCCGCGCGCTCCACCCCCGTCCCGTGGCCGGCACTCGACGCGCGCCGCGCGACCTCGTACGATCGCTCGGAGAGACTGATCCCGTCGCCGTAGTCTCCGCACCCGATGCGTACCCATCCGATCGTGTTGAGGTAGCGCGAGAGGTAGGCCTCATCGCCGATCTTCTCGGTCAGGGCAAGGCCCTCCGCGAGCTCGACGAGCGCCCGGTCGTAGTCTCCCAGATTGTTCAACGCCAGGGCGCGAGTCCACAGACTCCGGAGGAGGGGAAGGGCGAGATGATGAGCGCGCGAGAGCCGGGCGCTCTCCTCCGCGAGACGCAATCCTTCGTCGTATCGCCCTTGCCAGCTCTCCCTGAGCGAGAGCAGGTGCAGGGTCAGCGCCTGACGGTTCGGGTCGGCGACCGACCGTCCGATCTCCAGCGCCCCACGGAGATCCGCCTGGGCCTCCGCGAGACTTCCACTGACCGCATGGATGTAGCCGCGGATGTACAGGGCGCCGCCGATCTCGGCCTTCGCGCCCGCGGCTTCCGCGAGCTCCAGCGCTCGGCTCACGCGTGCTTTGGCCGAGGGGAACTCCTCGAGCCACTGATCGGCTTGAGCCGCCTGTAGGAGTGCCCCTGCCTCGGCCGTCCGATCCTCGGCGCGCCGGGCCAGATCGACGAGCAGCTCGGCCTCGGCGCGCGACCGGTTGAATTCCCCGACTCCGAAGAAGAGGTCGGCGCGAGCCCGGTGGATCGTCATGACGGTGGGGACGGGGACCTGGTCGCCGAGCCGTCGCGCCGCGGCCAGCGCCTCTCCGTAGAGCTCCAGCGCCTGGCGCAGGCCGAATGCCTGGGTCGCTTTCCGTGCCGCCTTCAGCAGATAGTCGAGCGCACGCGGCCAGTCTTCCGCCTTCGAGAAGTGGTGCGCGAGGACTTCGTAGTGCTCGGCGAGCCGATCGGGATAGAGCTCCTCGATGGCGCGGCCGACCAGGCCGTGAAGCTCGCTGCGCCGCCCGATGAGCAGCGAGCCGTAGGCCACGTCCTGCGTGAGCGCGTGCTTGAACATGTAGGCGAGCTCGGGGTAGCGCCGTCGCTCGTGGATCAGCTCGAGGACGGCCAGGTCGCGCAAGCTCTCATCGGTGCGCTCCCGCACGTCGGCGAGGCGGTCGACGAGCCGGCGAGTGAACTCTCGGCCGACCACGGCCGCCACCTGCAGCGCACGCTTGGGCGGCTCGGCCAGCCGGTCGATGCGGGCGGCGATCACGTCGTGGATGCTGCCGGGGACGGCCAGCGTGGCCGTCGGGCTCGACAGGACGAGCCGGCCCTCGACACGCCGCAAAGTGCCATCCTCTTCCAGCGATTTCACCAGCTCCTCGACGTAGAACGGATTGCCCTCCGCCTTGTCGTCGATCACGCGGCGCAGCTCGTCGGGAAGCGCGCCGGCATCCAGGACGGCGGCGGCCATGCGGGCGCTGTCGTCGGCCGAGAGCGAGCCCGGCACGACGCGGGTGAAATAGCTCCGCTCGCCGAACGGATTCGCGTAGCCCGGCCGGTAGGTGAACACCAGCAGCACACGCAGCGCCGGGACGCTGTCGACCAGCGAGACCAGAAACTGCTCGCTCGCCTCGTCGATCCAGTGCAGATCTTCGATGACCAGCACCTGGGGCCGCTGCTCGGCGGCACGCACCAGCAGGCGCCGCAGCGCCTCCAGGGTCTCGCCGCGCCGCTGCACCGGGCTCATGGCGCGCACCTCGGCGTCGCCGGGATCGACCGACAGAAGCGCGCGCAGGTACGGCGACGCGGTGAGCAAATCGTTACCGATGTCACGCAGGCCGCGCTCGATCTTCGCGGCGATCGCCGCCTCGTCGTCGCTCTCCTCGATGCCGAAGCGCCGGCGGATCAGATCGACGAAGGGATGGAACGCCATCGCGCGGCCGAAGGAGAGACAGTGGCCTTCCTGCCACGCGACGCCCTCGCCCACGCGCTGTCGCAGCTCGAGCAGCAGCCGAGACTTGCCGATCCCGGCCTCGCCGACGACGAAGGCGACCTGGCCCTGACCGGCCTGCGCGCTCGCGAACGCGTCGAGCAGCGAGCCCAGCTCGCGCTCTCGCCCGACGAACGGCGTGAGCCCGCGCGTGGTCTCGAGCTCGAGCCGCGTCCGCGCCTCGCGTGCCGAGAGCACTTCCCAGGCGACGACGGGCTCCTCACGGTTCTTGAGGTGCATCGCGCCGATCGAACGCGTCTCGAAATACCCCTCCACCAGACGGTGCGTGGCGTCGGAGATGGTCACCCGGCCGGGCTCGGCGGCCTGCTGCAGGCGAGCAGCCACGTTCGTGGTATCGCCGATCGCTGTGTAGTCCATGCGCAGATCGCCGCCGATGCTGCCGACGACGACGAGCCCGGTGTTCAGGCCCTGCCGAGCCCGGAAGGTGATGCCGCGCGGAGCAAGCTCGCGACGGTACTCGTCGAGGACGCGCGCGATGCCGAGCGCCGCGTGGACGGCCCGTCGCGCATGATCCTCGTGGGCGATGGGCGCCCCGAAGAGCGCCATGATCCCGTCGCCCAGGAACTGGTTGACGGTGCCTTCGTAGCGATGCACCTCGGCGAGCATGAGGTCGAAGGCCCGCCGCATGAGCCGGTGGACCTCTTCGGGATCGACCCGCTCCGATAGCGAGGTGAACCCGGAGACGTCGACGAACAGCACGGTGACCTGCTTGCGCTCGCCTTCGAGGGCCGCCTTCGAGGTCAGGATTTTCTGCGCCAGGTGCTTTGGCGTGTAGGACTCAGGGGCGGCGAAGCGCGGCTGAGACGGCTGGTCGAGCGGCGTCGCGCACTGGCCGCAGAATTTGTTTTCGGCAGGGTTGCTCGTTCCGCACGACGGGCAGACGGCGGCGAGAGGCGCACCGCATTGCCCGCAGAATCTGGTCCCCGGGGGATTCTCGGCTTGGCATCGGGAACACTTCACGCGCGAACCTCCAGGGGCCGGACGGGCCGCAGCTATGGGCGAGGGTAGTGGGCTAGGGCTGTGCGGTCAAGAAAACGCTACAGGCTGGCGGGACTTAGCGCGTGGAAGTTCCGGGGGCAGATGAGCTAGTCTTTCTCCCGCTTGAAGCTTGGCTGTTCACCTGGGCTTGGCTGTCGGCGGGGGACTGCACATGGATCTGGGACTGGCCGGGAAGGTCGCGATCGTCACGGGCGGGAGCAAGGGTATCGGCAAGGCGATCGCCCAGGAGCTGGCGGGTGAAGGCGTCGACGTGGCAATCTGCGCGCGGGATCGCCACGTGCTCGAGGACGCGGCGAAGACCCTGGCGGCGACCACGCGGCGCCGCATCGTGCCGATCGTCTGCGATACGACCAGCACGAAGTCGGTTCAGGATCTGGTCGAAGCGACTATGGCCCAGCTCGGGCGGGTCGATATTCTCGTGAACAATGCGTCGACGCCGGGTGGGGTGGTGACGGGCCCGCTGGCGTCGGCTGACGACGAGCTTCTGCTCGAGGACATCAACACCAAGGTGGTGGGGTATATGCGGTGCGCGAAGGCCGCGGCGCCGCACATGCAGCGGGCTGGGTGGGGGAGGATCGTCAACATCGGCGGGCTCTCGGGGAGACGGGCGGGGAATATCAGCGGGTTGCGGAATGCGGCTATTGTGCATTTGACGAAGACGCTGGCGGATCAGCTCGGGGCTTCTGGGATTACGGTGAATCTGGTGCATCCGGGGCTGACTCGCACCGAGAGGACCGATGCCGAGGCTGAGCGGCGGGGGAGCTCGAATGCGATTCGGCGGATTGTGGATGCGAAGGAGATTGCGCAGGTCGTGACGTTTCTGGCGTCGACGAAGGCCGCTAACATCACCGGCGTGGCGATTGATGCTAGCGGGGGGTCTATTCCGGTGATGTTTCAGTAGGAGTCACAGCCGAAACGGCCTGTCCAGGGGCAGCTGCTTGGCTATAGGGATGTCGATACCCGAAAATCGGCATGCGCAATGGTAGGCACGATCGCGATTACCGATGGGGGCTGGTATCGCTTTCTAGCTGACCACCCGGAAGTGACAACGCCGAGAGACTCGCGCCATCGCTCTGGGATCGGGCGTGTCAGCCGCCAGCGCACGGTGATCGGGCGATCGCCTTCCCGCGCGCAACCGCCTCAACGTCGCCGTCTCTCGCGCGATGTGCCTGGCCTGCATCGTCGCCAGCCCGCGTCTCCTCGAATCACGCGCGAGGACGATCGAGCAGATGCGACTGATCAACGCGCTGTGTCGGTTCGCGGAGATGGCGGAGGAGCAGAGGACTAGCGTGGGGCGATGGGCGGCGCGAGAGCCTTGAGTAGCGCGACGATGGCCTTGGCGACGATCCGAGCCCCCGGTGGCAGCCCCGCTTCCGTTAAGGCTGCAGCGATCAGTGCCTTCCACACCGTGTCCGGTAGCGTCCACCATTGAAACCAGATGTTGAAAGCGATCGAGCCCGCGATGACAAGCCATAACGCTGGATCGACCTGATACTCCGACCTGAATGCGAGATAGCGGACCATCTCCAGGCCGACGATGCCTGCAAGTGCGGCTAGAGTTCTAAGGGCTAGCGACGGCGGCCGGCGCGCCGGCAAGGGCGCGTCAGAAAGGCCAGAGGATCTTCAGAAGCGGAGACACTCGGGAGAGGCCGAGGACTACGGCTCCAACGCCCAGGACAGCTAGGGCTCCGGTGACGGCGGAGATGGCCGCCTGATGACGCATGATCTGATTGTCGAGCGTGCTCAACAAGCCGCCGTCCTTCGCTGCGCGATTCTTTCCAGCCCCTCTTCCGCCTTGGCGTACTGCGGTAGTTCCTATCCCCATCATTGCCTCCTACACTGTCACTGCCTGACCAACCTCACTTTACTCAGCCTGTGTTGCTCGGGTCGACGTGCCTAAGAGGATACAGCCGAGCACGCGGCGGCCCCTGCGTCTGCCGCCGCAGGTGCTGTGCTCTGGCGACGGATCCTGGAAGAGGTCCGGCCGTAAAGGCTAAGCAGCTAAGCGCGATACTCGACGCGCCTCGTCAGCCCGCCCGAAGCTCCCCCGTGGCCCGCGGATGCAAGACGTCGATCGCATAGACGACGTTCAACCGCTCCCCGAGCCACAGTGGGATAGCCCCCCGAGCATTCAGCACGAGCCCCTCTGCATTGTTCCGCGCGCGCAGCGCGCGCTCGGGATCCGTGGACAGCCCAGGAGGCGGCGGCACCGCCGGCAGCACGCGGCAGTCCGGGCGGCGGAACTCCAGCTCCCCGTCGGGCAGTCCCTCGAGCTGGAAGCCCTCCTCGTGCACGGCTCGATGGTGGCGGCGGCAGAGCATGGCGAGATTCGACAGCGTGGTCGGGCCTCCATGAGCCCAGTGACGGATGTGGTGGCCCTGTCCGAAGCGAACGGTGCATCCCGGGAAGCGGCAGCCGCGGTCACGGTGGCAGAGGGCGCGCCGGATCGCCGGAGGAATCGTGCGCGTGCGGGCCGAAACCTCCACGACGCGGCCGTCGTGGCCGTGGCGCATCACCACGCGGCTCGCATCGCATGCCAGGCGTTGCGACGTTTCCGCGGAAACGCGCGTGCCGCCTTCGAGGACGGCCTGGCCGGGCTGATCCGGATCCGCCAGCACCTGGGCGTCGACGTGGACGACGACCTGATAGTGCTCACCCGGGGAGCCCGGGTCGAGCCCGTGGTGCAGTGCCGTCTCGGCCAGTAGCCCCAGCGCGTCGGCCTGCTGCTGTTCGAACGTCGGCGTCTCCGCGGAAACGCCCGACGGGTCTTGGGCCTCCTGGGCGCGGGTGCGCTGATACAGGGCTTCGCGGGCCGCCGTCAGCGCTTGCTCGAGCAGGGCGCCCGCTTCGGGCGTCAGGCGACCCCGGATGACGACGGTGCCGTCGACGTCTGTGTACATGTGCAGAGTGCGGGCTCGGTGTCGTCGGGCGTCCTCCCGCGCCTCGGCGATCCGGTCCGCGCAGCGCCAACCACGCACGATCCGCTCGACGTGATGCGCGGTGCCTGCGCGCCCCACGGCCAGGAGCCGCTCCTGGGTCTCTGGGGTGGCCACACGCGTGAGAGCGCGGACCTTCGCGTACGAGAGTTCTCCGCGCGCCAGTGCGTCGGCCAGGAGCGGCAGGGTGCCGAGTGCTCTCGCCACCCGGACGCGCTCCCGCGCGGCGCCCTGATCGAGCCCGACGCGCCAGCTCAGCCAGGCGGCGCAGGAGGTGAAGCCGTTGCCCCAGCCCTGTCGGGCGTCGAACTCGCGGATCAGATCGAGCAGGCGGGCGGTCGCGGCGTCGAGGTGGGCGGAGAGCTCGGCGATTTCGTCACCCAGGCGATCGAGCGCGAGCGTTTCCATGGAGTGGTCCTCCCTGTGTTGCGGCGACTCTATACCCCGAATTCGAGGGGCCTTGAGAGGCGCGAGGCGCGACGATCGCGCGTGATGCGCGAGCTTTTCGAACGAGGCGTGCACGCGTGTCTCTTGGCGTGTCGGAAGCATGCTGGAAGGAATTTCCCGCGCGTTGCAGGGCAAGCGGGGGCTACCCGCCGGCGGAGCTGTCAAGCGGAAGTTCAAGAGCAAACGACGAGGACAGCGTTAGCCTGAACCACCCCTTGCGAGATGCGCCAGGATGGTCACCGTCGGCGTTGCGCGTCGATAGTTGAGCAGCAAGAAGCCGGGGGACTCCAGGAGCGGCGCGGAATCAGCGGCATCGTCTCCAGCACGTTGGTGTCCGGCAGGTAGCGGCGGTGCGCCTCGTGAGGCTGTCGAGGACGGAAGGTGAAGTGCCCACCGCGCTCGGCGCCGACGATGGCGGCGAACACGCTCGGCGATCGAGGTCCGGAAGGCAGAGCCAGTCGATCGACCGCGCGACTGACGGTCAGTCGTGCACCTTCACCAGGATCTGACCCGGCCAGAGTCGAGGTGGATGAAGTCCGAGTCCGGATAGTAGCCCACGCCGCCCCATCCGAGATCGAGCGCCGTTCGGCGCACCTGGGCGAGAGCCAGGGCCGGGAACCGCACGTCGATCGCTCGGCCCACCAGGTGCAGGCTGTGCGGAGAGACCCCTGATCCGTGCCGGACCAGCCAGGCGTTGTACGTCGCGGACCGAAAGCCGGAGATGACGTGGATCTCGCGGTCGCCGCCGAGGCGCTGGTCGACCGCTCTCAGGAACTCGATCACGCGCAGGTCGATCGGCGCCACCTCTCCCGTGTAGTGGCAGCGCAATACGTGATTCAGCCGATCGATTCCCGCGCGGTCGTACCGTCCGGCGGCGTCGCGGTACGCGACGGTCAAGGCTTCCCGCGTGTGGACGTTGTAGAGTGCGAGGCGCCCGGGCGCGGCACCGGGCGCCGCCGCGGCGTCGCGTGCTCGCGCCGCGGACAGGAGCGCTGAGGCCGCCGCGAGCGAGGACGCCAGGAACGAGCGCCGCGTCCACGCGGTCGGGGTCATACGAGGACTCTAGCACGCGGGCCGCGCGGCGAGACTCAGCGTCCGGGCGGGAAGTCCCACTCCAGCACGGTCTCGCGCCCGTAATGGTCGGGTCGAAAGTGCGCAAGCCCATCCTCGTCGACCCAGCTCGGGAGGTAGACGACGTACACCGGGATCGGCTCCGGGAGGGTCAGGACACGGTGTCGGAGCGCCTCGATCTCCTCCCGGATGCGCTGCTCGGTCCACTCCGGCTCTCGGCGCAGCGTGTGCAGCGCGAGCGCCATGGCGTGCTCGATGCGCACACATCCCTCGCTGCACGCGCGGATCTGGCGGGCGAACAGCGAGCGAGCCGGGCTGTCGTGCAGGAACACGTCGAAGGGATTGGGAAGGGCGAACGAGAGCCGGCCCATGAGATTGTCCGGTCCCGGCTCCTGGCGGAGCCGCGGCACCGAGCGCGCGAGGCTCTCGGCATCCGGTTCGCGCCACTCTCCGGTCCGCGGGTCCAGGACGCGGAACCCGTGCGCGACGAGGTAGCCGGGGCTGCGCTGCTCCCTCGGCACGAGCCGGTCGCGCGCGATGCGGTGGGGGACGTTCCAGTAGGGGTTGATGGTCAGCGACCTGAGCGTGGCGGCGAACGACGGGGTCGACTGCTCTCCCGTGCCGACGACGACGCGCATGCCGAGGACGGCGCGGTCCTGCTCGATCACCGTGAGCTCGAAGCCGGCGGTGTTGACGAAGACGTAGTGGCGGCCGAGGTCGTGGTGCATCCAGCGAAGCCGCTCCATCGCGCGGCGCAGCTGCGCGATGCGCGTGTCCACCGGCGTGTTGAGCGCCGCGAGCGTGCGCGGCCCGACGACCCCGTCCTCCACCAGCCCATGGCGGCGCTGAAAGCGGAACACCGCTTCCGTCACCGTCGCGTCATAGCTGCGATCGGGCGAGGAGTCGCCGACATCGAGATCTCCCTCGCGCCGAAGCCGCTCACGGAGGGCTCGGATCTCCTCGCTCTCGTCGCCCTGGCGGAGAAGCGGCCCGGGCACCGCCGTGTCCCAGCCACCCTCGTCAGCCAGGCGTCGATAGCGCGCCAGCCCGGCCCGCAGACGCACGTAGAGGCCGTGCGCTGGCGCCAGCGCCTCGAGCCGTGCCACCGGGTCCACCTCCGGACTCGCCGCGCGGAGGGCGGCGACCGCATCGAAGGCGGCCGCCGGCCGCAGCCGCCACGTCCGATCCGCCTCGCTGGGCGCGAGTGTCCCCGTGGCCAGATCCCGCCCGTAGCGCTCGAAGGCCGTGGTCAGGAGCACGTCGAGGCAGGCCCGCTCGGTCGGCGTGCGCGCCTGCCAGCTGGCGGTGACGGCCGCGAGGCCGTAACGGACGGACGGCAGCCCCTCTGTCTCCGAGCGCTCCAGGACCGCCCGCAGCCGACGAGCGCGCGGCAGCGGCCCCGTGTCATCGACCCACAGCGGCAGCGGAGAGCGTCCCTGATAGAAGCGCGCGAGGCCCCGGCGGTCGAGGTGA
>CAYVHH010000100.1:0-13808 GCA_964450175.1 uncultured bacterium | reverse complement strand
TCAGGCACCAAGGAGATCACCATGAGCAATGATCGAAGGGACGCAGGCGGGTACATGGGCTGGTTCCTGTTCGGCGCGGTGGTGGGCGCCGGGGTCGCGCTGCTGATGACGCCGAAGACCGGCGCGCAGGCGCGCGAGCTCCTGGCCGAGCATGGCGGCGACGTGGCGCGCCGCGCTCAGGAATTCGCGACCGAGGCGCAGGGCCGCGCCGGCGAGTGGCTCGACAAGAGCCGCGAGATCTTCGAGGAGCAGACGCAGCGCCTCATGAGCGCGTTCGAGGCTGGCCGCGACGCCATGCGGGAGGAGATCCGCCGAGGCTCCAGCGAGTCGCGTGGCTGAGATCGAGGTTCCCAACCCCGACGAAATCCACGAGCGCGGCGAGACGGCGTTCGGCCGCCGCGCCGCGCTCACCACGGCGATCTACGCGATCGTTCTGTCGATCGCCGCGCTCGGGGGTAACAACACGGTCAAGGAGATGCTGCTCTCCCAGCAGCAGTCGTCCGACCAGTGGTCGTTCTACCAGGCCAAGGTGATCCGGGAGCACCAGTACCGCGCCCAGCGGATGCTGCTCGAGACGCAGCTGGCCGAGCCGTCGAGCCTGAAGGGCGCCGAGCGCGCGAAGGTCGAGGCGCTCGCGGCGAAGTTCGCCGAGGAAGAGAAGCGCTACAACACCGAGAAAAAAGAGATCGAGGCGGAGGCCAAGAAGCTCGAGGCGGCGCGCGACCATCGCCGCGAGCGGCATCCGTATTTCGAGTTCGGCGAGGTCCTCCTGCAGATCGCGATCGTGAGCGCCTCGGTGGCGATCCTCTCCACCTCGCGCCAGATGTTCTGGTTCTCGCTGATCCTGGCGGTCCTCGGCGCGTTGCTCGCCGTGAACGGATTCGTCCCGCTCTTCACGCTTCCGCTGCTGCACCACCACTGACCGGCCGCCGGCGCCGCGCGCCGGCTCGTCGGCTCAGATGTGGATGGCCTGGCCGAGCGCGGCGAGCGTCGCCTCGAGGGCGGCCTCGGACAGGGTCGGGTGGGCGTGGATCGTGTGGATGATCTCCTCGAGCGTGGCCTCGAGGGTACGACCGACGGCGAACTCGTGGATCATCTCGGTCGCCTCGGGACCGATGATGTGGACGCCGACGATCTCGCCGGTCGCCTTGTCGGCGATCACCTTGACGAAGCCCTCCGTCTCGCCCAGTGCGACGGCCTTACCGTTCGCCGTGAACGGAAACCGCCCGATCGACACCTCGCGGCCGGCCTCGCGGGCGCGCGCTTCACTCGAGCCGATCGAGGCGATCTGCGGGCGGCAGTACGTGCACGAGGGCACGTTGCCGTAGTCGACGGGTCGCGGGCTCTTGCCGGCGATCGCCTCGGCGGCGACGACGCCCTCGGCCATGGCCTTGTGCGCGAGGAGCGGCGCGCCGGCCATGTCGCCGATCGCGTAGATGCCTTTCACCGAGGTCTCCATGGTCGGCGAGACCTTGACGAATCCGCGCTCGAGCTGGACGCCCAGGCCCTCGAGCCCGAGGCCGGCGACCTTGGCCGCGCGGCCGACGGCCATCAGGACCTGCTCGACCTCGAGCTTCTCGCCGCCGAGGTCGACGACGACCCCGGCGCCCCCGGGCTTCACCGAGGCGACCTTGACCCCCGTCTTGATGGTGATGCCGCGGCGTGTGAACGTGCGCGTGAGCTCCTTCGAGACCTCTTCATCCTCGACGGGCACGACGCGCGGGAGCGCCTCGAGGATCGTGACCTGCACGCCATAAGATGCGAACACGTCGGCAAACTCGACCCCGACGGCGCCCGCGCCGATGACCGCGATCGACTTGGGATGGCGCTCGTTCCGGACGGCCCCGTTCGAGGAGATCACGGTCTTCTCGTCGATGGTGACGCCCGGAAGCGACTTCGGCTCCGAGCCGGTGCCCAGAATGACCGCGCGCGCCTCGAGCGTCTCGGCACCGCCGGCCCCCTTCACCTCCACCACGTTCTTCGCCTTGAGCGTTCCGCGCCCCGGGAACAAGGTGATCTTGTTCTTTCGGAAGAGGAACTCGACTCCCTTGGCCATGCGATCGGCAACCCGGCGGCTCCGCTGGACCGCCTCGGGGTAGCTCGCCTCGAAGCCGCTCAGCTTGATGCCGTAGTCCGCGGCGCGGCCCATCAGATTGACGACCTCGGCGTTCCGCAGCAGCGCCTTGGTCGGGATGCAGCCCCAGTTCAGGCACACGCCGCCCGGGCGGTCGTCCTCCACCGTCGCGACCGAGAGCCCCAGCTGGGCGCACCGAATCGCCGAGACATAGCCGCCCGGTCCGGTACCGACCACCACGACGTCGAACGTGTGGGTCGCCATCGTCAGACGAGGAGTCGCAGCGGCTCTTCGAGCAGGCGCTTGACGTCCTGCAGGAATCTGGCGCCCATCGCACCGTCCATCACGCGGTGATCGCACGAAATCGTCATCATCATCCGCCGGCCGACGCCGAGCCCGGTCTCGTCCACCACCGGCACGCGGCGCACCGACCCGACCGCCAGGATCGCGCCCTCGGGCGGATTGATGATGGCTGAGAACTCGGCCACATCGAGCATGCCGAGGTTCGAGATCGAGAAGGTCGCGCCGGAGAGCTCCGGAGCGCGAAGCTTGCGATTGCGCGCGCGCTCGGCGAGGTCGCGCGCCTCGACGGCAATCTGGCCAAGGGGCTTGGCGTGGCAGTCGCGCAGCACGGGGGTGATGAGCCCGTCGTCGAGTGCGACGGCGACACCGATGTGCGCCCGGTGATAGACGCGGATCGCATCGCCCTGCAACGAGGCATTGACCCCGGGGTGCTTCAAGAGCGCCAGCGCACACGCCCGGATCACGAAGTCGTTGACGGAGATCTTCGGCTGGCCTTCGAGGGCGTTCAGCTGCTCGCGCAGCTCCCAAGCCCGATCCATCGCGACTTCGCTCGTGACGTAGAAGTGCGGGACCGGTCCCTTGGACAAGGGCATCCGTCGCGCGATCGCCGCCCGAATCTGCGTGAGCGGGACATCCTCGAATTCGGCGCCGGAGACGGCCGCGGGTATTGCGGCAGCCGATGCGGCGCCCGATCCGGCGGTGCTCGAGCCGGCGGCCTCGACGTCGCGACGGATGATGCGCCCGCCGGGCCCCGACCCGTGCAACAACCGCAGATCGACCCCAGACTGCGCCGCGATCTTCTTCGCCAACGGCGAGGCCTTCACCCGCCCCGATTGGGTCCCTTGTGCTAGGCCGGCGCCCGCCGCGGCGGGAGCGCTGGCCACTGCCGCCGGCCGAGCGACTGGCGCCGACGGAGCCGACGACGTCACCGGTGCGGGACGAGGCGCCGAAGCGGCCGCCGAGGCCGCGCCGGCGGGGGCGGGTGCCCCGGCACCCGCCCCCGCCGGCGCGGAAGCGACGAGTGCGGCGATGTCATCGCCAGGCTCCGCAATGACTCCGATGAGTGCCCCGATGGCCGCCGTCTCGCCAGCCGGGACGAGGATCTTGCGCAGGACGCCCGCCCCGAACGCTTCCATTTCGACATCCGCCTTGTCCGTCTCGACCTCGGCCAGGATGTCGCCGCCGTTGATCCGGTCACCTTCCTTCTTCAGCCACTTGATGATCTTGCCGCTCTCCATCGCGTCGGAGAGCTTGGGCATGACGACCTTCGTGACGGCCATGGCTCAGCTCCCGTTCGCGTTGCACACGCGTCGGATCGCGGCGATGATCCTGTCCTTCGACGGCGTCTTGAGCTTCTCGAGGTTTCGCGCATACGGCATGGGGGCATTCGCGCCCGTCACCCGCTCGACCGGCGCGTCGAGATCGTCGAACGCTTGCTCGGTCACGGACGCGGCGATCTCCGAGCCCATCCCGGCGAAGCCCGCGCCGGCTTCGACGACGACGACGCGGTGAGTTTTCCGAACCGATTTGATGATCGTCTCCGTGTCCATCGGGCGAAGTGTTCGTGGATCGACCAGCTCGACGGAGATGCCGTCCTTCTCGAGCTCCTCGGCGGCCTCCATCGCCCGGTACATCATGCCCATGTAGGCGATGACCGTGACGTCGGTGCCCTCGCGGCGCACGATCGCCTGGCCGAGTGGGATGAGGAAATCGGGGTCCTCCGGTACCTCACCCTTCACGTTGTAGAGCGTCTCGGACTCGATGAAGATGACCGGGTTGTCGTCGCGGATCGACGACTTCAAGAGGCCCTTGGCGTCCATCGGCGTCGTCGGGCGGACGACCTTCAGACCGGGCACGTGATAGAAGTACGTTTCCATCGACTGCGAGTGCTGGGCGGCCAGCTGAGCGGCCGGCCCACCCGGGCCGCGAATGACGATCGGTACATTGAACTGACCGCCCGACATGTAGTTGATCTTGGCGGCCGAGTTGACGATCTGGTCGAGAGCCAGCAAGGCGAAGTTGAAGGTCATCATCTCGACGACCGGGCGCAGCCCGACCATCGCGGCCCCGATCCCGACGCCCGTGAATCCGGACTCGGCGATCGGCGTGTCGACGATGCGCTGGGGCCCGAATTCTTTCAGGAGCCCCTGTGTGACCTTGTAGGCGCCTTCGTAGAGACCGACTTCCTCACCGATCACGAAGACGTTCGGATCACGGCGCATCTCCTCGCGCAGCGCCATGTTCAACGCTTCGCGATAGGTCATCACCGGCATCGTCACGCCTCCTTGTAGATGTCGGTGAAGAGCCACTCGCCGGGCGGCTCCGGCGAGGCGTCGGCGTAGGCCACCGCCTCGTCGATCCGGTCGCTGACGTCCTTCTCGACGGCGCGGATATCCGCCTCGGAGAGGAGGCCCGCGGTGAGGATCTTGTCGCGGAACAGGACGATCGGGTCGCGGAGCTTCTCGCGCTCCACTTCTTCCTTCGTGCGATAGACGGCGCCCGCCGGATCGCGCATCGAGTGGCCGCGGTACCGGTAGGTATCGGCCTCGATCAGCGCCGGAACCTTCTGCTGTCGAGTCCGTGCGACAGCCCGGCTGACCGTGTCGCGTACCGCGAGTACGTCCATGCCGTCCACCCGCTCGGCCGGAATGCCGTAGGCCTGGCCGAACTTCCAGATCTCTGTCTGGGCGAGCGCCCGCTCGACCGAAGTGCCCATCGCGTAGCGGTTGTTCTCGCACAGGAAGATGACCGGCAGCTTCCACAGCGCCGAGAGATTCATCGCTTCGTGGAACTCGCCCTCCGGCACCGCGCCGTCGCCGAAGTAGCACACGATCACCTGATCGCCGCCCCGGTACTTGATGGCGAACCCGACCCCGACCGCGATCGGCAGGTGCGCCCCGACGATCGCGTGGCCGCCGAGGAAGTTGGTGGTGCGGTCGAACAGGTGCATCGACCCGCCCTTGCCCTTGGAGAGCCCGTCGCGGCGGCCGAAGAGCTCGGCCATCACCCGCTTGGGATCCGAGCCCTTGGCCAGGCAATGGCCGTGCTCGCGGTAGGCCGAGATCGCGTAGTCGTCGGGGCGAAGCACCGACGTCGCGCCAACCGCCACCGCCTCTTCACCGATGTAGAGATGGAGGAAGCCGCCGATCTTCCCGAGCGCGTACGCCTCGGCCGCCTTTTCCTCGAAGCGGCGGATCAGGAGCATCTGCGACAAGAGCCGCTTGGCGGCCTCGGCGTCGACGCCGAACCCAGAAGACGACGCCTCACTCCGTGTCAGTGTCTTGGCCATGATTCCTCCCTGCTACCAGCGCATGACGCTCAGATCGTCCACCGACAGCCTCCGGCGGACGCGAAAGATCGTCACGATGATTGCCAGCCCGACGGCGACCTCGGCCGCCGCCACCGCCATCACAAAGAACACGACGGCCTGGCCGTCGAGGTTGCCGAAGCGCTGGCCAAACGCCACCAGCGCCAGATTCGCCGCGTTCAGCATGAGCTCGATCGACATGAAGATGACGAGCGGGTTTCGCCGGATGACGACGCCCACGACGCCGATCGAGAACAGAATCGCCGACAACGCTACATAGTAGCTCTCAGGCACCATGTCGTTCCATCATCCGGGCCGGCGCCTCGCCAGGAGCAGCACGCCGACCATCGCGGCCAGCAAGAGCACCGAGGTCAGCTCGAACGGAAACAGGTAGCTCGTGAAGAGCAGCCGACCGAGCGCGCCAGCGCTGCCGCTCGGCCCCACCGGACCGCGCGGGACGCTCCAGCGCCCGATGACCACGAAGACCAGCAGCAGGAGGAGCAGGGCGCCGACCGGCACCGCCAGCACTCGCGCGCCGCGCCGGGGATCGGGGCCGCTTTCCTCCTTGCCCGGAATCAGCACCATGATCGCGAAGACGAAGAGCACCATGATCGCACCCGCGTAGACGATGACCTGCGCGGCCGCCAGGAACTCGGCGCCCAGCATCAGATACAGGGCGGCGACCGATCCGAGGTTGACGACCAGGAACAGGGCGCCGTGAATGGCGTTGGGCCGCAGGATGAGCCCCAGCGCGGAGGCGACGGCGATGGCCGCGATGGCGAAGAACGCCACGTGCGCCATCACGCCCTCCGGTTGGCCGGCAGCGGGATCGGCGAGCGCGGGCGGCCGGTCGGGTCGGCGGGCTCGAGCGAGAGCAACATCTCCTTGCTATAGATCATCCCACCGCGGCTGTAGGACGAGAACTCCAGGATGCCGGTGTCCATACGGATCGCATCCTCGGGGCACGCCTCCACGCAGTAGCCGCAGAACACGCACTTACCGAGATCGATGTCGAAGCGCTTGGGCATCTTCTCGATCTCGGGGTTCGGGTGCTCGTCCGCGACGATGTAGATGCAGTGCGCGGGACAAACGGTCTCGCACATCATGCAGGCCACGCAGCGCGGCGAACCGTCCTCGCGCCGCACCAGACGGTGCAGCGAGCGCAGGCGCGGCGAATACGGTCGCCGCTCCTCCGGATACTGGATCGTGACCGCACCGCTCGTACCCTTACCGCCGAAGGCGCGGGCGGTGTGGCGGCCCATGTTGCGGAAGAAGTGCGCCGCGGTCAGGCCGAGCCCCGTGAGCACCTCGACCAGATAGAACCGTTGGCGCAGATTCATCGGGCTCATCGATTCCCCCACGCGGCGAGCACCAGGCCGGTCACGACGATGTTGGCGATCGCCAGCGGAAAGAGCCCGAGCCACCCCAGACGCATCGCCTGGTCATAGCGGAACCGCGGCAGGGTCCAGCGGATCAGCATCAGCACGAAGATCACGACGGCGACCTTGCCGACGAAGGCGCCCACCTGGAGGATCGTCACCAGCAGCGGCGCCAGTGCGATGCCGGCGCCCCACGGAAAGTGAAAGCCCTCGGCGAAGAGGAACGGGATCTGCCAGCCGCCCAGGAAGAGCGAGGTGCTCAGGCCCGCGAGCACGATCGTCTCGACCATGTCGGTCATGAGGAACATCCCGAATTTCATGCCGCTGTACTCGACGAAGTAGCCGATGATCTCGGACTCGCCTTCCGGCATGTCGAACGGAATGCGCTTCGTGGCGGCGATCCCGGCGGTGACGAAGAGGATGAAGGCCAGGGGCTGGGTGACGATGCCCCACGCGGGCACCCAGCCCCAGAGCAAGTGTCCCTGCCCCCGCACGATATCCATCAAGTTGAGCGAGCCGTGGATCATGACGACGCCCATGATCGAGGCGCCGATGGCGATCTCGGCCGAGATCATCAGCGCGGCGGCGCGCTGGCCGCCCATGAGCGCGTAGTTGTTGGCGGACGACCAGCCCGCCATCATGATCCCGTACACACCGAGCGAGAGCATCGCGAACACGTAGAGGACGCCGACGTTCAGGGTCACGGCCTGGAGCGGCACCACGCGGCCTGCCACCTGGAGCGTGTCGCCGAACGGGATCGAGGCGAACGCGACCAGCGCGAAGAAGACCGAGACCGCCGGCGCCAGCTCGAAGAGCAGCCGGTCGGCGCGCGCCGGGCGAAAGTCTTCCTTCGTGAGCATCTTCAGGGTGTCGGCCAGCGGATGAAACAGGCCCAGCGCGCGGAAGCCGAAGATGGACGCTCGATTCGCGCCGATACGGTCCTGCATGATCGCCGACTGCTTGCGCTCGACCCAGCCGAGCAGCGCGGCCACGTTCAGCACGAAGAGCATCACGAACATCACGCGGCCGAAGGCGATTCCCAGATCGATCAGCATGCTAGCGGCTCACCGCCCCCGCACCGGCGAGCAGGTGCCCCGCGTCGCCGATCAGCTGATAGCTGAGTCCCGAGAACGCCGGCACCGACGACGCGAGCTGGCGAAACCAGTGCTCGGCGCGCGTCGCCGCCGGCGGCTCGCCCAGCGCGGCCAAGACACGGCTGACGATCTCCCACTCGGCGAGCGACTGGCCCAGCGGCTCGACCGCCTGGCGGAAGCGCTGGACCCGTCCCTCGAAGCTCGTGTACGTCCCCTCGCGCTCCACCCACGCCGCGGCCGGCAGCACCCAGTGGGAATGGGCGCTGGTCCAGTTCGCGTTCGAGCCGGTGAAGACGACGGTATCGACGACCCGGAGCGCTTCGAGCACGTCGCGCTCCGGCAGGGCGCCGGCCAGGAGATCGTGGCCGAAGATCCACAGGAGCTTGAGCCGCCGCGCGCCGGCAGCTTCGATGACCGCGCGCGCGTCGCCGCCCAGGCCCATCAGCTCGGCGCCGAGCGAGTTCGGATTCTTGTCGGCGCGGACCAGGAAGTTGTCCTGGTCGCCCGGCACGCGGGGTGGCACCTGGCTCGCGACGTGCCGAATCTGGCGCAGATCGACCAGCCGACGCAGCGCGAAGAGATCCTCGTTCGACATCTTGGGCGACGCGATGATCCCGATCTCATCGGGCGGCAGCCGCCGAAGCGGCTCGACCACCGCCGCGATCGCCTCGTCCCACGTCACGTCCGAGGTCGCACCGCCGTGTCGCCGCGCCGGCATGAGCAGCCGCTCCGGGGCGTCGACGAACCCGAAGCCGTAGCGTCCGGCGTCGCAGAGCCACCACTTGTTGACGTCCGCGTTGAAGCGCGGCTTGAGCCGCGCCACGCGGCGCCCCTCGGCGTGGTGAGGACGGCGGCGGTTCACGTGGACCTCGATGTTGCAGCCGCGCGCGCAGCCCGGGCAGATCGACTTGGCGGTGTCGAGGTACCAGACGCGTACCTGGAACCGGAAGTCGCGGTCGGTCAAGGCGCCGACGGGACAGATGTCGACGACGTTGGCGGAATACTGGTTGTCGAGCTCGCGTCCCGGGAAGAGCCCGATCACGGAGTGATCGCCGCGCTCGAAGATGCCGAGCTCGCCTGTCCCGGTGATCTCGTCGCAGAACCGCACGCAGCGCGAGCAGAGGATGCAGCGCTCGGCATCGAGGATCACGTGGGGCCCGAGCGGCACCGCCTTGGGCTTGTGGACCTTCTCGTCCTTCATCCGCGGGTCGTAGAGGCCGTGCTTCATGTAGTAGATCTGAAGCCAGCACTCTCCGGCCTGGTCGCATACCGGGCAGTCGAGCGGGTGGTTGATCAGGTGGAACTCCATGATCGACTTCCGCGTCTCGCGCACCCGATCGGTCTCGGTATTGACGACCATCCCGTCGGTGGCCACCGTGTTGCACGCGATGGTCGGTCGCGGCGTCTTCTCGATGTCCACCATGCAGAGGCGACACTGGCCCGCGATCGACAGGCCCGGGTGATAGCAGTAGTGCGGCACCTCGACCCCGGCGGCACGCGCGGCTTCGATGAGGTTGGTCCCGGCCGGGACCTCGACCTCCTTGCCGTTGACGGTGAGCTTAGGCATGGGGGATCAGCGCCTCGAACTCGCTCCGGAACTTTTCGATATAGGAGATGTAGGGACCGACGGCACCGTCGTAGAAGGCGCAGATCGTCGTCCCGGCGCCTCGCTTGGCCACGTCCAGGATCGTGTCGAGATCGTCCTTGTGGCCGTGCCCGTCGACGATCCGGTGCACCATCTTATAGATCCATCCGGTGGACTCTCGGCAGGGCGTGCACTGCCCGCACGACTCGTGCGCATAGAATCGAGCGAGCACCATGAGGGCCTCGGGAATGGACACGCTCTCGTCCATGACCATGACCCCGGCCGAGCCGATCATGGAGCCGGCGGCCTTGAGCCCGTCGACATCCATGGCAACGTCGATTTCGTTGGCGGTCAGGATCGCCGCCGAGCCGCCGCCCGGCACGACGGCCTTCAGCCGACCGGTACCGCTCACGCCGCCTGCCATTTCGATCAGCTGTCGCAGGGTGATCGACACCGGCGCCTCGTACACCGCGGGCTTCTTCACCCGGCCGGACACCGAGTACATGCGCGTGCCGCCCTGCGTCTTGGTGCCGAGCCCGGCGAACCACTCGGCACCCCGGGCGATGATCGGCGGCACGCAGCAGAGCGTCTCGACGTTGTTGACGATCGTCGGCTGCCCGAAGGCCCCCTTGACGGCCGGAAACGGGGGCTTGATCTTCGGCCAGCCCTTCTTGCCCTCGAGCGACGAGAGCAGTCCGGTCTCCTCGCCGCAGATGTAGGCGCCGGCACCCCGGTGGACGACGATGTCGAAGCCCTGGCCGAGCAGACCGGCGTCGTGCGCTTCCTCCACCGCCGCGCTGAAGCGGCGCCACGGCTGCACGTATTCGCCGCGGATGTAGACGAAGCCCTTCGTGCAGCGGATGGCGCGCGCCGCGATCAACATGCCCTCGATCAGCGCGTGCGGGTCGCGCTCGAGCAGATACCGGTCCTTGAAGGTCCCGGGCTCGCCTTCGTCGGCATTGACGACGAGGTAGACCGGGCCCGTGTGGGTCTTGGGAATGAACGACCACTTCGTTCCCGTCGGGAATCCGGCGCCGCCCAGGCCACGGAGGTTGGCTTTCTTCACCTCCTCGGTGATGGCGGCCGGCTCCATCTGGCGGGCCTTGTCCCAGGCCCCATAACCGCCGGCGCTCCGATAGGCACCGAGCGTGTGCGCGTCCGGGTTCGAGAAATTCCGCATCAGGACGATCTCGGCCATCAGCGGAGCCCCTCGAGGAGGCGGTCGACTTTCTCCGGTGTGAGGTTCAGCTCGTAGCGGTCGTCGACCTGCGCCATCGGCGCGGCCTCGCAGGCGCACAGGCACTCGACCGTGAGGAACGTCACCCGGCCGTCCTCCGTGGTCTCGCCGGGATCGATCCCGAGCTTCTGCTTCATGTGCGCGATGATCTTCGGCGCGCCCGCCAGATGGCACGAGAGGTTGTGGCACACCGCGACCACATGGCGACCCGGGCGCTCACGGAAGTAGAGGGTGTAGAACGTCACGACCTCGTGCACGTGGGCCGGTGAGAGGTCGAAGAGCGTGGCGACGTACTCCTCGGCCTCGAGCGAGATGTAGCCGAAGGTCTCCTGCGCCATGTGGAGCACGGGCAGGAGCGCGCCCCGCGCATCGGGATAGAGCGACTGCAGCCGGCGGACCTCGCCGAGCTGCGCCTCCGAAAATGCGATTGTTGCAGCGGGGTCCGAGAGGCCGGCTCGTCCCGCGGGTGTCCTGTCCGAGGTGCTCGAGGCGTCGCGGTGCTGGCCCTGGCTCATCGATCGAGCTCCCCGCCGATCATGTTGACCGAGCCGAAGGTCGGGATCATGTCGGCCACCATCTCGCCGACGATCATCCGATGGAGCGCCGCCAGCGGCGGCAGACACGGCGGACGACACCGCACCCGGTAGGGCCGGTCCGATCCGTCCGAGACCACGTAGAAGCCGAGCTCGCCGTTCGCGCCCTCGACCGGGAAGTACGCCTCACCCGCCGGAGGCCGGATGCCGTAGCCTTCCATGATCAGCATGAAGTGGTTCATCAGGCCCTCGATCGAGCCGTACGCGGTCTCCTTCGGGGGGAGTACGACGCGCTTGTCGGCGACGTTGACGCGGCGGAACTCGTCCCGCTGCTGGCCCTGGAGATTCGGCGAGAGCGTGATCGGCACGAGGAGGAGCCCTTCGGTCTTGCCCTGCTTGCCGCGATCGACGTACGCCGCCGGATCGATCGGACGCCCCTCGAAGTCCACGTTGATCGGGCCGCTCGGGATCGAGGCCAGCGCCTGCTCGACGATTCGCATCGACTGCTCCATCTCGGCCATGCGCACGAGATAGCGCGAGTAGTTGTCGCCGTCCTTCTGCGTCGGGATCTCGAACTCCAGACGGTCGTAGACGTAGTAGGGCTGGGCCCGGCGGACGTCGAAGGGCACGCCGGCGGCCCGCAGGAGCGGGCCGGTGATCGCGTAGGCGATCGTCTCCTCGCGCGAGAGCACGCCGACGCCGACCATGCGATCCATGAAGATGCGGTTGCCGGTCAGCAGGCGGTGCACCTCGTCGAGCACCTCGCGCGTCTGCTTGAAGGCGTGCAGCGTCTTCTCGGCGAACCCGTCGGGCAGATCGGCCTTGACGCCCCCGACGCGGCCGTACGAGATCGTCAGCCGCGCCCCGGTCACGTCCTCGACCAGCTCCCACAGGAACTCGCGCGCCTTGATCATGTACAGGAAGACCGTGAAGGCGCCGAGCTCCATGGCGGAGGCGCCGACGCACGTGAGGTGGTCGCAGATCCGCGAGATCTCCGACATGATCACGCGGATGTACTTGCACCGCTCGGTCACGTCGATGTCGAGGAGCTTCTCGACGGCCGACGCGTACCCGAAGTTGTTGATGAGCGGCGAGACATAGTTGAGCCGGTCGGTGTACGGGATCGCGTTGTTCCAGCCGCCCTGCTCGCAGTCCTTCTCGAACGCGCGGTGCAGATAGCCGATCTCGACGTCGGCCTTGACGATCGTCTCGCCGTCGAGCTCGGTGACGATGCGGATGATCCCGTGCATCGCCGGATGCGCCGGCCCGACCCCGACGTGCAGGTTCTGCGGGCCGCCGCCGGTGCCGCTGCCCTCCCCGAGCATGAACTCCCGCCGCGTCGTCCTGGCCATCGCCCCCTAGCTCGCCGGTCCGATCAGCGGCTGGCGCCGGTTGATCGGATAGTCCTTCCGCAACGGATGCCCCACGAACTCCTCGTACATGAGCAGGCGCCGGAGATCCGGGTGCCCCTCGAACCGGACGCCGAACATGTCCCACACCTCGCGCTCGAGCCAGTTCGCGATCGGCCAGATGGTCGCCGCGGTGGGCACACGGGCGTCGTCCTCGTCCACGCGCACCTTCAGCCGCAGCCGGTGATTCCGCGCGATCGAGTACAGGTGATAGACGACCTCGAAGCGAGGCCCGTCTTCGCGGCCGGGGAACTTCTGGTAGTCGACCGCGGTGAGGTCCATGAGCACGTCGAAGGCCAGCGCGGTGTCGTCACGACAGTGGGCCAGCACGCCCAGCAGGGCGTCGCGCGCGACGACCGCCGTCAGGTCCCCTCGATGATCGTCCGTCTCGACGATAGCGCCGCCGAACCGCCGCCGGAGCTCGTCGAGAATCGCCACGCGCTCAGTACCTCTGCGCCTGGGTGGCGATCTTGTCCTGGAGCTTCATGAGCCCGTCGATGACGGATTCGGGGCGAGGCGGACAGCCGGGGATGTAGATGTCGACCGGAATGATCGTGTCGATCCCCTGCACGGTGGCGTAGTTGTCGTAGAAGCCGCCGGTGCACGTGCACACGCCGAAGGCGACCACCCACTTCGGCTCGGTCATCTGGTCGTAGATGCGCTTGAGGACCGGCGCCATCTTGTGGCTGATCGTCCCCACGACGAACAGGACGTCGGCCTGGCGCGGCGAGAACCGCGGCAGCCCCGCGCCGAAGCGGTCGATGTCGTAGTGCGAGCACGCCGTCGCCATGTACTCCATCCCGCAGCAGGCCGTCACGAATGGATACTGGAAGATGGAATACTTCCGCGCCCAGCCGATGGCCTCGTCGAGCTTGCTCGTGAAGAAC
>CAYVHH010000099.1:0-20272 GCA_964450175.1 uncultured bacterium | reverse complement strand
CTCTACGGCAAGCGGGTCGCGCGCATCGCGCCCTCCACGCTCAAGCGGATGATGGCCCTGCCCTGGCCCGGCAACGTGCGGCAGCTCGAGAACTTCCTGGAGCAAGCGGTGGTGCTCGCCGAGGGCGACACCTTGACCGATCGAGACCTCTTCGCCGGGGATCTCTCGAGCGGGGTCGCCGCGCCCGCGCCGGTGATTTCCGGAGTGTTCGAGGCCGGGCTTCCGCTCAGCGAGGTCGAGCGCCGCCACATCCTGCGCACGCTCCACAAGGTGCACGGCAATCGCACGGAAGCCGCGCGCCTCCTCCAGATCAGCGTTCGCTGCCTGCAGTACAAGCTCAAGGCGTACGGTCGCGACGTCGAGACGACGGGCTCCGACCGCGGCCTCGTCCCCAGCGCGTAGCCGGCTGCGGAGAGGGGCCCTCTCCGCAGCCTGACCATCTCTGGCGTGCGCGCAATCTTTGCGGGGGTGACGCGCAAGATTTTAGTGGCGCGCGCGGGATTCTGATCCTTCCGGATTCACGAAACGTCGATCGCGCAGCCAGTTACGTTGTTGGCCTCGTTTGTGCTCGTACACCACGCCGCATTGAAGCTCGCTCAATCCAGCCGCAGCCTGGTGACGCCGGCGCTCCGAGAGCTCCTCGGACGCGACGCGGTGTGCCGCGAGATCGTGGAGTACCTGATGCGCCACAACGAGGCCGTGGACACCGCGCGCGGCATCGCCGAGTGGTGGATCAATCGGGACGTGGCCTCCACGCGGCGCGCGCTGCTGAAGCTCCAGGCATGCGGCGTCGTCCAGTCGTTCGTCGTTCAGGGCGAGACGTTCGTGTACGCCTACACCAAGAAGGCGGTGGTACGTCAGTCGCTCGCGCGCTATCTCCGTGAACCGATCGCTTCCGCTGCCGCGAAGGAGCTCTGAGCCATGGCCGCATTTTCGGTCGCCACGACCGCCAGCGAGGCGTCGCGCTTGAGCCTGCCGGGAGACGGAGTTCCGCCCGACCTGCGTGTGGTGGCGCTCGGCGGCGGCACGGGCCTGCCCACGGTGCTGCGCGGCCTTCGGGCGGGCCTCTTCGCGTCGCACGCCTGGGACTCCGAGCGCGACCAGACACGGCTGACCGCGATCGCCACCGTTGCGGACGACGGCGGCAGCTCCGGCAAGCTCCGCGCGACCTACCATCTCCCCTCCCCAGGCGATGTCCGCAACTGCCTCCTGGCGCTCGCCGGCGGCGACCCCGCGCTGTCGGACGTGTTCGCGTTCCGGTTCGCCGGAGGCAGCGAGGTCGCCGGGCACAGCCTCGGAAACCTCATCCTGACGGCGCTCACCGAGATCGAGAAAGATTTCTCCAAGGCGGTCGCCCGGGTCGGGCGCCTGCTGTCGATCCGTGGTCTGGTCCTCCCGGCCACCCGCCAGAACGTGGCGCTCCACGCGGAGCTGTCCGACGGCACCGTCATCGAGGGCGAATCTCGCATCGCCACGGCGCGGAGCCCGATCCGCAAGGTCCGGCTCAGTCCCACCGATACGGTGGCGCTGCCCGAGGCGGTCGAGGCGCTCGAGCGGGCGCACCTGATCGTGCTCGGCCCGGGCAGTCTCTACTCGAGCCTCGTCGCCGCGCTGCTGCCGCGCGGGATCGCGGAGGCCATCACGCGGTCGCGGGCGCGAGTCGTCCACGTCATGAACCTCATGACGGAGCCGGGCGAGACCGACGGTCACACTGCGGCGGATCACCTCATGGCGATCCGGCGACACGCGCCGACGATGCCGATCCACGACATCCTCGTCAACACGGCGCCGTTCACGCCCGAGCAGATCGGGCGCTACGGCGCGCAGGGCGCGGTGCCGGTCGTGGCGGACCTGGCGCTTCTGAGGGCGCTCGGGCACGCCGTCCACGAGTGCGACCTGCTCGCGGCCGGCGACGATGTGCGCCACGATCCGGGCAAGCTCGCGCGCGCGCTGCTCACCCTGGCCTATCGCTGCGGCTCGCGCGCGGGCGCCTGAACCATGACCTTGCGGGGCGTCCCCGTGCTCCAGTACGACGGGCTCGGGACTTCGCTCCCCGTCGAGGTCGACGCGCGTCTGGCGAGCCACTGGGTCGCGCCGGTCTCTCTGGGGCGGCAGCTGGTCTCGATCCGGGAGCTCGGGTACCGCGTCGTGCGACTCTACGACGCGTGGGCCCCGCCCGAAGAGGGCGAGCGCCCCGCGCGCTCGGCGGTCGTCTTGACCTTCGACGACGGCCGCGCCGCCGACTACGAAGTCGCGTTCCCGATTCTTCTCGCCGCGGGGGTCCGGGCCGAGTTCTTCATCAACACCGCCCGTGTCGGACAGCCCGGCTATCTCACCTGGGCCCGGATCGCCGAGATGCACCGGGCCGGCATGTCGTTCCAGTCGCACGCGCACGAACACGTCGTCCTGCCGGTGCTGTCGGCCAGGCTCCTGAGAAACGAGCTGCGGACCTCGAAGCGCCTCATCGAGGATTTCCTCGGGCGCGGCGTGGACTTCCTGGCCGCGCCGCACAGCCTGGTCGATCGGCGCGTCGTCGACGCCGCGCAGGACGCCGGCTATCAGGCGGTGTGCGCCTCACGCGGCTGGCCCGCGCGTCCGGGCGGCGCCCTCGTGAACCGGATCACCGTGCTCCGCGACACGAGCGAAGCGCAGTTCAGTGCGATTCTCGCGCGAGAGCCGCGCGGCTACGTTCCGGCGATCGCGCGCGCGCTCGTCACGCGCCTGCAGCAGCGCGTCGCGCTGAAGCTCCGGCCGGCCTATCTCGACGGCGAGCTCTCGCCGGGAGGTGCGTGATGCGGGAGCCTTCACGGTGATCGTCGGTCTGGCCGGCGGCTCCGGCTCGGGCAAGAGCTCGATCGTGCGGAGCCTCGTCGAGCGCATCGGCGGCTGCGTGGTCGATCTCGAGTCCTACACGCTCGACCGCGGCGCCTGCCCGCCGGAGGACCGGGGCGCGGGCGGGGACGACGAGCCGGCCGCCATCGACACCGAGCTCCTGGTGGCCCATCTCGAGGATCTGCGGCGCGGCGAGCCGATCCGCAAGCCGATCTACTCGGCCGAGACCCACCTGCGCACCGGTGTCCAGCTCGTGGCGCCCGCGCGCCTCGTGCTGGTCGAAGGCCTCTTCACCCTCTGGTGGGATTCGCTTCGCTCGCTTCTGGACGTGAAGGTGTTCATCGACGCGCCGGCCGATCTCCGCCTCATTCGCCGGATTCGGCGGGAGCTGGCCGATCGGGGCCGCACGATCGAGCACGTGCTGTATCAGTATTCGGGCTCGGTCCGTCCCGCGCATGAGCGCTACGTGGAGCCGACCCGGGTTCACGCCGACGACGTCGTCACCAATGACGGGCCTCTCGAAGACGCCGTCGAACAGGTCATCGCGCTCGTGCGCCGCCGCCGGGTCGATGGGCTGGCCGGCGCCGGCCTGCGCTAGACGATGAGTGCCCAGAACGGAAGGCCCATGATCTTCCCGAGCCGCCACGACCCCCGCGCCACGTGGATGGAGTGCACGCGCCGTCTCGAGTCCTGCGCGACGCTCGACGAGCTGGGCACGCAGCTCGTCGACGCGGCGGTGCAGGTGCTCGGCGCCACCGGCGCCGTCCTCTATCTCTCGGATCCGGGCGATGGTGGACTGCGCGCGGCCGCGGCCGTCGGCACCGGCTGTCCGGCGCCGACGCTGACCGACGATGATCACGCGCCGTTCGCACCGCTCCTGCTCGGGCGGGCGCCCGTGGTACTCGAGAACGGCTCGGCGGCCGCCTGGTGCTGGCTGACGGAGGCGCGTGTGTTCACCGAAGGATCGGCGATCGTGCCGCTGCGCTGGCGTGACGAGCCGATCGGCGCCCTGGTGCTCGGAGAGCCGGCCGACACTCCCTACGCGCACGACGATCTCGAGCTCATGGCCGCCATCGGCGAAGACGCCGCCGGCCTCATCGTCGCCGCCCAGCTCTCGGAGAGCCGGACGCGCGCGCGCGAGCTCGAAGCGTTCCACCGGTTCACGTCGGTCGTGGTCCACGATCTCAAGAGCTCGGTCGCGGCGCTCTCGACCCTCAGCGAGAATGCGCTGAAGAGCTTCGACGACCGCGACTTCCAGCGCGACGCGCTCAACACGGTCGCTCAGACCGTGAGCCGCATGAAGTCGATGCTCGGGCGTCTCCAGGACGGCGCGGGCACGACCGTTTCCATGGGCCTCCCATTTGGGGGGCGGACATGAAGCCCAAGCTGCTCATCGTCGAGGACGAAGAGGCGATCCGCACGCAGCTCAGGTCGGCGCTCCGCGACGACTTCACGCTCGTCTTCGCCGAAGGCCGCGCGGAGGCGCTCTCGGCGCTCGCGTGCGAGCAGCCGGCGGTCGTCAGCCTCGACCTCGGGATGCCGCCGCACCCCGAGAGCTCGGAGTACGGCCTGGAGACGCTGGCCCAGATCATGAAGACCGCCCCGGCGACCAAGGTCGTGGTCGTCGGCGAGAACGGCGGCCGCGAGAGCGCGATTCGTTCGGTCCAGCTCGGCGCATTCGACTACCACCAGAAACCGGTCCAGCTGCAAGACCTGAAGGTCGTGCTCCAGCGGGCGGTCCATCTCCGGACGCTCGAGGCCGAAGCCGAGAAGCGCGCGAACGAGTCCGCGATCGAGTTCGCCGACATGCTCGGACACACGCCGGCGATGCGCGAGATCTTCGCGGTCGTGAGCCGTATCGCGCGGACCGACGTGACCGTGCTGATCCAGGGCGAGAGCGGAACGGGCAAGGAGCTCCTGGCGCGAGCCATTCACGCGAACAGCGCACGGAGCCACCGGGCGTTCGTGGCGATCAACTGCGGCGCGATCCCCGACACGCTGCTCGAATCCGAGCTGTTCGGCCACGAGCGCGGCGCCTACACGGGCGCGTACACGCAGCGAAAGGGCAAGCTGGAGCTGGCGGATGGCGGCACGCTCTTCCTCGACGAGGTCGGCGAGATGAGCCCGCCGCTGCAGGTCAAGCTCCTCCGCTTTCTGCAGGAGCGTGAGCTCGAGCGCGTCGGGGGCCGCGAGGTGCTCCGCGTCGACGCCCGCGTCGTCGCCGCGACCAACAAGGATCTGAAGGCCGAGCTGCAGGCGCGGCGGTTCCGCGAGGATCTCTTCTATCGGCTCTCGGTCGTGAACCTCACCCTCCCGCCGCTGCGCGAGCGCGCGGAGGACGTCGTGATCATCGCCAACGCGCTGCTCCAGCGAAGCTGCAAGGCGCACCGGCGCAAGCTCCGCTTCGGCGGCCCGGCGCTCGAGGCGATCGCCCACCATCCCTGGCCGGGCAACGTCCGCGAGCTCGAGAACGCAGTCGAGCGGGCGGTCCTGATGGCCCGCGGCAAGCTCGTGGAGGCCCGCGACCTCGGCATCGAAGTGACGGAGCGCCCCGCCGCGTCCCTCCGAGAGTCTCGCGACCGAGCGGAGCGGGGCGCCCTGGTGGATGCGCTCGTCAAGACGCGCGGCAACATCACGCAGGCCTCTCGCCTGCTGGCCGTGAGCCGCCCGACCCTGCACGGATTGATCGACCGCCACGATCTCAGCGCGCGGGATTTTCGGTAACCGCTGCCGGCGCCCAGATCGGTTCGCCCGCACAAATACAGGCCATTCCTATCGCTGGCGTGTCAAAATCGGTTCCGTCGATCCGGGGCGTGCCTTCGGCCGCTCCAGCAGAGGAGGACGTGCCGTGAGAATCGTCATCGCCTGCGCCATGGCCATCGTGGTGCTTCTCGCCTGGACCAGTCCGCCGGCCGCCGTCGAGGACCTGGGACTGATCACCGGCGGCGAGAAAGGCACCTACTATCAGTTCGGTCTCGATCTGCAGAAGCTCGTCAAGCCCGCCGGCATCAACCTGAACGTCTTTCCATCCAAGGGCTCGATCGAAAACGTCTACGCGGTGTACCAGCGTCCGGGCGTTCCGATGGGCATCGTGCAGTCGGACGTGCTCGCGTTCGTCGCGCGCGTCCAGACCGACCCTGTGCTGCAGCGGATCGCGAAGAAGACGAAGATGGTCTTCCCGCTCTACAACGAGGAGATCCATCTGCTAGGCAAGAAGGGCATCACCGATTTCGACGACCTGGCCGGCCGGAAGGTCGCGGTCGGCCGCGACGGGAGCGGGACCTACCTGACCGCGCGCCTGCTCTTCAAGCTGTCCGAAGTGGCGCCCGCCGAGATGGTGCCGATCGACACGGGTGAAGCGCTCGCCGAGCTCAAGGCCGGCCGCATCGACGCGATGTTCTACGTGGCCGGCTACCCGGTGAAGCTCCTCAAGGAAGACGTCACGGACCAGGACGGGCTCGCGCTGATCCCGATCACCAACAAGAGCGTGCTCGAGTTCTACCCGCAGGCCGAGATTCCGGCCGGTACGTATCCGTGGCAGACGACCGCAATCAACACCGCGGCGGTCAAGGCGGTGCTGGTGTCGTTCGACTTCCGCCGCCGCGACTGCGACAACGTGGGCCGCTTCGCGCAGCTCATGTCGCGCGGCCTCGACTCCTTGCAGAAGAACGGCCACGCGAAATGGAAGGCGGTCGACTTCAACTATCCGCTCCGCGGCTGGGAGCAGTACGACTGCGTGCGGAAGGCGCTCGGGAAGGCCGCGCCGGCGCCCAGCGCGTCCGGGCCGACCCGCAGCGGGCAGAATCCCGTCTTCGACGCCATCAAAGGAGCGCTCGACCAGTAGGCTCGATCGAAGCGCGCCTCGTCGGCGCGCCGGAGCCCGCGAGGCTCAGGCGCCGACGAGGTGCAGCACAAACCAGGTCGCGGCGGCCACGATCGCCGACGCGGGAATCGTGAGGATCCACGCCCAGAGGATCCTCCCCGCCACGCCCCAGCGCACGGCCGAGAATCGCTGAATGGCGCCCACGCCCATGATCGAGCCGCTGATCGTGTGCGTGGTGCTCACCGGAATGCCGGCGTACGCGGCGCCGAGCAACGTGAGCGCGCCCGCCGTCTCTGCGCAGAAGCCCCCCACCGGCCGCAGCTTCGTGATCCGCATCCCCATGGTCTTCACGATGCGCCAGCCACCGGCCATCGTCCCCAGGCCGAGCGCGGCGTGCGCCGCGAGCACGACCCAGAACGGCACATAAAACTCGGGGCCGAGGTAGCCGCTGGTAAAGAGCAGCACGGCGATGATCCCCATCGTCTTCTGGGCGTCGTTGGTGCCGTGGCCCAGGCTGTAGGCGGCGGCCGACAGGAGCTGCCCGCGACGGAAGACCTTGTCAACGCGGCCGGGCGTCTCGCGCTTGAAGACGTTGACGACCAGCACCATCATCGCGAATCCGACGACCAGACCGATCAGCGGCGCCAGGATCATGAACGCGCCGATCTTGACGAGCCCGGCCGTGACGAGCGAGCCGAAGCCCGCCTTGACGACCGCCGCGCCGGCGAAGCCGCCGATGAGCGCATGGGACGAGCTGGTCGGCAATCCCCATACCCACGTGATCAGATCCCACACGATCGCGCCGACGAGCCCCGCCAGGATCACCCACTGATCGACGACCGCCGTGTCGACGACGCCCTTGCCCACCGTCCGCGCCACGCTGACGCCGAAGCCGAACGCGGCAACGAAGTTGAAGAACGCCGCCCAGACGACCGCCTGGAGCGGCGTCAGCACGCGGGTCGACACGACGGTGGCGATCGAGTTGGCGGCGTCGTGGAAACCGTTGATGAAGTCGAAGACGAGCGCGACGAAGATGATGACGACGACGGCCGTGAGCACCGGTCAGCCCGCGATCACGCCATCTTGAGGATGATCCCCTCGATCACGTTGGCAACGTCCTCGCACCGATCGGTCACGATCTCCATCGTCTCGTAGATCTCTTTCCACTTGATGACCTCGATGGGATCGCTCGCCTCGTCGAACATCTGGGCGAGACTGTCGCGCAGGAGCACATCGGCGGTGTTCTCCAGGCGGTTCACCTCGACGGTGTGCTCGTGAAAGCCGGGATCCATCGTCCGCAGGCACTTGATGGTTCGGTCCATCGCGTGCGTCGTGTTCACGATGACCTCGGCCATCGCTCGGCACGCCGAGGTCGGCTCTTTGATCCGGTAGACGACCAGCCGCTCGGCGGCCGCTTCGATGTAGTCGAGCACGTCGTCGAGACGCGAGGCCAGCTCGTGAATGTCCTCGCGGTCGATCGGTGTGATGAACGTCGTGTTCAGCTTCTTGATGATCTCGTGGGTCGTGTGGTCGCCCTGGTGCTCGACTTCCTTGATCGCGTGGGCCTTGGCCCGGGCGTCGCCGAAGTTGTGGACCATCTCGTGCAGCAAGGCGGCGGCCCGGATGATGTGCTGGGACTGCTGCTCGAAGTAGTCGAAGAACCGAACTTCCTTCGGGATCAGGTTGAACATTGACCCGGGCCGAGTGTAACGGAAACGTCACGATTGCGCCACCGGAAGTGATGGCCCCGTCCCGCACCGTTCGCTAGCCCTTCCTCAGCGCGAGGGGAGGAAGCCCGAGCAGTGCCCTGCGCGCGAGCCGCCAGCACCCCTCGACCGCGTCGAAGAGCCCGGGCGCGTTCGCCGCCAGGCAGCGGACGAAAGCTCCACGGCGCGGCAGCGCCGCCACCCCGAGGCTCGTCGCGTCGCCGCCCGCGCCGAGACTCCGGACGTCGGCCGCGAAGCGGTCGCGGTCGAATGCTCCGACGATTGCGATCGAGGCGAAGTACGGACGCGACTCGGCGAAACCGAGTCCATCGAACTTCGGATCGTCCTTCCGGGTGGGCCCGCGCAGGACGAACCGGTCGTGGAGAAGCCAGCCGGCCGTGTCACGAATCGAGATCGAGCTCTCGAGTAACGAAAACCGCCACGCCTCGCCGGCCGCCACCCGTCCGGCGGCAAAGGCGTCGACCAGAATGAGTCCTGCGCTCTCGTCGAGCTGGACGTCGATCGCCTGGCGGAGCGCCGAGCCCGCGAACGGGATGGTGTGGTCCGGAACCCACTCGACCACCGCACCCGGCCCGATCGAGAGCCGCACGGTCTGAACCGTCGGCTCTTCCTCGGCGCGATACACGCGAGTGGCCGAGGGCGTCGTGAGCACCGCGTGAGCTCCCGCGCCCGCGTGGACGTCGATCGCGAGCCGATCCCCGCCGACGAGACCACCGGTCGGATTCAGGATCGAGACCACGGCCGCGGGATCGTCGAGCGCGACGGGCGCCAGCACTTGTAGCGGCAAGGTGAACCGGCAGCCCGCGACGACGGTGGCCGGGCCGCGCCGCTCGAAGCCGAGCCGCAGCGCACCGTCGCGACCGACGCGGGAGGCGCCGGGCGACAGGCCGGTCGTCACGCCGTCGCCGGGTCGAACATCAGCTCGCGCCTGATCCAGGAGACGATCGTCTCCAGCCCCTCGCCCGCCCGGAGATTCGTGAAGATGAAGGGGCGGGCGCCGCGCATCCGCCGAGCGTCGCACTCCATCACGGAGAGGTCGGCGCCGACGTGGGGCGCCAGGTCGATCTTGTTGATGACGAGGAGGTCGGAGCGCGTGATGCCCGGGCCGCCCTTGCGCGGGATCTTCTCCCCTTCGGCGACGTCGATCACGTAGATCGCCGCGTCGACCAGCTCGGGGCTGAAGGTCGCGGCCAGGTTGTCGCCCCCGCTCTCGATCAGGAGCAGATCGAGCCCCGGAAACCGCTGCTGGAGATCGTGCACCGCCTCGAGGTTCGCCGAGGCGTCTTCGCGAATGGCCGTGTGCGGGCAGCCGCCGGTCTCGACGCCCACGACTCGCTCCGCCGGCAAGGCACCCCGGCGCACGAGAAACTCGGCGTCTTCCTTCGTGTAGATGTCGTTGGTGATGACCGCCATGTCGAGCTCGGCGGACAGGCGCCGGCACAGCGCTTCGGCCAGCGCGGTTTTCCCGGAGCCGACGGGCCCGCCGATGCCGATCTTCAACGGTCGAGGGATCGTGCTCATGATCTGAATAACCTCATGTCGAGAGCCGCGTGACGGATGCCCGCGATCTCGAGCGCCGGATTGAAGCTCCAGAGGTCGTCCGCGGTCGCCGTCGCCGCCGCGATCGCCAGCCGCTCGATACGGCCTCGCATCGCGGCCAGCACCCGCTGGCCCTCGAGCTGGCCGAGCGCGATGAGCCGCAGCCCGGCACCGACCAGGAGCGCCGCGGTGGCGTACAGGTAGGCCGACGCCGCGCGCTCGGGGTCGGCGCCGCCCCGGCCCACCGCCGCGCCGAAGACCGTCGCGTGATGAGCGGCCGCCCGATCGGCGTCGACGGCGCGCGCCAGGCGCGCGAGGAACGGATCCTCGCCGAGGGCGGCGGCGATCCGCAGCGCCTGACGACCCATCTGGCGGCTCGCGGCCCTGAACTCCGGGACCGTCTTCATCGCGTCCAGCCGCGCGTCGAGCGCGAGCCATGCCTGCCAATCGTCGCGCCGGGCGAGGTCGACGGCGATCGCGGCCGCCGCGGCATCGGCCGGTCCGGCCGAGCCCTCGAGGTGCGCCGCGACGAACGTCTCGAGATCGTGCCGATCGCGAACCCGCCCGTCCTGCACGTACGTCTCGAGCCCGAACGAGTGGGCGAAGCCACCGGCCGGGAAGAGTCCGTCCGAGAACTGCAGCAAGGTCAGGAGCGCCGGATCACCGGTCATGGCGCTGGGCCTTCCCGATCGGCGCGAAGACCGCGCGCACCCGCTCGTAGCGGACACCCATCCGCGTCAGGAGGATGTCCATCCCCGGATCATCCGGAACCAGGAGCCGTTCCCCGTCGAGCGCCAGGTTGACGTGACGATTGCCCGCCTCGAACGCCACGCGCAAGGCCTCCTCGCGCGACGCCGGCGTGACCGCGAAGCACGGCTCCGCCGCGCACTCGACGACCACGAACCAATCAGCGCCGACGTGTAATACCGCGCCCGGCACCAGCACGCTCCCGGTCGGCAACGCCAGCGCGAGCGTCCGCCCCGCGGTCGTCGTCACGCGCCGCCGCGCCCACCGCCGCTCTTCCGCGGTCAGCACGAGCGTGTCCCGCTCCCGCCCCGCCAGCTCGGCATCCGAGACGCGAGCGGGCGGCTCGGTGATCACGACGACCTCCGAGCCAGCCGCGCGCTCCGCAGAAATAGCGGAAGCTGAAGAAGCAGAGTCAGCCGACGCTGGAGAAGCGGAACCGGCCGAAGCAGCCCGAGCAGTAACGGGCTGACTACTAGAACGATCGAG
Source organism: uncultured bacterium (assembly GCA_964450175.1). Classification (GTDB taxonomy): domain Bacteria; phylum Methylomirabilota; class Methylomirabilia; order Rokubacteriales; family CSP1-6; genus AR31. Next base: position 9,118 of record CAYVHH010000099.1, on the reverse strand, counting down.
CCCCAAGCTCGATCGCTCAGCGGATGGGGGGGGATGGGGGGCCATTTCGGGGCCCCCCATCAAAACAAGAAATAGCGCTGAGCCATCGGCAACACCCGCGCCGGCTCGCACGTGATCACCGCACCGTCGACCCGAACCTGATAGGTCTCCGGATCGACCTCGATCCGCGGCAGCGCGTCGTTGTGGATCATGTCGCGCTTGCTGAGCCCGCGACAGTGACTAACCGCGACGGCGCGACGGGTCAGACCGAGCCGCTGCGGCACGCCGTCGGCGAGCGCGGCCGCCGAGACGAACGTCAGCGCCGTCGAGCCGACCGCGCGGCCGAGCGCGCCGAACATGGGCCGATACAGCACCGGCTGCGGCGTCGGGATCGACGCGTTGGGGTCGCCCATCGCCGCGCGGGCGATGAAGCCGCCCTTGACCACCATCTCCGGCTTCACGCCGAAGAACGCCGGCTTCCAGAGCACGAGATCGGCCAGCTTGCCCACCTCGACCGAGCCGACGTGACTCGACAGGCCGTGCGCGATCGCCGGGTTGATCGTGTACTTCGCGACGTAGCGCTTCACGCGCAGATTGTCGTCGCCCGAGGTCTCGCCCGGCAGCGGCCCGCGCTGACGCTTCATCTTGTCGGCGGTCTGCCAGGTCCGGATGATGACCTCGCCGATCCGGCCCAACGCCTGGGAGTCCGAGGACATCATGCTGATCGCGCCGAGATCGTGGAGCACGTCCTCGGCGGCGATCGTCTCGGCACGAATGCGCGACTCGGCGAACGCGAGATCCTCGGGGATCCGCGCGCTCAGATGGTGGCAGACCATCAGCATGTCGAGGTGCTCGTCCATCGTGTTCACGGTGAACGGCATCGTCGGATTCGTCGAGGACGGCAGACAGTTCGGCTCGCCGCACACGCGGATGATGTCGGGGGCGTGGCCGCCGCCGGCGCCTTCGGTGTGGTAGGTGTGGATCGTCCGCCCCTTGAAGGCGCGGATCGAGTCCTCGACGAATCCGCTCTCGTTCAAGGTATCGGTGTGGATCGCGACCTGCACGTCGAGCTCGTCGGCCACGCCGAGCGCGCAGTCGATCGCCGCCGGCGTCGTGCCCCAGTCCTCGTGGAGCTTGAGCCCCACGGCTCCGGCCGCGATCTGCTCGCGCAACGGCTCGGGCGCCGAGGCATTCCCTTTGCCGAGGAATCCGAGGTTCATCGGAAACGCTTCGGCCGCCTCCAGCATCCGGTGGATGTTCCAGGCCCCCGCGGTGCACGTCGTCGCGTTCGTCCCGGTCGCCGGCCCGGTGCCGCCGCCCAGCAGAGTCGTGAGCCCGGCGCTGATCGCCTCGTCGATCAGCTGCGGACAGATGAAGTGAATGTGCGAGTCGAGGCCGCCTGCGGTGACGATCTTGCCTTCGCCGGCGATCACCTCGGTCGAGGCACCGACGACCATCCCGTCGGTGACGCCCGACATCAGGTCGGGGTTGCCGGCCTTGCCGACGGCGACGATCCGTCCGTCGCGGATCCCGATGTCCGCCTTCACGATGCCCCAGTGGTCGACGATGACCGCGTTGGTGATCACGAGGTCGAGCGCGCCGGAGGCGCGCGTCGCGCGGGCCGCCTGCCCCATCCCGTCCCGGATCACCTTGCCGCCGCCGAACTTGGCCTCCTCGCCCGGGGTCGTGAGATCGCGCTCGATCCGGATGAAGAGCTCCGTGTCGGCCAGGCGCACGCGGTCGCCCGTCGTGGGGCCGTAGAGATCGGCGTACTGCCGACGGGTCAGGCGCAGGGTCATGAGCGCCGCTCCCACGCCGCGAGCTTGGCCAGCGCCTGCTCGCGGGTGCCGCCCTCGGTCAGCGCGTTGAGGCCGAAGACCCGGCGGGCGCCGCCGAGCTCGACGAGCCTGACGCGCTTCTCGTCGCCCGGCTCGAAGCGCACCGCCGTACCGGCCGGCACGTTGAGCCGCATCCCGAACGCCTGGGCACGATCGAAGCGGAGCGCGCGGTTGACCTCGAAGAAGTGGAAGTGGGAGCCGACCTGGATCGGGCGGTCGCCGGTGTTCGCCACCGTCAGCTCGACGGTGCGGCGGCCCTGGTTCGCGATGATGTCGCCCTCGCCCAGCAGATATTCGCCCGGAATCACGGTTGGCCTCCTTCGCTCAACAGCCGGTAGTAGAACGCGCTCGGATCGAGGGCGCCGTCGGCGCTCCGCGCGTAGCGCGGAATCACGCCGACCAGGGTGTAGCCGACCGAGGTGTAGAGCCGCTCGGATGGATCGCCCCGCCGCGTGTCGAGCACCAGGGTCGTGCGGCCGAGCCCGCGGGCACGCTCCTCGATCGCCAGCATGAGCGCGCGCCCGATCCCGCGACGGCGCGCCTTGGTGTGAACGATCACCTTCGCCACTTCGGCGCGGTGCGATCCGTTCGGCCGGGTCGCCAGCACGAGCTGCGCGGTGCCGACGAGCGTTCCGTCGGGCTCGCGCGCTCCCAGCAGCACGCACGATCCGTCCCGGACCGCCTCGACCACGCCGCGCCAGTAGGCCTCGGCCTCGACGTCGGCCAGCGGCGGCAAGAACCCGATCGACGCCCCAGAATCCACCGCGTCCTTGAGGAGCGCGACCAGCGCGCCTCGCTCGCGGGCGGCCACCGCGGCACCGAGCACTTCGATCGCGACGGGCATGCGCTCGAGCGCCGGACCGCTAGCGAATCGGCTGGTGAATGGTGACGAGCTTGGTCCCGTCGGGGAACGTCCCCTCGACCTGGACCTCTTCGAGCATCTCGGGCACGCCCTCCATCACGTCGTCACGCCTGAGGATGTGGAGCCCGGCCGACATCAGGTCCGAGACGCTGCGGCCGTCGCGGATCCACTCGAGAATCTCGGCCGTGATGAGCGCCAGCGCCTCGGGGTAGTTCAGCTTGAGACCGCGACCGCGGCGCCGGCGCGCCACTTCGGCCGCCGTGAAGACGAGAAGCTTCTCCTGCTCACGTGGGGTGAGGTGCATCGTCGAGCCTCCGAGTTCTCAGACGGCCAGGTGCTGCCTGACCATCTCGGGCCGCAGGTCGCGCGTCGCCCCCGAGGCGACGACGGCGCCTTTGGCCATGATCACGTACTTGTCGGCGAGACGCTCCGCGAAGTCAAGGTACTGCTCGACCAGGAGCACGGCCAGCTTGAGCTCGACCTTGATGCGCCGGAGCGCCTCCTCGATCTCGAGGATGATCGAGGGCTGGATCCCTTCGGTTGGCTCGTCGAGCATGAGGAGCTTCGGCTTGGTGAGCAAGGCGCGTCCGATCGCGAGCATCTGCTGCTCGCCGCCCGAGAGGACGCCGCCCTTGCGCGCCAGGAGCGGCTTGAGCGCCGGGAAGAGCGCCAGCGGCTCGTCGAGCGAGGCGGCGCGGCCGCAGCCGAGCAGAGCCATCCGGAGATTCTCCTCGACCGAGAGATGCGGGAAGATCTCGCGTCCTTGCGGCACGTAGCCGACGCCGGCCCGCGCCCGGCGATCGGGCGACCACGTCGTGATGTCGGAGCCGTCGAACATCAGGCGCCCGCCGCGCGCCGGCAACAGCCCGATCGTGGTCTTGAGCAGGGTGGTCTTGCCGACGCCGTTGCGTCCCATCAGGCAGACCAGCTCGCCAGCCCGCACCTCGAGGTCGACCCCCCACAGCACCTGCGACTGACCGTACGCGACGTCGAGGCCGCTAATGGACAGCATCGGCCCCCTCGCGCTTGCGGCCCAGGTACACCTCGAGGACGCGCGGATCGTTCTGCACCTGCTCGACCGGCCCCTCGCACAGGACCGACCCCTGATGCAGGACCGTCACCTGGCGGGCGATCTGCCTCACGAATTCCATGTCGTGCTCGATGACGAGGACGGAGCGGTCCGCGGCGATCGACTCCAGAAGCTCGCCCGTACGCTCGGTCTCTTCGTCGGTCATGCCGGCGACGGGCTCGTCGACCAGCAGGAGCTCCGGATCCTGGGCGATGACCATCCCGATCTCGAGCCACTGCTTCTCGCCGTGCGACAGCGCGCCGGCCATCCCGTCGGCCTTCTCCGCGAGCTTCACCGTCTCCAGGGTCTGGACGATTCGCGCCCGCTCCTCGCGGGCGTCACGCTGGCGAAGCGCGGCGAACACGCCCTTCGACGGACGGCGCAGCGAGAGCTCGACGTTGTCCCAGACCGTGAGGTTCACGAACACCGACGGCGTCTGGAACTTGCGGCCGACGCCGAGCTGGGCGATCTCGTTCTCGCGCAGCGGCAAGAGGTCCGTGCTGTGGCCGAAGATCACGCGACCGCTCTCGGGCTTGACGCGGCCCGAGACGACGTCGAGCAACGTCGTCTTGCCGGCGCCGTTGGGGCCGATGACGACCCGGAGCTCGCGGCGGTCCATGAAGAAGTTCAGACGGCTCAACGCCTTGAAGCCGTCGTAGTTCACGGTGACGTCTTCCAGGTAGATGATGCTCGCGGCACGCGTGGGTCGCTCCGACGCCGGAGGCGGGGTCATGGCGTGGGCCGCCCGAGAGAGACGCTGGGCGTGGAGACCGCCGGGTCGGAGCGGCGCGACACGATCCGACGCACGCGCGCGCTCAGCCGGCCGAGGGCGCCGATGACACCGTCCGGGAAGAACAGCACCGCGCCCATGAAGAGGCCCCCCAGGAAGAGGAGCCAGAGGTCGGGGTAGCTCGTGGTGAGCCAGCTCTGGATCCAGTTCACGCCGAACGCGCCCAGTACGGCCCCGTAGAGCGTGCCGCGCCCGCCCGCGGCGACCCAGACGACCATCTCGATCGAGGGCAGCACGCCGATCTTCGCCGGCGTGATGATGCCGACCTGCGGCGCGTAGAGCGCGCCGGCGACCCCGGCGAGCACCGCGGACACCACGAACACGAAGAGCTTGTAGGCCGCCGGCGAGTAGCCCGAGAACAGCACGCGCGTCTCGCTGTCGCGAATGGCCACGAGCACCTTGCCGGCGCGCGTCACGGTGATCCAGCGGCACAGGAGATACGCGCCGATCAAGGTCAGCGCCGTCGCGACGTAGAGGCCGCGCTGGGTCGCCGGCCGATTCAGCGGAAATCCGAAGACCGTCTTGAAGTCGGCGAGGCCGTTGGTGCCGCCGAGATTCATCTCGTTCCGGTTGAACACGAGCCACGCGCTGAGCGCCAGCGCCTGCGTGATGATCGAGAAGTAGACGCCGCGGATCCGGCTCCGGAACGCGAGGTAGCCGAAGGCGAAGCCGAAGAGCGCCGGCACCAGCACGATCGCCGCGAGGGCGAACGCGGCGCTCTGAAAGGGCCACCAGAACAGCGGCAGGGTCTTGACCTGATTCCACACCATGAAGTCGGGCAGCGAGCTCTGGTAGACGCTCTTCGACCCGATCTCGAGCATGAGGTGCATGCCCATCGCATAGGCCCCGAGGCCGAAGAACACGCCGTGGCCGAGCGAGAGGACACCCGCGTAGCCCCACAGGAGGTCGAGCCCGAGCGCGAGGATCGCGTACGTGAGGAACTTGCCGAACAGGTTCAGCGTGAAGTTCGAGATCGAAAGCGGCGAGCCGGCCGGCAGCATGTTGCAGAGGGGCAGCACGACCGCGACGACGATCGCCACGATCCCGAGCGCGACGGCCTCACGCTTCGGCATTCCGTCCTCGCGCGGCGAAGAGGCCGGCCGGCCGGCGCTGCAGGAAGAGGATGACGCCCACCAGGATCGCGACCTTGCCGAACACCGCGCCGAGCGCGGGCTCGATTCCCTTGGTGAGGCCACCGAGACCGGCCGAGGCCAGGATCGTTCCCGCGAGCTTGCCGACACCACCGGTCACGACCACCATGAACGAGTCGACGATGTAGTTCTGACCGAGCGACGGGCCCACGTTGCCGATCTGGGTGAGCGCGCAGCCGGCCAGCCCCGCGAGCCCGGCGCCGAAGGCGAACGTCGTGGCGTCCACCACGCCGGCGCGTACGCCCAGGCACGAGCTCATCGCGCGGTTCTGGGTCACCGCGCGGATGCGGAGACCCGCGCTGGTGCGGAAGAGGAGCCAGTACATCGCGGCGACCGACGCGGTCGCGAGCCCGATGATGAACACGCGGTTGTACGGCAAGGTGAGCCCGACCATCACGGGCACGCCGCCCGAGAGCCACGACGGCGAGCTCACGTCCACGTTCGCGGCGCCGAACCAGAGCCGCAAGCCTTGCTGGATGATCAGCGAGGCGCCCCAGGTCAGCAGCAAGGTCTCGAGCGGCCGCCCGTACAGGAGCCGGATGACGCCGCGCTCCAGCACCAGTCCCACGGCCGCCGCAACCAGGAACGAGACCGGCAGCGCCACCAGGAAGTAGGAATCGAAGTGCGACGGCCACGTCGCGCGGAACCAGTTCTGCACGACGAACGTCGCGTAGGCGCCGAGCGCCATGAGCTCGCCGTGGGCCATGTTGATCACGCCCATCAACCCGAAGACGACGGCCAGGCCGAGCGCCATCAGGAGGAGGATCGAGCCGAGGGACGCCCCCTGGAACAGGGTCTCGACGGTCCGGGTCAAGAGCCCCCAGCGCTCGATGCCTCGCATCGCGTACACCGCGGCCTCGCGTTCCGCCGGCGACGCGGTACCGTCCGCCGCGAGCCGCTGGAGCGCCGGAACCGCGCTCTCCGAATGGAGATCGCCGAGGCTCCGCGCCGCCGCCGCGCGCTGGGCCGGCGTGCCGTTCGCCAGGTGGATCAGCGCCAGCGCCTCCGCGAGGGCGTGGCGCACCCACCGATCGGATTCTTTCTTCAGCGCTTCCTCGACGACAGGGGCCGCGGCGGCAACGGCCTGGTTGCCGAGCTTCTGGGCGGCGCCACGCCGTACGGCGGGGTCGGGGTCGGCCAGCTGCGCCTTCGTCTCGTCGGCGTCGAGGAACGGCTTGATGGCCAGACGGAGGCGCCGGTCGGCCGGCACTTCCTTGAGGTCGGTCAGCGGCACCGTGCCGAGCGGCGCGCGATCGTAGGCGTCGCTGATGTCGATCACGTCCTGATCGCCCTTCGTGGCCTTGGCGCCGCCGACCACGAGTTCGGTCTTGCCGGCGCGGGTGCGCGCGTAGACGCTCCCGTCGCGGAGCGCGCTCAGGAACTGAACCCACTTCGGATCGCGCGTCTGGCCGATCACGGTGACGGCCGCCTCCCGTTTGTCCGCGTCGTCGCCGGTGAGATCGGTCAGCGCCGCGGCGACCTCGGGAGAGGCCGCGGGAGCGGCCGCCGCGTGGCCCGCCGCTCCCGCGGCGAGCCACGCGACCAGCGAAAGGAGAACGATGAGACGGGAGATCACGCCTTCTTCTGATACGTGCCCTGATGGTTGATCCAGTCACAGCCCTTGTCCGGGCTCGTGTACTTGCTCCACGGCTCCGGCTCGACCAGGCCCTTGGTCCGCGAGACGATCTTGAACTGACCGTCCTTCAGGATTTCTCCGATGAGCACCGGCCGATAGGTGTGCTGGTTGTACTCGTGCATCTTGATCGTGCCACTCGGCGCCGCGAACGTCTGGCCGTACACGGCCTTGCGGACCGGATCGACGTCGAAGCTCTTGGCCTTCTCGACCGCCTGCTTCCAGATGTACACGCCGAAGTACGCCGCCTCCATCGGGTCGTCGGTGACGCGCTTGTCGCCGCCGGGCAGGTTGGTCTTCTTCGCGTACGCCTTGAAGGCCTGGACGAACTTCTTGTTGTTCGCGGTCTCGACCGACTGGAAGTAGTTCCAGGCGGCCAGATGGCCGACGAGCGCCGAGGTGTCCATGCCACGCAGCTCGTCCTCGGCCACGCTGTAGGCCATGATCGGCGCATTCTCCGACCGCAGCCCCTGGTTACCGAATTCCTTGTAGAAGGGAACGTTCGAGTCGCCGTTGATCGTCGACAGCACGCAGGCGCCGCCGCCGGAGGCGAACCGTTTGATCTTGCCGACGATCGTCTGGTAGTCCTGATGGTTGAACGGCGTGTATTCCTCGGCGATGTTGTCGGCCGGCACGCCCTTGGCGAGCAGGAACGCTCGCAGGATCTTGTTCGCGGTGCGCGGGAAGACGTAGTCGGTGCCGAGCAGGTAGAACTTCTTGTAGCTCCCGCCTTCCTTCGACATCAGGTACTCGGCGCCCGGGATCAGCTGCTGGTTCGGCGTGGCGCCCGTGTAGAAGACGTTCTTCGAGCACTCCTCACCTTCGTACTGCACGGGATAGAAGAGCAGACCGTTGTTGTTCTCGAAGACCGGCAGCACCGACTTGCGACTGACCGACGTCCAACAGCCGAAGACGACCGCGACCTTGTCTTGCAGCAGGAGCTGCTTGGCCTTCTCGGCAAAGAGATCCCAGTTCGACGCCGGATCGACGACGACGGGCGAGATCTTCTTGCCCATCACGCCGCCCTTTGCGTTGATCTCCTCGACGGCCATGAGCACGACGTCTCGGAGCGAGACCTCGCTGATGGCCATCGTCCCCGAGAGCGAGTGCAGGACACCGATCTTGACGGTCTCCTGTGCCCTCAGGACGTTGGGAAAGCTGAGGCCGGCGCCGACCGCCGTGGATGCCAGCAGGCCCCCCTTGATGAAGTCGCGACGTGAAAACCCCGCCATTGCCGTCTCCTTTCGTGTGAGTGGTCTCGGTCGCGACGTCATTGGCGCGCCTCCCGCGGGCGTTATTGGCCGCAGGCTGGCCTCGGTATCAGCAAAGGCCGTACCGGAAACGCTATGTGTTTCTTTTCAGGGCGTTGGCGAGCGGTGAGGCCGGGCGAATGCTCAATGCGTAGGCACGTCGGAGGCGACTGACTCTGACACGAGCAGGGCTTTGGCGATGTCCACCATGGGACGGCGGCTATCCATCGCGGCCCGGCGGAGCCGGCGGAACGCGTCGTCCTCGCTCAGCTGGTAGCGCGCCATCAAACGGCCCTTCGCCCGCTCGATGATCTTTCGCTCTTCGAGCGAGCGGCGCAGATCGCGGGTCTCGCTGAACCGGGCGACCGCGAGATCGAGGACCGGCGCGAGCTCCGCGGAGCGAAGCGGCTTGAGCAGGTAGGACATCACGCCGGCCGCGCGCGCGCGATCGACGAGCTCCTGGTGTGTGTGGCTCGTGAAGATGACGACGGGACATCCGGCATCGATCAGCTGGCGCGCGATCTCGATGCCGTCGCCGTCGGGCAG
>CAYVHH010000098.1:0-4157 GCA_964450175.1 uncultured bacterium | reverse complement strand
AACGTGACGATGGCGATCGAGCTGATCGTGCCGATCGCGATGGAGAAGGAGCTGCGGTTCGCGATCCGGGAGGGTGGGCGGACGGTGGGCGCGGGCGTCGTCACGGAGATCGTGGAGTAACGCATGGCAACCTTGGCCGCTGATCAGAAAATTCGGATTCGCTTGAAGGCCTACGATCACCAGCTGCTCGATCGGTCGGTCAAGGAGATCGTCGAGACCGTGCGCCGCACCGGCGCGCGCGTGTCGGGTCCGGTCTTGCTGCCCACGATCATCAACCGGTGGACGGTGTTGCGGAGCCCGCACGTCGACAAGACGTCGCGCGAGCAGTTCGAGATGCGGACGCACAAGCGGCTTCTCGACATCGTCGATCCCACGCCGCAAACCGTCGACTCGCTCATGAAACTCGACCTTCCAGCGGGCGTGGACGTCGAGATCAAGCTGTGATGAGCCGCCAGAAGCACGAGCGGCGGGGATAGCGATGGCGCGCAAGGAAGGGTTGATCGGCCGCAAGGTGGGGATGACGCAGGTGTTTGCCGACGATGGGAGTCACGTCCCCGTGACGGTCATCGAGGCGGGGCCCTGCACGGTCATCGGGCTCAAGACGGCGGAGTCCCACGGGTACGACGCGCTGCAGATCGGGTTCGGCGCCAAGAAGAAGAACGTGTCGAAGCCGGCGGCGGGCGTGTTCAAGAAGGCGAACGTCGCTCCAATGCAGGTCGTGCGCGAGGTGCGGCTCGAGAAGACCGAGAAGCTCCAGGGCTACCAGCTCGGTCAGGCGCTCACCGTCGAGATGTTCGCGCCGGGTGAGCTGGTCGACGTCGTCGGTGTCACCAAGGGCAAGGGCTTTCAGGGCGGCGTCAAGCGCCACGGCTGGTATGGCGGCGACGCGACGCACGGCTCGATGTTCCATCGCGCCCCCGGCTCGATCGGCGCCTCGTCGGATCCCTCGCGCGTGTGGCCGGGTCATCATCTCCCCGGGCGCATGGGTGGTGATCGGCGGACCGTGCTGAACCTCTCGGTGGTACGGATCATGCCCGAGCAAAATCTCGTGCTGGTGCGGGGCGCGGTGCCCGGCGCCAACGGAACTCTCGTGATGCTGCGGAAGTCGGTCAAGGCGACCAAGGCGCAGCAGCAGAAGGTCGCGGAAAAGAAATAGCGATGCCCACCGTACAGGTGCTGGACGCGCAGGGGAAGGCCACCGGCTCGGTGGAGCTGAAGGCGGACGTCTTCGGCACCGAGATCCGCGGGCCGCTCCTCCATCAGGCGGTGACCCGCGAGCTGGCCGACCGTCGCGCCGGCACGCACGACACCAGGGGTCGCAGCGAGGTATCGGGAGGCGGACGTAAGCCGTGGAAGCAGAAGGGGACCGGCCGCGCGCGGCAGGGCTCCACGCGGGCGGTCCAGTGGAAGGGCGGCGGCAAGCCATTCGGTCCCACGCCGCGCAGCTACGACAAGGACATGCCCCGCGGCATGCGGCGCCAGGCGCTGCGGGCGGCGGTGGCCGCGAAGATCGCCGCCGGCGAGCTGTCGGCGGTCGAGACCCTGGACGTGCGTGACGGGAAGACGAAGTCGCTGGTCGGCCGCCTGGCGGGCCTCGGTGTGGCGGGTCGGCCGACGCTCATCGTCCTGCGCGAGATGGATGGCTCCGTGACGCGCGCGGCGCGCAACGTGCCCTGGCTGACGATCGAGACGCCGGCGCATGTGTCGGTCTACCAGCTGCTGCACGCCCATCGCGTGGTGTGCGAGCGCGCCGGGCTTCTGGCGCTCGAGGAGGTATTGGCGCGATGAGCAGGACGGCGCGCGAGATCCTGATCCGTCCCCTGATGACGGAAAAGAGCATGCGGCAGAAGGAAGAGCAGAACACCGTGGCGTTCCGGGTCCGGCCCGACGCGAACAAGGTCGAGATTCGCGTGGCGGTCGAGACCGTGTTCAACGTCAAGGTGTCGTCCGTCCGGACGGCCTCCTTCGAGGGAAAGCTGAAGCGTATGGGTCGTTCCGAGGGGCGACGCGCCGACTGGAAGAAGGCGATCGTGACCCTGGCGCCCGGACACAAGATCGACCTCGTCGAGGGGGCGTAGCGTACATGGCCATCCGGACCGTCAAGCCGACGTCGCCGTCTCTCCGGTACCTGACCTACGTCACGTACGACGACATCACGAAAACCGAGCCGGAGAAGGGCCTGCTGATTCCCAAGCGGCGGACGAACGGGCGCAACGTCTACGGGCGTATCACCGTCCGCCATCGGGGCGGCGGCGCCAAGCAGATGATTCGCCAGGTCGACTTCCGGCGCGAGAAGTACGGGATTCCCGCGCGCGTCGCGGCGATCGAGTACGATCCGAACCGCTCGGCGCGCCTGGCCCTGCTCTACTACAAGGACGGCGAGAAGCGCTACATCATCGCGCCGAATGGCATTCGCGTCGGGGACACCGTGATGTCGGGCCCGCAGGCGGATATCCTGCCGGGCAATGCGCTGCCGGTGCGCAACATCCCGGTTGGCACCCTCGTGCACAACGTCGAGCTCCAGCCGGGCCGCGGCGCGCAGCTCTGCCGGAGCGCGGGCGCGCAGGCGCAGCTGCTCGCGAAGGAAGGCGACCGCGCCACGCTCAAGCTGCCCTCGGGCGAGGTGCGGCTGGTCGCGCTCGCGTGCATGGCGACGATCGGCCAGGTCGGCAATCTCGATCACGAGAACGTATCGATCGGCAAGGCGGGCCGGGTCCGCTGGCGTGGCTTCCGTCCGACGGTCCGCGGCACGGTCATGAATCCCGTCGATCACCCGATGGGCGGCGGTGAGGGCAAGGGCAAGGGTAACCATCCGATGACTCCGTGGGGCAAGCCGACGAAGGGCTACAAGACTCGGCGCGGCGCCAGACCGTCGGACCGCTTCATCGTCACGCGACGGAAGAAATAGGAGCACGCGATGGGACGTTCGCTGAAGAAGGGCCCGTACATCGACGAGACGCTGCTGGCGCGGATCGAGGAGCTGAACCGTACCCGACAGAAGAAGGTGCTCAAGACGTGGTCTCGGCGTACGACGATCCCGCCGGAGTTCGTCGGCCATACGGTCGCGGTTCACAACGGCAAGAAGTTCATCCCCGTGTACATGACCGAGAACATGGTGGGCCACCGCCTGGGTGAGTTCGCGATGACCCGGACGTTCCGGGCGCACGGAACCGCTGAAAAGGCGGCGACCTCGCCGACCGGAAAGACCTGATCGCTATGCGAACGATGGCGCGCGCCCGATTCGTCCGAGTGTCGGCCCGGAAGGCGCGGCTGGTACTCGACCAGATCCGTGGCAAGGCGGTGGCGGAAGCGCTGGCGACGCTCGAGTACACGCCCCGCGCCGCGGCCCGGCTCGTCGAGAAGGTGCTGCGCTCGGCCGTGGCGAACGCCGAGCACAACTACCAGGTGCGTGACCTCGACGATCTGCGCGTCGTCCAGGCGTATGCCGACGGTGGGCCCGTGCTCAAGCGCGTGCAGCCCCGCGCGATGGGCCGCGCCTTCTCGATCAAGCACCGGACGAGCCATCTGACGATCGGCGTCAGCGACGAGACGAACGGGGTCGTCGCGGCGCCCGCGCCGCCTCCCGCTCGTCCGAGCGCGCCGGCTCCGGCGCGCGAAGAGCGCGAGGCGCCCGCTCGGCGCACGACTGGTCGCCGCGGCTCGGCGCGCGGCGGCGGCAAACCGGCGGCACGGACCACCCGGAAGCCGAAGGAGAAAAAGTAGCGATGGGTCAGAAAACACATCCGATCGGCTTCCGGATCGGCGTGACGCGGACCTGGAGCTCGCGCTGGTTCGCGACGAAGAACTACGCGAACCTCCTGCACGAGGACGTCAAGATCCGGCGGTTCATCAAGGACCAGCTCTACCACGCGGGTATCGCGAAGATCGACATCGAGCGCTCGGCCAACCGTGCGCGCATCACGATCTCGACGGCGCGCCCCGGTATCATCATCGGCCGGAAGGGTTCCGAGGTCGAGAAGCTGAAGAACGAGCTGCAGGCGCGGACCGGGAAGGAGATCTACCTCAACATCGAGGAGGTCATCCACCCGGAGCTCGACGCGCAGCTCGTGGCCGAGAACGTGGCGCTCCAGCTCCAGAAGCGCGTCGCGTTCCGGCGTGCGATGAAGAAGGCGGTAACGTCCGCGCTGCGCCTCGGC
>CAYVHH010000097.1:0-13841 GCA_964450175.1 uncultured bacterium | reverse complement strand
CCGAGAAAGCGACCGTCGGCGAGCCGTTGGAAGCGCGCCGTCTCGAGCTTGAGGCCCGTGTCGCCCATGACCGCGCGCGCTTCGTCCTCGAGCGAGCGAAACGCCGACTCCAGCGCGGCGAGATCTCCGCGGTCGAGCCGGATCCCCACCGTCGCGACGCGGTCGACACGGGCCGGCGCCACGAGCAGACCGAGCGCGGAGGCAACGCCGGCCGAGGGCGGGCAGATCACGCGGCTCAGGCCCAGCTTGCGGGCGACGTGACAGGCGTGGACCGGCCCGGCGCCGCCGGTGCAGAGGAGGGCATAGTCGCGCGGATCGCGCCCGCGCTCGGCGATGTGCACGCGGGCGGCGCTGGCCATGCTCTCGTTGACGATGTCGTGGATGCCCCACGCGATCGAGATCAGCGGCAGGCGGATCGTCCCCACGAGCCGGGTCAGCGCCGCCCGCGCGGCCTCGAGGTCGATGGCGATCGTGCCGCCGGCGAAGTAGTCGGGATTCAGATAGCCGAGCAGGAGATCGGCGTCGGTCACCGTCGGCTCCGTGCCGCCGCCGCCGTAGCAGGCGGGACCCGGCTGGGAGCCCGCGCTATGCGGGCCGACCTTGAGCAGGCCGATCTCGTCCACGTGCGCGATCGAGCCGCCGCCGGCGCCGATCTCGATGAGCTCGATGGTCGAGATGCGGATCGGCAGGCCGCTGCCTTCGATGAAGCGTTTCTGGCGTGCCGCCTCGAAGCTGGACGCGGTGCGCGGCTCGCCCCCGTCGACGAGCGAGAGCTTGGCGGTGGTGCCGCCCATGTCGAAGGCCAGGAGATCGCCGCCGCTGTCCGCGCGCCCGAAGAACGCCGCGGCGATCGCGCCGGCAGCGGGACCGGACTCGAGCATCTGCACGGGCGCCCGCTGGGCCTCCGCGACGTGGGTCAGGCCGCCGCTCGACAACATGAGCAGGAGCGGCGCCGGGACTCTCGCCTCGGCGAGCTGTCGCGCCATGCGCCCGAGATACTGGTGGGCCAGCGGCTTGATGTATGCGTTCGCCACCGTCGTCGACGCCCGCTCGAACTCGCGGATCTCGGGCGCGACCTCGTGTGACGCGGTCGTGAAGATCTCCGGGTGGCGCTCCGCGATGAGCCGCACCGCCTCGGCCTCGTGGATCGGGTTCGCGTAGGCGTGGAGGAACATCACCGCGATCGAGCCAACGCCGCCCGCGGCGAGCCGCTCGACGGCCGCCGCGAGCTGATCGCGATCGAGCGGCCGGCGCACCGTGCCGTCGGCGCGCATGCGCTCGGCGACCTCGACTCGTCGATTGCGAGGCACGAGCGCCTCGGGCTTGGCGATGTTGAGGTCGTAGAGCTCGAACTTCCGCTCGCGCCCGATCTCGAGCGTGTCGCCGAAGCCTGCGGTCGTGATGAGCCCGGCGACGGCGCCCTTGCGCTCGATCAGCGCGTTGGTGAAGAGCGTCGTCGCGTGGACGACGCGCGTGAAGTGCCGTGGCTCGAGCGCGCCGTCGCTCAGGATCGCGCCGACTCCGGTCACGACGGCGCGGACCGGATCGTCGTGGGTCGTCAGCACCTTGCGGCTCCACTGCCGGCCGGTGTCGTGGTCGTACACCACGACGTCGGTGAACGTGCCGCCGATGTCGATTCCGAGCGAGTAGCTGGGCATTCTCGTTTGTAGGCGCGCCTCGACCGGCGGGGCCCCAGCCCCGCGACGGCCTGCGGCGCGCACAGCCGCAGCGACCCTACCACGACTCCTTGACCGCGTGGGGGCTTGGGCCTAGGGTGAGGACCGATGAAGCTCAAGGACCGGATCGCGCTGGTGACGGGTGGGGGCTCGGGGCTCGGCCGGGCGATCGCGCTGCTGTTCGCCGAGGAGGGCGCGCACGTCATCGTCAACGAGGTACGGCGGGAGACGGCCGAGCAGACGGTGGCGTCGATGAAAGGCCCGGGCGGCGGCCGGGCGATCAAGGCGGACGTGTCGGACAGCGCCCAGGTGAAGGCGATGTTCGCCACGATCGAGCGCGAGGTCGGCGGCCTGGACATCCTCGTCAACAACGCGGGGATCGCCTTCGGGCCGGGCGACGACCGAGCCGAGGTCAACCGGAAGTCTGAAGCGCTGATCATGGAGCTCTTGAGCGGCCAGGGCGGCCAGACCCATCTCGACGTCACCCAGAACCTGTCCGACGAGTCGTGGCGACGGATGCTCGCGGTGCACGTGGACGGGACGTTCTACTGCACGCGCGAGGCGCTCAAGCTGATGAGCCGGAAGAACCGCGGCGCGATCGTCAACCTCTCGAGCGTTGCGGCGCTGACCGGGCTCGAAGTCGTGCCGCACTACAGCGCCGCGAAGGGCGCCATTCTCGCCTTCACACGAGCCGTCGCGCGCGACGTGGCCTCGCGCGGCATTCGCGTGAACGCGATCTGCCCGGGTTACATCGACACGCCGATGACCGAGCGGATGTCCCCGCTGATCCGCACGGCGGTGATCGCCCGCACGCCGCTCCGCCGCACGGGTGAGCCGCACGAGGTGGCGGCCACCGCGCTCTTCCTCGTCTCCGACGACAGCTCGTTCTTCACCGGGCAGTGGCTCTCGCCGAACGGCGGTCTCTTCATCGGCTGAGATGCCGAGCTCGCACGAGCTTTCGGTCCGCGGGACCCCGGTCCAGATGCTCCAGGACGGCTCGGGGCCGCCGCTCCTGTTCCTGCACGGCGCCGGCGGCGCCGGCCGCTGGCTCGCGTTCCAGGAGCGCCTCGCGAAGGACTTCAGCGTGTATTTCCCGAGCCATCCCGGCCACGGCGGCTCGCCGGCCGCGGAGTGGATCGAGCACATCTCCGATCTCGCCTTCCACTACCTCGACCTGCTCGATCGGCTCGGACTCGAGCGCGCGCACCTGGTGGGCGCCTCGTTCGGCGGCTGGATCGCCGCGGAGATGGCGACGATGGCGTCGCATCGGCTGGCGTCGCTCGTGCTGATCGATCCCGTCGGTATCCGCGTGGACGGCTGGATCTATCCGTTTCTGTTCGGCATGGATATTCCCGAGATCGTCACGACGATCTTCCAGAACCCGATGGCGGCGCTGGCCCTGGCGCCGGCCGACCAGTCGGCCGAGACCCTGGCCCTCCAGTATCGCCAGGGGACGGCGCTCGCGCGCGTCAGCTGGAATCCGTATCTCTACAATCCGCTCCTGCGTCGCCGGCTCGGTCGCATCGCCGCGCCGACACTCCTCTGCTGGGGCGCCCACGACCGGCTGGCGCCGCTCGACCCGTGCGGCGAGACGTGGGCCCAGGAGATTCTCGGCGCGCGCCTGCGCGTGTTCACCGATTCCGGGCACGTGCCGCATCTGGAGGAGCCCGACGCGGTGGCGGAGGCGATCGGCGAGTTTTGCCGACGCCGTGAGGGCGTGTCGTGAAGTTCTACTACTTCCATCTGATGCCCTACTACATGGAGCACGACGCCCCGTCGTCCTGGGTGACGCTCTCGAATCGCCACTACGATCCGGCGCTGGGCCACACGCTCTACAACCAGTACCTGGACCAGCTCGAGTATGCCGAGCGCCTGGGCTGGGATGGCCTCTGCGTGAACGAGCATCACCAGAACTGCTACGGCACGATGCCGAGCCCCAACGTGATGGCGGCGATGCTGGTGCGCCGGACGACGAAGGCGAAGATCGCGATCCTCGGCAACGGGCTGCCGCTCCGCGAGAACCCGCTGCGCATCGCCGAGGAGATCGCGATGCTCGACGTGGCCTCGGGCGGTCGCGTCATCTCTGGATTCGTCCGCGGCATCAGCGCGGAGTATTTCTCGACCGGCGTCAACCCGACGCACTCGCGCGACCGCTTCTACGAGGCGGCCGACCTGATCTTGCGCGCGTGGACTGAAGAGGGGCCGTTCCCGTACGACGGCCGGTTCTATCGCTACCACTACGTGAACCCGTGGCCGCGACCGATCCAGAAGCCGCACCCGCCGGTGTGGTGCCCGTCGCAGGGCTCGAGCGAGACGGTCGAGTGGGCGGCCAAGCGCCGCTTCCCGTACCTGATGGTCTTCACCCCGATCAAGCGGATCGCCCAGATCTACGGCGAGTACCGCGAGGCGTGCGAGCGCCACGGCTACCAAGCGAGTCGCTACCAGCTCACGGTGAACGTGCCGATCGTGGTCGCCGAGAACGACGCCAAGGCGCGCGAGCTCGCGAAGAAGCACGTGATGTGGGTGTTCAACACCGGCCTGCGGATGCATCCACCGTTCTGGCGGCCGCCGGGCTATATGACCGAGGCCTCGCTGCGGCGGCTGCTCGCGAATCCCCCCAAGTTGCCGAGCGAGCTCGAATTCGACGAGGCGGATCGCGAGGGCTATCTGATCTACGGGAGCCCGGCCACGGTGCGCGACAAGCTTCGCGTTTTTTCGGATGAGCTCAAGGCCGGCATCCTCTGCTCGGGGATGACCGGCCCCAGCCACGAGCAGACGCTCGAGATGATGCAGCTCTTCGCGGAAGAGGTCATGCCGCACTTCCGCGAAGACGCGAACGTCGACGAGACGGCCGGCGTCGGCCGGTAGCGCGCCGGGCGCGTGGCAGAGCTCGAAGCCCGGCTCCTCGAGTTCGCCGAGCGAGCGGTCGCGTGCATGAAAGCGATCGTTCGCGCGGAGCTCCGGATGTCCTCGGACCGCGCGGACTCGGCAAACGCCCTCGTCGCGTCGGCGTTCACGGAACGGGTCGTCGCCCGCTTCCGCGACATCACGGGGATCACGCCGAGCTTGCCCGGAGTCTAGTCGGCGACCTGCGGGCGAATCCGGTCGGCGACGAGATCGATCGTCTCGAGGATCGCCGGGAACGTCGAGTACGACACCTCGAGCGCGACGTGACCGCAGCCGAGCGTTTTGAAGCCGCGCAGCTCGTCGGCGATCTGCTTCGGCGTGCCGTTGAGCGTGTGCCGGCCGCGGAGGAGATTCATGTCGACGGCCGGACGGTGCACGCCGTCGACCAGGATCGGAATGCGGAGCGACAGGAACGGGGCGCCCTCGCGCCCCGCGTCTTTCCAGAACCGCCGGACGGTGTCGGCGCCCTGGCGAAACGCGTCGTGATTCGTCGAGCTCGCGTGCCAGCCGTCGCCGAGCCGCGCGACGCGACGGTAGGCGCCTTCGCTGGCGCCGCCGATATACAGGGGCGGGCGCGGCTTCTGGAGCGGCATCGGCGAGGCGACGACGTCCTGCACGCGGTGGCGCTTCGTCTGGATCTTCGGGTGTTCCTGCGTCCACAGCGTGCGCATGAGCTCGAGCGCCTCATCGCTCCGGCTCGCGCGCTCCTTGAACGGCACGCCGAGCGTCTCGAACTCGCCCTCGAGCCAGCCGATCGCGGCGCCGACGATGAGGCGGCCGCCCGACAGCACGTCGACGCTCGCCAGGAGCTTCGCGACCGGAATCGGCGAGCGATAGGGCAGGATCACTACGCTCGTGCCGAGCGCGACCCGGCTGGTGACGCCGGCCAACCACGGCAGGACGGCCAGCGGATCGAGCATGTCCTCCCGGTAGATGACGTTCGACTGCTCGGGCACGATGACGTGATCGGTGACCCACACCGAGTCGAGCCCGCGCTCCTCCGCGCGGCGCGCGACCTCGAGCATGCGTCCCACCTCGATCGGACGGCCGTAGTGCGGCAGGCAGATCCCGAGCTTCATGTGACTCCTCCTGGGCCGGTGTGCCGGCAGGGTATACTCGTTCGCGCCTCACGGCAACTTTCGAGCGCGGAGGAGACGCGATGACCACGCGGCGAGATTTTCTCTTGATGTGCGCGGTCGCCTCGGGCGCGCCGCTGGTGTCTCTGGGTGCGAAGTCGGTCTTCGCCGCCGACGCTCCGAAAAAGGGCGGTACCCTGAGAGTCGGCTTCTACATCGAGGCGGCCACGATGGATCCGCACTTCTCGGGCAGCAAGATCGACCGGCAGGTCTATCACAACATCTACGAGCCGCTGGTCACGCTCGATCTCAAGCTCGGCATCAAGCCCGGCCTGGCCGAGTCCTGGCAGCAGCCGGATCCCAAGACCGTCGTCTTCAAGCTGCGCCGCGGCGTCAAGTTCCACGATGGCACCGATTTCAACGCGGAGGCGGCGCGCTTCAACTTCAATCGCATGAAGACGGAGGCCAAGTCGGTCCGCAAGGGCGAGGTCGCCAGCATCGACTCGGTCGACGTGGTCGACGCCTATACGATAAAGATCAACTTGAAGCGGCCCGACGCGGCCCTGCTGGCCACCTTGACCGATCGGGCAGGCATGATGGTCTCGCCCAAGACCGCCCAGGAGCGCGGCGCGGAGCTCGAGCGCAACGCGAAGGGCGCCGGCACCGGCCCGTTCGAGTTCGTCGAGTGGGTGAAGGACGACCATCTCCTCATCAAGAGAAATGACAGCTACTGGAACAAGCAGGGCGGGCCCTATCTCGACCGCGTGCGCTACCGGCCGATCCCCGACGACACCGTGAAGCTGCAAAGTCTCCAGACCGGCGAGATCGACGTGATCGACTACGTCCAGCCGCGCGACGTCGCGGCCGTCAAGGCCGACCGGAACGTCGTCGTCGTGGACGTGCCGTCGCTGGCCGACTTCGCGTATCAGCTGAACCTGACGCGCCCGCCCTTCGCGACGAAGGCGCTGCGGCAGGCCGTGGCATATTCGCTGGACCTCGAGCAGATCGTCAAGGGCGTATGGCTCAACGTGGGCGTGCCGGCCAACGGCCCGATCCCGCCGACGAGCTGGGCCTACGACCGCTCGATCGCGCCGATCAAGCGCGACCTGGCGCGGGCGAAAGCGAAGCTGGCCGAGGGCGGCCAGCCCGGCGGCTTCACGTTCACGATGACGACCAACAACATTCCGATCAACGTGCAGGAAGCCGAGGTCATCCAGGCCCAGCTGCGCGAGGCCGGCATCACCATGAAGATCAAGCTGGTCGACTCGGCCACGTTGATCGCGGACGGCAACAACCGGAACTTCGAAATGATCAGCTTCCAGTGGAGCGGCCGCCCGGACCCGGACGGCAACACGTACCAGTTCTACAAGACCACGCCGGGCACGTCGTTCAACTGGTCGGGCATCTCGAATCCGCAGATCGACGCGCTGCTCGACCGGAGCCGCGAGGTGTCGAGCCAGGCCGAGCGCCGGAAGCTCTTCAGCGACCTGACCAGGATCCTGCAGGACGAGCTGCCGAACATCTTCATCGTGCATCCGATCGAGCCCAAGGCCTTCAGCCCGAAGGTCCAGGGCTACGAGCCGATCCCCGACGGGATGATGCGGTTCAAGGACGTGTGGCTGGCCTAGCGTTCGTCCTGCGCCGGCTGGGCGCGACCGTTCCGGTCCTGCTCCTCGTCACGGCCGGGGTGTTTCTCCTGCTCCATCTCACGCCGGGCGACCCCATCGACGTCATGATGGCGGAGTCGATCGACGCGACCGTGAAGGAGAACCTCCGGCGCGAGCTCGGGCTCGACCGGCCGCTCCACCTGCAGTACGCCGCGTGGATGAGCCGTCTCGTGCGCGGCGATCTCGGGCGCTCGATCCGCAACGGCGAGCCGGTCATCGAAAACGTCGGCCGCCGGCTACGTCCGAGCCTCGAGCTGGCGTTCTTCGCGATGACGATCTCGCTGGCGGTCGCCTTCCCGGTCGGGATCGTGTCCGCCATCCGCCGCAACACCGCGGTCGACCGCGCCGGCGCGACGTTCGCGCTGTTCGGGATCTGCATGCCGAACTTCCTGCTGGCTCTTCTCCTGATCTTCTTGTTCGGCGTCACCCTGCGCTGGCTGCCGATCTCCGGCTACACGGATCCGCTCGAGGAGCCCTGGAACGGGGTCAGGTCGCTGGCGCTGCCCGCGATCACGCTCGGGCTCGCGCTGGCGGCGGTGGTCACGCGCACTCTGCGCTCGAGCCTGCTCGAGGCGCTCGCCGAGGACTACGTGCGCACCGCGCGCGCCAAGGGCCTCTCGGAGCGACGGGTCATCTGGAGCCACGTCCTCAAGAACGCGCTGATCCCGGTCGTCACGGTGCTCGGGCTGCAGCTCGGTACCTTGATCGGCGGCGCCGTCATCACCGAGTACGTCTTCGCGCTGCCCGGCGTCGGGCGGCTCGTGGTCGATGCGGTGTTCGCGCGCGACTATCCGCTCGTCCAGGGCGTCGTGCTGCTGATCGCCCTCGGCTTCATCCTGAGCAACCTGATCGTGGACGTCCTGTATGGCTGGATCGATCCGCGCATCCGGTCGCGCTGAGCGCGCGCCGGGCTGGAGGGTGCTGCGGCGCGCGGCGCGCGCGCGGCTGGCGCCGTTCGGCGCGGCCGTGCTGACCCTCGCGGTGCTGCTCGCGCTGGCGGCGCCGCTCGTGGCGCCCTACGATCCGCTCGCCCAGGACCTCGGCAACACGCTGGCTCGGCCGGGCCGCGAGCATCTGCTCGGCACCGACAACGTGGGACGCGACGTGCTCTCCCGGGTGATCTGGGGCACCCGCGTCTCCCTGGTCGCCGGACTCGTCTCGGTCGTGCTCGCGGTGAGCGCGGGCAGCCTGCTCGGTGTCGTGGCGGGTTATTGCGGCGGACGAGTCGACGGCCTCGTGATGCGCGTGATGGATGCGGTGCTCTCGTTCCCGCCGCTGGTGCTGGCGCTGGCGCTGGGCGCGGTGCTGGGCGCCGGGCTCACCGGCGTGCTGCTGGCGCTGGGCGTCGTCTACACGCCCACGTTCGCCCGGCTCATGCGCGGTCAGGTGCTCACGATTACGGCGCGGGAGTACGTCGATGCGGCGCGGGCGCTGGGCGCATCCGGCTGGCGGGTGGCGGCGCGACACGTGGTGCCGAACGCGATCAATCCCATCATCGTGCAGGCGTCGCTGAGCGTGGCCTTCGCGATCCTCGCCGAAGCGTCGCTGTCGTTCCTCGGGCTCGGCATCCAGCCGCCGCAGGCCTCGTGGGGCAGCATGATCAACGCCGGCCGCGGCTATCTCCAGCAGGCGCCGTGGATCGTCTTCGGGCCGGGCGCCGCGCTCTTCGTGACCGTGGTGGGCTTGAGCTTCGTCGGCGATGCCGTGCGCGACGCGCTCGATCCCCGGACGCGAGCGTAGGTGGGCGAGCGCTAGCGGACGGGGCCGATATCGTAGCAGCGCCAGGCGAGGCGCTCCTTCGCATAGCCCACGCGCGGCAGTACCTCATGCGCGGTGAGCGCGAGCCCCCAGATGATCGTGCACACCGCGATCACGTGCGCGAAGCCGAGTCGGCTGCGCCAGGAGACGTGCGCGCCCCAGAGTCCCGCCACCACGACGATGCCGGCGGCGGCCATATAGAGAGCCAGCCACAAGCCGCAGGCCTTGGCATAGGGCCACTGGGGCAGGGCGGCGCCCAGCAGAACACCCAGGGCGACACACGACCAGACGGCCACGGTCGACATCGGAGCTTTGATCGGACGCATGCTCCCGAGCGGTCGGGTGCCGGTCACCGAAACGCGCTCCGACCCATACGAGGACGAGGTATCGAACGGCCGAAGCTTCTTGATGAGCGAGTTGACGACCGCGGCATCCCGATGACTGGTGGGTTCCTTGGAGAAGCTGCTTGCCAACTCTGCACCTCCGGCTCGTCGGGTGGACGCTCTTCCGCCGTTGTGGCGCTGGGAGTCCTCTACGCAAGCCGGTTGCCAATCGAGATGCTTGAAATCTCGCGGCGTTCACCGCGGCGGGGAGCGGGCTGTGCCTGCCACAGTGACACGCGAGCGTCTTGAAGTCTGACCGCGGGGCTAGCGAGCCAGAGCGGCGAACAGGCGAGCTGGGGTGACCGGCACTTCGAGGATGCTCGCGCCGAGATCCGCGACTGCATCCTCTATAGCGTTCGCGATGGCCGCGGCCCCCGGGATCGCGCCGCTCTCGCCGACCCCCTTGATGCCGAGCGCGTTGATGGTCGAGGGGTGCTCGTCGAGCAGGACCGCGAGTGGGGGCAGCTGGTCGGCCTTCGGGATCGCGTAGTCCATCAGGCTGCCGGTGAGGAGCTGACCGCTCTGGTCGTACACGACTTCTTCCATGAGCCCGGCGCCGATGCCCTGCGCGGCGCCGCCCTGCAGCTGGCCCTCGACGATCGTGGGATTGATCGCGCGACCCGGATCATGAACGATCGCGTAGGCGAGCAGGCGGGTCTCGCACGTCTCCACGTCGACCTCGACCACTGCGGCCTGTGTGCCGAATGCCCAGGTGACGGTGTCGGGATAGAAGTAGGTGCACGCGTGAAGCCCGGGCTCGCCGGTGGCCTTGAGCGCCTTCGATTTCACGGCGGCGTGCGCGACCTTGCCCAGGCTCACGGCCCGATGCGGCATGCCGACGACGTGCACCCGGCTCTGCTCGATGCGCACGTCTTCGGGCGCGCACTCGAGCATCTCGGCGGCGACCCTGGTGGCGCGCTCGCGGACCTCGCGCGCGGTCTGCGCGACGGCGGGCCCGGAGTTGGCGGCCACGCGACTTCCCCCGGTGCCCATGCCGAACGGGAAGAGCGCGGTGTCGCCGGCGTTGACCTGCACGTCCTCCCACGCGGCGCCCAGCTCGGCGGCGGCGATCTGCGCCAGGGTCGTCGCGTGACCTTGACCCTGCGCCGTCACGCCGATGTAGACGTACACCTTGCCGCTCGGATCCACCCGAACCGTCGCGCCCTCGTACGGGCCGAGCCCGGTGCCCTGCGCGTAGCAGGCGAGGCCGACGCCGATGCGGCGAGTCCCGCCGGCGCGCGCCGCCTGGCGGCGACGCCACTCGCCGTAGTTCAGAAGCGTCAGCGCGCGCTCGAAGGCCGCCGGGAAATCGCCGGGATCGTAGGTGACCGCGACGCCGTCCTTGTAGGTCAGTCCGGGTCGGTACGGCATGTCCGCCGGGCGCACGAAGTTGCGACGACGGATGTCGGCCGGGTCGAGGCCGAGCCGGCGCGCGCCGATGTCCATCAGGCGCTCCATCACGAACACCGCCTCGGGTCGCCCAGCCGCGCGATATGCGGCGTTCAAGGTCTTGGTGGTGACCACGCTCGTGCCGGTATTGCGATAGTGCGGCACGCGGTACGGACCCGGCAGGTGGTTGACCGTGTTGGCAGTGAGCCCGTCGCCCTGAAGCGGATAGGCGCCCACGTCGGCGACGAACGTGGCGTCGACCGCGACGATCGTGCCGTCCCGCGCGAAGCCGATGCGCGCGTCGTGATTCTGCTCGCGGTCGTGGCCCATGCACGCGAGGCTTTCGCGGCGGCTCTCGACCCACTTCACTGGCCGCCCCAGCCGGTGCGCCGCGGCCGCGACCAGGATCTCCTCGGGATAGATCGGTCCCTTCGGCCCAAAGCCGCCGCCGACGTCGGGGACGATGACGCGGACTTCCTCGACCGGGAGACCGAGCGCCGCGGCGACGACGTCGCGGAGCGTGTACGGGCTCTGGGTCGACGACGACACGACGAGCGTGCCGGCGCCCCGGTCGCGATACGCGAAGACGCCGCGTGTCTCGATCGGCACGGCGCTGAGGCGGGGATGGCGAAGACGCTCCCGCACGACCAGGTGCGCGCCGGCCATCGCGCGCTCGGGGTCGCCCACGGCGCCGCGGGCCACCACCGCCGTGTTGTCGGGCCAGCCCTCGTGCACGCGCGCTCCCGAGGCCAGGGCGGATTCGGCCGTCGGCAGGACCGGCCGCGGCTCGTACTCGACCGTCACCGCGTCGAGGGCGTCGGCGAGCTGGTAGAGCGTCTCGGCCACGACCACGGCGACCGGCTCGCCCACGTGGCGGACGACGTCCCGCGCGAGCACCGGCTGGGCCCAGGCGCGCCCCTTCTGCGTGCCGCCGTATGCGGTCGGCATGTTCGGCGCGATCTCGCCGAGATCCGAGGCGCTCCAGGCGAGCACCACGCCCGGCATGGCGCGCGCGGGCGCGGTCGCGACCTTCGTCAGGCGCGCGTGGGCTTCGGTGCTCCGGACGACGCCGAGGTGCAGGGTGCCCTCGCGCGTGAGATCGTCGACGTAGCGTCCGTGGCCCGTCAGGAGGCGCTGATCCTCTTTCCGGCGCGGCGAGCTGCCGATCATGTCGAATCGCAATCTACCACGCGCGCCGGGCCTGGCCTCGGATAGACTTTCGGCGGATGGACGTCCGGCGCGTGTTCGCGGCGCTGAGGTGGACGCAGCTCCTCGGCAACCTCGTCGGTGCGCTGCTGACCTGGTTCTATTTCCGGTTCGTCGACTTCACGGATCCGCAGTTCCAGGCGAAGATCTCCCGGAGCGAGATCGCGTTCTTCGTCGTCGGCTTCGCCGCGCTGATATCGGCCGGAATCGTGTGGGGCTCGTACTGGTCGCGTCCCCTGCACGGCCCGGTGCCGGCGTCAGGTGCCGGCGCCGCGCTCGCGCGGCGGCGCG
Source organism: uncultured bacterium (assembly GCA_964450175.1). Taxonomy (GTDB): domain Bacteria; phylum Methylomirabilota; class Methylomirabilia; order Rokubacteriales; family CSP1-6; genus AR31. The sequence continues at coordinate 1,488 of CAYVHH010000097.1, read as the reverse complement.
CGCTCATGGTGCCGTACGTGTTCGCGGCGCTCACGTTCGCCGGGTGGATCGGGGCGGGCCTCACCTGGGGCATGCTCTATCCTGCCCTCCGGGGTTTTTTCACGCCGGCTGGCTCGGTGCGATTGATCTTCGGCATCACGTGCGTTGCCGGCACCGTGACCGCCGCGCTCGTCTTCTTCGCGGTCGAGCACCAATGGCGCCGCGTGCTGCCGACGTTCTTTCCGGGCGGGGACCTGAGCGCGGTGCCCGGCGTCTTCCGGCTTGGGGTGCGGGTACGGCTCCTGGTGATCTTCGTCATGCTGAGCGTCGTCCCGCTCTCGCTCCTCGGCGTCCTCGCCTACACGCGCGCCGCCGCGCTGCCGGGGGTGGACCCGGCGGCGGCGCCGCGGATCGTCGAGAACATGCTGGCCTTCATCGTGTTCATCGTGGCGGTCGGGATCCTGGCGGCGGTCGGGCTCTCGCTCTACGTCGCCGGGAGCGTCGCCGGCCCGCTCGGTCAGCTTCGCGCCGCCATGCGCGACGTCGAGCAGGGTGATCTCGAGACGCGCTGTCCGGTCGTGACCAACGACGAGATCGGCGCCGTGGCCGAGGGCTTCAATCGCATGGTGGGCGGCCTCCGCGAGCGCGAGTTCTTGAAAGAGACGTTCGGGAAATACGTGAGCCGCGAGATCCGCGACGAGATCCTGGCCGGCCGCGTCTCGCTCGAGGGGCAGGCGCAGGAGGTCACCATCCTGTTCGCGGATCTGCGCGACTTCACGCCGTGGGTGGAGGCGACGAGCCCGCGCGAGGTCGTTCGCGACCTGAACGAGTACTTCACACAGATGGATCAGGCGATCCGGGCGCACCGCGGGCTCGTGCTGCAGTTCATCGGCGACGAGATCGAGGCGGCGTTCGGCGCGCCGGTCGCCTACCCCGCGCACGCCGAGATGGCCGTGCGCGCGGCGCTCGAGATGCGCCGGCGCCTCGCGGTGTGGAACGGCGCGCGCGTCCGCGTCGGCAAGGTGGCGCTGCGCCACGGCATCGGGATCCACACGGGCTCGGTTCTCGCCGGCAACATCGGCAGCGCCGAGCGGCACGCGTACGCGCTCGTCGGCGACCCGGTGAACCTCGCGTCGCGCATTCAGAGCCTCAACAAGGAATTCGGCTCCGACATTCTCGTGAGCGGAGAGACGCGCCGTCGCTTGAACGGCCGGTTCGAGCTCGTGGAGCTCCCGGCGGTGCGGGTCAAGGGTAAGTCCGTCGAGGTCGAGGTGTACCGATTGGCGTGACGAAGCGGGTCCTCATCGTGGACGACGAGCCGGTCTTGATCGGCTTGCTGAAGGAGATCTTCGCCCGCTTCCAGCACGGGCACGCGTACGAGATCACCCCGGCCTATTCCGTCGTCGAGGCGTACGACCTCCTGGTCCGGGAGCGGTTCGATCTGATCCTGCTGGACATGGTGGTGCCCGCGATGGGCGACCCCTGGCCCTGGATCCAGGGCCTCGACCT
>CAYVHH010000096.1:0-6558 GCA_964450175.1 uncultured bacterium | reverse complement strand
CGCCGGCACCGGGCCGCCGACGGCGGTTCCGCTCACGACCCGCGAGATCGTGTCGCCATCGGCGGTGAAGCTGAGGTTCGTGGTCGTGACCCCGGCAGTCGTGGGATTGAAGCTCACCACGACGGTGGCGGTGGCGCCGAGTCCGACCAGGTTGAACGGGCTCCCGGACACAATGCGGAACGGCGCGGCGACGGATACAGCTCCCGAGACAGTACCGCCTCGAGAGTTCGTCACGGTGAACGATTGAGTGGCGACGCTGCCCGCGTTGATGTTGCCGAAATTCACGGCCGCGGGTGGGGTCACGCCGAAAGTCATTTGTGCAACGGCACTTGCTGCGGTCGAGCATGCGCTTTCGTTGCCGTTGAGGTCGACCGCGCTCACTGCAACGTAGTAGAGCGTTCCCGAAGTCAGCGCGGTAAGCCGAACACTAGCCGTCTGTCCAGGCTGGGGGCTCGGTGTCGGAGACGTCACCGAAACGAAAGAGGAGCCGGGGCACGGAGTGGGCGAACCGCCGAAGTAGACACGATAAGATCCGAGGTCGGTCAGCGCGCTGCCGTCGGTGTTCGAGGTCGGAGCAGTCCACGAGGCATCGAGTACGCCCGCGTGGCCCGGGCCTGCCATTAGGAGCGCTCCGCTGAGCGCCAGACCGATAGCGCGAAGCCATCGGACAAACTTCGGACGGCAACCTGCCTTGCGCCAGACTCTCGGCATGTTTAGCGTGCTTCCCCCAAAACGAAGCGTGCACTGCACTGGCAGGCAACGAGCAGGAACGTCAAACGCTCGGTGTGACCAAGCTGAGATCCCGAGTGAATCCCACGCGCTGTTGCGAGTTGCTCGTGGAGCGGACTAGGAATTGAGCCGGCGCGTCAGAAGACGCCGCGGCCGGGGAGACGAAACGCTGGCAGATTCCTAGAATTTGTTCCCATGGTCAACCTCGCGAGAGCTATGGCAGTGGAAAGGGTCAGGTACACGTGCATGCCCTTTTCGTCGACATCCGTCTCGTGCGCTCGTGAGCCCATCGGATTGAATCGGGCGGGCTCTCTCGCAAGGCCGGTGCCAAAGATGTGTCCAGAGATCTATTCGACAACAAACGTTGTGAACCGCAGCCTTCGCCGATATCACCGGCAATGAAGTCTACGAACGAGCTGTCACGAGACGGACACCGATGACGGTGAGTGTCATCTCCCTCTCACCAATTCCCATTCGACGCGATCCGGATTTCCGATCGGCCGGCCGCGATGTCGCGACCGTGATCGACGGTCAGGTGCTGGTGGACCTCGGCAAGTCCGCTGGGTGGACGTGAGGCGCGAACCCGAAGGACTCTCGCTATCTTTGACGACGACCGACGACCGTCTCGAAGAAATTACCGATGCCACCGCCGAAGCCGCCGGGGAACAACGCGGTGTTGTGGTGATGGTGCGGTGGGAGATCGTGTACGTCTCCGTGTCGACCATGAGCGCGCCGCCTTGGAAGGTCGCGGCGGCCCGTTGCCATAGAACGCGCTGTCGTGGGCCGTGAGCGTCCCCGGGGTGAAGATGCCGCCGCCTGTGGCGACGTTGCCCGAGAACGTGCAGCCGTCGACCGTGACAGCGCCTCATGAAAGGGCCGCCGCCGGAACACTCCACCGCCGAGACACGCGAGCCCGCCCGGGTTAGATGTTCAGGTTCCCTAGCGCCACAGTAGTGTTACGATCCCCGCGTAGGATCGCCGCAACCACAGCGAGGGTACCGGGCTCCAGGCCGCACTTGAGCTGAGGACCAGGTCGCCTCACGCAAGAAGCAAGCGTTCGCCAAAGGCAGGTGGGGGTGGCGAGTGACCCCGGCTTTCGCGCCGCACTCGGGCGAGGCCTGTCATCAAGAAGCGACCCTGGCCCAGAACGGCTTCGTCAGCTCCGATCTGGATTTTCACCTGAAGCAGCGCAGCATCACCGAAGTGATCGTGACCGCCGTGCCGGCCAATGCCTGTCGCGACGCGACGAGTCGCTTCGCGATGGAGCTCGGCTACCACGTCACCCTGGTGAGGGACGCGACCGCGGCCTTCAGCCAGAACCGGATGCCCGCCGCGCATCAGCTGAACGGGCCACGCCGCATCGCCATCGTGGTATCCGCTTGGCCGGGAAGACGTTTGCTATAATCCGCCCGGACAATTCATCCGGAGGAGTCTTCACATGCAGTTTCGGAAACACCCGTGGGACGATGACGCCGAGCTACGCCAGGATACGGCCGAGGGCGACGATACCGAAGACGCCGAAGAGCCGGACGACGACGCCGACGACGACGAGGACGACGCCGACGACGACGACTTCGACGATGATGACGACTTCGAGGATGACGATCTCGACGACGACGACCTAGACGACGACGACCTCGACGATATCGACGAGGACGAGCCCGACGACGACGCCGAGGACGACGTCGAGGAGGATGACGAAGACGAGGAGCCGTAGCCTGTAGCCCACCACGCGACGAGGAGGCGGCAAGAATGGATGCTTGGCTGTTCCTACTGCGCTGGTTTCACTTTCTGGCCGGCATCACCTGGATCGGGATGTTGTACTACTTCAACTTCGTGCAGGTCCCGTTCTTCGCTGGGGCCGAGCCGCCGGTGCGGACCGGCATGATCGCGGGCGGGCTCGTTAGTCGGGCGCTCTGGTGGTTCCGCTGGGGCGCGATGCTGACCTTCATCACCGGCTGGCTCTATCTGCTGCACCGGATGGGCCAGTTCGGAATCCAGCCGTTCTTCGCCACGTCGTACGGCTGGGCGATCTTCATGGGCGGCGTCATCGGTAGTCTGATGTGGTTCAACGTGTGGTTCATCATCTGGCCGGCGCAGCAGATGGTCATGGCGTCGACGGCCCGGGTGAAGGAAGGCGGCCAGGCCATCCCCGAGGCGGCGGCGCGCGGCGCGCGCGGCGGTGTCGCCTCCCGTACCAACACGATGCTCTCGATCCCGATGCTGTTCTTCATGGGCTCGGCGAGCCACTTCGCCTTCTTCACGCCATCGGCGCGGCCGGCAAAGATCGTCATGCTGCTCGTGTTCCTGATCATCCTGGCCATCGTCGAGGGCAACGCGGTCGTCGGACCGGCCACGCCGGACAAGGCGAGCGCGGGCAAGAAGCTTCTCGCCACGGTCAAGGGCACGCTTTGGACAGGCTTCGTGCTCACCGCGATCTTCGCGATCGCGCTCAAGATCGTCTTCGCCGGCTGATCGGCGGGACGCTCGACGCGAAGGCCCGGCGGGATCCCGCCGGGCCTTCGCCATTTGCCGGGCGCCTCGGCCGGCGGCCGTCAGCGCAGGTATTCGGCGAGCGCCGCGATCTCCGGGGCGACCGTCGGGATGGGCACCATCACTTTCGTCGGCCGCTTCGGCGTGTAGCCGGGGGGGTAGGTTCCGTTCAGCACCTTCGCCTCGAGGAGCTCGCGCGGCGAGCCCTTGAGCGGCGGACCGACGGGGCCGGGTTGAGTCGGGTCGGTGTTGTGGCACGCGACGCAGTTGGCCAGATAGGTCTGACGTCCCCGCTCGGCGACCGGCGAGAGCCCCGCGTCGGAGCACCCTCCCACGGTGACGGCCAGCGCGAGCCACGCCAGCGGCGCGGCCCTCACGCCAGATCGTCCCGCAGGCTCTGCTTGGTCTCCTCCGAGAGGACGGTGCGAGCGCGCTCGTTCGGATGCTCGACGACCAGCGCGACCTCGCTGGAGGCGAAACGCGCGCGCGCGGCCGGCGGCAGCGCGAAGCGCACGAAGTGCACTGCGCTGAGCTTGCCGCGTTCTTCGTCCGAGTGGCCGCTCTCGAACTCGCCGACGATCACGTGGGGACCCACGGTCAGCTTCACGTAGTCGCGCGTGTCGATGCCGAGCAGCCGGTCGAGCACCGGCTTGATCTCGGACGCCTGATCGATCTCGATCATCAGGGTCGCCGCCAGCTCACCCGGCCGCGGCAGGAGCCCGTTGTAGACCTCGACTTCCTCGGCGATCTTCGACTCGTCCACGATGCGCTCGGCCCGCACCATCTCCTGGATCTGGAACCAGACCGTCGCCCGGTTCTCGAAGACGAACGTGAGGTAACGGCCCACCGACACCCGCCGCGCCTGCTTCAGCGCCACGATCTCGCGCCGGCGCGTCGCACGGACCTTCTCGTACTCGACAAGATTCAGGATCTCGGACAGCTCCAGCAGCTTCATCACCTTACTCCTCGAACCCGTAGGCCGCCGCGAGGACCTCGACCGGGTGCTTCGGCTTCCGACCGGTCCCCTGCTCGATCTGAAGCGCGGCCAGCGGGCAGTCCGTCGCGGCCACGGGCCCGCCCGTCGTCACCGCCTCGAACAGCGGCTTGGCGAGCTTCATCGACAGCTCGTAGTATTCCTTCTTGAACCCCCAGGTGCCGTCCACCGCCGAGCACTTCTCGACGACGTCGACCGACGCGCCCGGAATCGCGCGCAGCACGTCGGCCGACCTGTGACCGATGTTCTGCGCCCGCAGGTGACAGGGCACGTGGTAGGTCACGGCCCCGACGGGCTTCGTGAAGCTCGTGTCGAGCTCGCCGGCGGCATGCAGCTTCGCGAGATACTCGAAGATGTCCCGCGTGCTCGCGGCCACGAGCTTGGCGTCTGCCGAGCCGTCGAGCCACGGGTATTCCTGCTTGAGCATGTAGCTGCACGTCGGCCCGGGCACCACGATCTCACGCCCCTCGCGAACTGCCGCCGCCAGGCTGGCTACGTTCTCCCGGATCAGCACCTTGGCCTCGTCCACCGCGCCGCCGTCGAGATACGGCATGCCGCAGCACCGCTGCTCCGGCAGGCTCACGTCGACGCGGTTCCGCTCGAGCACGTTCACCGCGGCGCGGCCCGTCGACGTCTCGTAGTATTCGACGCTACACGTCGCGAACAGCGCGACCTTGCGCGCCGACGGCCGCGCCCCGCCGGTGGGCGCCGTCATCGGAGCGTTCGGCGAGCGCGTGCGTCCTCTGAACCAGGACGAGAACGTCGGGCGCGAGAACTTCGGCAGGTTCCGCCGCTTGTGGATGCCGACGACGGCTTGCATGAAGGCACGATGCACGCCGAGCTCGTTCATCCAGTTGGACAGCGGCGCCGCGAGGCTGCCAAGCTTACCGACGAGGTCGGCGTTACCGAGCATCCGGTCTTGAAGGCTGACGCCGGTCTTGCGCGCCTGCGCGGCGCGCGCGCGCAGCATCAGCCGCGGGAAGTCGACCTCCCACCGGTGCGGCGGCGTGTACGGGCAGTGGTTGAAGCAGAGCTTGCACTGATAGCAGAGATCGACCACTTCCTTGACGTCACCGGCCGGAAGCTTGTCGACGTCGCCGTCGACCGCCTCGACGTCCATCCGATCGAACAGCACCTTGAACGACGGGCACAGCGGCAAGCACCGCCGGCACCCCCCACAGATGTCGTAAACCCGGCGCAGCTCCTTATCAACCGCGCCGAGATCCCAAAACTCCGGACTCCGAATATCGAGCGTTCCCATGGAAGAACCGTGAGCGTTGGGCTACCGCACGGGCTCGCGGTGGGCTGGGCAGCGCGAGGGGTCGACCGGACCCGTTCCCGCGCCGGGCTATACGGACGCCGCGCGCCCAGATGGAGCCCAGCCGCCGAGGGGCAGCGAAAGTGCGCCGCGTGGTCCGGCGACCCCTCGCGCTGCCCAGCCCACCGCGAGCCCGTCGTAGCTAAATCGCTTCGGCGGGATCTTTCCCGGCGATCTGCTGCAGACCCTTGTTGAAGCGCCCGGCGTGGGACTTTTCAGCCTTGGCGAGCGTCTCGAACCACTCCGCGAGCTCGGCAAAGCCCTCGGTGCGCGCGGTCTTGGCCATCCCGGGGTACATCTGCGTGTACTCGTAGGTCTCGCCGGCCACCGCGGCCTTCAGGTTCTTCTCGGTCTTTCCGATCGGCTCGCCGGTCGCGGGATCGCCGACTTCCTTCAGGAAGTCCAGGTGACCGAAGGCGTGGCCGGTCTCGGCGTCCGCGGTGTCCTTGAAGAGGCCCGCGATGTCCGGGAAGCCCTCGATGTCCGCGACGCGCGCGAAGTAGAGATACCGCCGGTTCGCCTGCGACTCGCCGGCGAACGCGTCCTTGAGATTCTCGAAGCTCTTAGTGCCCTTGAGGCTTGCCATGGTTCCTCCTTCGTCGGGTAAGGGATGATCCGCCGCGCGGCCGGCGGCAGGCGCCGCAGCGGCCGTAGTACTCCGTCCGGTGATCGAGCACCTCGAAGCCGGCGCGCGCCGGCAGCCGGCGCCGTGCGCCCCGCGGGGCGGGCGCCGGAACGTCGTAGATCCGTCCGCACGTCAGACACGTGAAGTGATCGTGCGGGCCGGTGTTGCCGTCGAACCGCATGCCGGCCTCGTCGGCGCGCTCGGCCAGGAACCCCTCGGCGGCCAGCATTCTCAGGTTGCGGTAGACCGTCGCGAGGCTCACGCGCGGCAGGCGGCGCCGAACGCGCCGGTACACGAACGCCGCCGTCGGATGCGCGTCGGTCGCGCGGACCACGTCGAGGATGATCCGGCGGGGCCGCGTGAGCCGGAGCCCACGGTCGCGCAGCGTGTCGATCAACT
>CAYVHH010000095.1:0-4597 GCA_964450175.1 uncultured bacterium | reverse complement strand
AAGCCGAGGGCCTGGATGGTGAAGAGCGGCAGGTAGCTCAGCACCGCGGCCTGGACCATGCCGAGCACGAGGCCGCTCGCGAAGAAGGCGAGGATCGCCGGTCGCCGCGCCCAGGCCCACGCGCTGGCACCGCGGTCGTCACGCGCGAGGCTCGGTGCTCTCGCGCTGGGCGCGTCGTCGAGCCGACCGAGTGGGCGCCACGTGAGCACGACGGGTACCGCGACGACGAGGCCACACGTGGCGATCGCCGCGCGCCAACCGAGCGCCGCGGCGACACGCGGGAGCACCAGCGCCGAGGCGATGCCGCCGAGGGTGAGCCCCATCTGCTTGATGCCCATCGCGATGCCGCGCTCGTGGACCGGGAACAGATCCATGATGGCTTTGCCGAGCGCTGGGTTGACGACGCTCCAGCCGATGCCGGCGAGGAAGAGACACAGCAGGAAGGTCGCGAAGCCCGGGGAGAGCGCGCCGACCGCAAGACCCGCCGCGCCGATCAGCAAGCCGCCGAGCAGACTCGGCCGCGCGCCGAGCCGGTCGGCGAGGCGGCCGCCCGGGAGCGAGAAGAGAAGGCCGCCGAGATAGATCGACGGGACGATCAGCGCGACCTGGAGCCGCGTCAGCCCGAAGCCGGCGACGAGGCTCGGCGTGAGCGGCGAGATCCCGAGTACGCCGAACGCGCCCGCCCCGTAAGAGCCGGTGAGAATCGCCAGGAGAAACCACCGAGTGGCCACGAGCAGGAAAGAGGACCGGCGGCTCCGAGGCCGCCGGTCCAGCTCCTCAGCGCGATCGCGCGACGGAGATCAGGATTTCAGCGCGAACTTCTGGAACGTGTGGCAGCTCTCGGGCACGTAACCGCGGCTTCCCGCGAACGTCCACGTGACCTCGCTGACGTACACGTCGCCTTTCGAGTCGACCGCGATGCCGTGCGGCGCTGCGAAGCTGCCGGCCGCCGTCGGATCCGGCCCGCCCCAGCGGGCGAGCACGCGGCCGTCGCGGTCGTAGACACTCACGCGGCCCGAGCGAATCTCGCCGGCGGGACCATAGCGCCGCGAGGTCTGCCCCGGCTGCCACCAGAGCTCCGAGACGTACGCGCGGCCCAGCGCGTCGAAGACCACGTGTGTGGGGCGCCGCGTGTCGGTCCACTCGGACAGATACTCGCCGTCCGGGCTGAAGATCTGGATGCGATCGTTCTCGCGGTCGCACACGAAGACGCGACCGTCGGACGCCACCGCGATGCCGTGGGGCAGGAAGAATTCGCCCGGCCCCTGACCCGGCACACCCCAGGAGCGCTTGAGCTCGCCCGTCGGCGAGAAGAGGTGGACACGGCAGTTGCCGTAGCCGTCGGACACGTAGAGCTCACCCTTCGGTCCCACCGCGAGATTCGTCGGGCGGTTGAACGGACCGCCTGCCTTCGACACGGTCGCGGTGTTCTTGCCGTCGTAGCCGGTGTCGGACGGCTTGTTCATCGTCCCCATCGTCATCAGCAGCTTGCCCTGCGGCGTGAACTTGCGCACGGTGTGGTTGCCGTCGTCCGAGCAGTACAGGAGGCCGTCCGGTCCGACCGTGATGCCGTGCGTTCGCAGGGTGAACTGGCCCTCGCCCCACGAGCCCAGGAAGTTACCCTTCCGGTCGTAGATGATGATGGGATGATCCCCGCGACAGATCAGGTAGACGCGATCTTCACCGTCGATCGCGACTCCTGCGACGTCGCGATGAGCATAGCCGCTGGGAAGCTGCTCCCAGCCTTCGACGACTCCGTAGCTCAGCGGGCCCGCCATCGGATTCCTCCTGTGCTCACACGCGCTCGTAGGCGAGGCGTTTCACCTTGTCCATGTTCGTGCCCTCGATCCGGATCAGTCGCGTCGGTCCCTCGCGGCGCGGCGAGTGCAGGTCGCCCTCGTTGTAGACGTGTGCCATCCCGGGCTTGAGTGTGTAGCTCGTCGCCAGGCGTACCTTGCCCGGCTTGTCGGGCTTGGCGGCCTCGACGAGCGCCCAGTCGCTCATCACGGTCTCGCCGCGCGCCTGGCCGTAGATCGCCCAGGACGGTCCGTGATCGTGCGGATTGCTCTCCTTCTTGCCGGCGTAGACGTGGGCGAGGATGCAGAAGCCGAGCTTGGGGTCTTCGTAGAGGATCTTGCGCTCGGGGACATCGTCACCGACGTACTTGCTGACGAACGCCTCGTCCTTGAGAACCTCCTGGACGACCGCGCACACCTTCTTGCGGCCCGCGGGTCCGGGGTCTTCGGTGAGCGCCTGCTGACAGGCCGCCGCGAACTTCTCCAGGGTCCAGCTCATGACGTTGACCTCCCTCGGGTTGTCCCCTACCGACTTGCCGATGTTACGTTTTCCGTCTAGAGTCGCGGCCCGGCCGGCGGGGGGGCCCCGACGGCCGGCGTCGCGCACTACCGCGCACGGCCGTGGCCGCGCAGGAGCTGCCCCGGCAGCGCCCCGGTGGGCTTGCCGTCGCGCAGCACGACCTCGCCGTTCACCACGGTCGCCGCGATGCCGCGCGCCCGCTGCGTGAGCCGGCGGGCTCCCGCCGGCAGATCGCGCACGACCTCGGGCATCTCCGGGGCGATCGTCTGGGGGTCGAAGACGAGCAGATCGGCCGCCATGCCCTCGCGGATCAATCCACGATCCCAGAACCCCCAGTGCGTGGCCGGCTCGAAGCTCAACATGCGCACCGCCTGCTCGAGGCCGATGGCCTGCCTGCTCCGCACCCAGTGGCTCAGCAGGTGAGTCTGGAGCGAGGCGTCCATGATCTGCGAGACGTGCGCGCCCGAGTCCGAGAACGTGACGACCGTCCGCGGATGCTGCATGAGCTCGAGGGCGTGTTCCTGATTCTCGTTGGCGATCGGCTGCAGGAAGAACCGGTCGAGGTCCTTCTCGAGGGCCAGATCGATGATCGCCTCGACCGGGTCGATGCCACGCTCGCGCGCGACCGCCGCGACCGAGCGGTGCGGTCCTTCCGGCGTGTCCATCACGAAGATCCACTCGTACGACGCCGGCCGTGCTTCGGCCCCGATGGGCCGCCGCTCGTCACGTTCCTTCGCGGCCTCGACCAGCCGGCGGCGCAGCTCCGGATCGCGCAGCCGCTGCTTCTGCTGCTCGAGCGGAAGCGCGCGCAGCTCGCGCCAGACCGGCAAGCGATCGAACGGCAGGCTGGTCTTGAACGAGAGCACGACCGTGAGCGCGCGGCTGTGCACCTGCGCGAACATGCGGCCGCCGCGGGCCGCTGTCTCCTCGAGCAAGGCGATGTAGGTGCGCCAGAGATCGGGCTCCTCGCGGCGACTGAACAGGCCCCACGTGATGGGCCGGCCCGTCTCCACGGCCAGATCGCGCAGCCGCACGTGGTAGTCGCGCAGGCGGTCGGGATCTCCACCGGCGCGCTCACCGGCCAGCTCGAACACGCCGGCATTCATCTCGCCCATGACGCCGACGAGCCGGCGCACCTCGTCCCACGAGGCCAGACGGCTCGCGACCGGGCGACGATCGGGAGTCTCGTGGCTCGGCGAGCGCGAGGTCGTGAAGCCGATGGCACCGGCGCGAATCCCGTCGCGCAGCTCGCGCTCCATGGCGCGCAGGTCGTCCTCACCAGCTTCCTTCTCGAAGGCGCGCTCGCCCATGACGTACGTGCGCAGCGCCGAGTGACCGACGTAGCCGGCGTAGTTGATGCCTTTGGGAAGCAGCTCGACGCGGTCCAGGAACTCCGGGAACGTCGTCCAGGTCCAGTCGATGCCGGCGTCCATCGCTTCGGCCGCGATGTCCTCGGCGCGCTCGAGGTTGCGCACGACCAGATGACGCTCAGACTTGCCGCAGGGCGCCAGGGTGAAGCCGCAATTACCCATCACGACCGTGGTGACGCCATGCCAGCACGAGCAGGTGCCGTAGGGATCCCAGAAGACCTGGGCGTCCATGTGCGTGTGGCCGTCGATGAAGCCTGGGGTCACCACCTGACCGTCGGCGTCGAGCACCTCGCGCGCGGCCTCGCGAATGCGACCGATGGCGGCGATGCGTCCGTGACGTACGGCCACGTCGGCTCGGTAGCGGGGTAGTCCGGATCCGTCGATCACCGTGCCGTTCTTGATCACCAGGTCATACGGCATCGCGTGCTCCTCTCATCGACTCGTCCCAGGGACGGCAGGGCCCCGCTCCCGGCGGGGCGTGGCCCGCCCGAGGCGGCGCTCGTGAACGTGCGCGTATCGTACGTCAGTTCGGGGCGTGCGGCCAGGCGAACGTGGGTCGCGCCGCAAGGCGTCGCGGGGCTCCGCCGGCCGAGGCGCGGCGATCGAAATGAAGGGCTACGCGAGGTCGATGCCGGAAAGACGGGGAAAGCTGACGGCGACCTGTTTGCCGCCGTCCTGATCGACCAGGAGCCCTTCGAGCGTGACGTCGACGAGGGTGCCCGTGACCGGGACCCGAGAGTTCATGATCGAGACGGCGACGCGGCGGCCCTTGTAAATGATCGCCTCACCCATCCAGAGCTTCGCCATCGCCCGGCTCAGATCGTCGACCTCCTGGATCATGCCGAGGCCGGGAATTCCCTGCGGACGCGGAGCTTCGACCTCGACGGTGGGCGTCGCTGCGGTCGGGGCCG
>CAYVHH010000094.1:0-6831 GCA_964450175.1 uncultured bacterium | reverse complement strand
CCCCCCGACACCACCAGCCGCTCGCCGGTCATGTACTTCGAATCCGACGATGCGAGATAGACGGCCGTGGGCGCGACATCGTCCGGCCGCCCGATGCGTCCGAGCGGCGCCTGCGTCTCGACCATCTTCTGGAAATCGCTTCCGGCGAGGCCGGCAGCATGCACCCCTTCCGTCTCGATCATCCCCGGGTTGATCGAGTTCACACGAATCTTCCGCGGGCCGAGCTCCTTCGCCAGCACGCCGGTGATCGCGTCCACGGCGGCCTTCGTCGCCGTGTATACCGCCGAATTCGGAGGCTGCATCGTGCTCACGCCCGAGCCGATGTTGATGACGCTCCCGCCCTCGGATCCCATGTGCCTCGCGGCCTCCTTGGTCGTCAGCAGCAGGCCCAGGACGTTGAGGTTGAAGTGCCTGTGGAGAAGATCCTCGGTCACTCCCTCGAGCGGCGTCAGCTGGTAGACGCCGGCGTTGTTGACCAGGATGTCGAGTCGCCCGAAGGCCTTCTCGGCCTCTGAAAACAGGCGCTCGACGTGCTCCGGCTTCGAGACGTCGCCTTGCACCGCGATCGCCCGGCCTCCGCGGCCCGTAATCTCCGCGACCACACGATCGGCCCCCTGCTGACTGGACGAATAGTTGACGACCACCGAGGCGCCCTCGTCCGCCAGCGCCTTCGCGATGGCGGCTCCGATCCCCTTGGACGCGCCCGTGACGACGGCCGCTTTCCCTTCCAGTTGCCTCGTCATGTCCTCACTCCTCGGCTCGAATTCCGACACGGACCGATCGCGCCGCCCGGCGACGGCGCCACCGCGGCGCCCGTGCCTCGCGGAAGCCACTCCATGCCCTTTCACATGGCGTGCGGGTCACGAACGATGCGTGGTGGTCGTCGGCGCTCCCGGTTCGGCCGCGGGGCCCTCGGCGAAGACTCGCCGGTTGTTGTATGGTCTGGGCATGAGCTCGGGCTCGGCAGGGGCGCGGTTTCGGGCGGCCGTGACGGAGGAGCGACCGTTACAGGTGGTCGGGTGCATCTATGCGTATGCCGCGCGGATGGCCGAGCGCGTGGGATTCAAGGCGATCTACCTCTCCGGCGGCGGCGTCGCGGCGGGATCGCTCGGGCTGCCCGATCTCGGCATCACCACGCTCGACGACGTGCTCACCGACGCGCGGCGCCTCACCGGCGCGACGCGGCTGCCGCTCCTCGTGGATGCCGACACCGGGTTCGGGAGCGCGTTCAATATCGCGCGCACCGTCCGATCACTGATCGCGGCCGGCGCCGGCGCGATGCACATCGAGGATCAGGTGCTGGCCAAGCGGTGCGGGCACCGGCCGGGCAAGGCCATCGTGGCGAAAGTCGAGATGGTCGACCGCATCAAGGCGGCGGTCGATGCGCGAACCGATCCCGAGTTCGTCATCATGGCCCGGACGGACGCGCTGGCGGTCGAGGGGATCGAGGCCGCGATCGACCGCGCCGTGGCCTGCGTCGAGGCCGGCGCGGACATGGTGTTTCCGGAGGCGGTCACCGAGCTGGCGGTGTACCGCCGGTTCGCCGACGCGGCTCGGGCTCCGATTCTCGCCAACATCACCGAGTTCGGCGTGACGCCGCTGTTCTCCGTGGACGAGTTGGCGGGCGCCGGAGTCGGAATCGCCCTCTATCCACTGTCCGCGTTTCGCGCGATGAACGCGGCGGCGCTCTCGGTCTACGAGACCGTCCGGCGAGACGGCTCACAGAAGCGCGTCGTCTCAGCGATGCAGACACGCGCCGAGCTGTACCACTTCCTCGACTACCACGCCTACGAGGGCAAGCTCGACGAGCTCTTCTCGAGGGACAAGGAGGAGTAACGCCGTGCCGAAGATCTTGACCGAGGCCCAGGTGCAGTCGTTCCAGCGCGATGGGTTCCTGTCGCCCGTCCGTGCGATGAGCGCGGAGCGCGCGCGCCACGTTCGCGAGCGGTTCGAGTCGCTGGAGGCGCGCGTGCCGGACATCAAGAAGATGAAGACGAAATCGCATCTGCTGTGTCCGTGGGTGCTCGACATCGCCGAGGACCCGTACGTCCTCGACATCTTCGAGGACCTGATCGGGCCGAACCTCCGTTGCTGGAGCATGGCGTGGCGAGTGAAGAAGGCCGACGGCGAGACCTTCGCGGGCTGGCATCAGGATTCGTTCTACGGCTCGGCCGTCCCGGTGGTATTGGGCGCGCTCGCGCTCTCCGAGTGCGGCAGCCGGCAGGGCTGCCTGCGCGGAATTCCCGGCTCCCACACGTGGGGCGTCCTGCGTCACGAGGAGACAGACGACCCGAAGAGCATCCTGGCGCGCGGGCAGTACATCACGGAGCCGTTCGACGAGTCGAACGCGGTCGACTTCGAGCTTCATCCGGGCGAGATGGCCATGTTCGACAACTCACTCGTCCACGGCTCGGCGGGAAACTTCGGGCCCGACCGGCGATTCCTGCTGCTCGTGGAGATGCTGCCGACCTGGGCGAAGCCTGCGAAGGTGCGCCAGCCCGCGATGCTCATGCGCGGCGTCGACACCTACGACAGCTTCGACGACGAGCCCCGGCCCGACGGCGAGTGGTCCGAGACCGCGCTCGCGAACTGGAGCCGTGTCGTCGGGGCGCGCGCCAGGCTGCTCTTTGAGGACAGCCGCTACGGCCCGAGCGAGGCGTACGGCGGGTCACGACCGGCGACATAACCCGTCGCGCGGAGCCGCTCGTGTACCTCGCATAGTTTGACCCGACCCGGTCGGGACGGTAACGTGGTCTCCCTGACCACCTTCTCGTCTCTCACTCGAGGCCTGCGCCGCCGTCCTCCATTCACCCTGGCCCTCGTGGGGCTCGTGGTGCTGCTCACCGGTCTCACCGGCGCGATCATCGGCGGCGTGGCCTGGCGCGATCAGCGCGCACGGTCGCGCGCGCTGCTCGACGCGGCGATGGCCCAGGCCGCCCGGCTGACCGCGGCCCACGCCGACCGCGTGCTCGAGGACGCGGCGGCGACGGCGCGCCTGGGCGCCGAGATGGTGCAGCAAGGGCAGCTCCATCTGGGAGACGATCGCGGGCTCGAGCGGTTCACCTTGGCCGTGCTGCACGCGCATCCGCACCTGAGCTGGGTGAGCTACGGCGATCGCCTGAACCGGTTTCTCGGCGCCTGGCGCGATCCTCGTGACAACGTCTACATCAACAAGAGCTTCCCGTATCGAGGGCGCATCCGGCTCGAGGAAGACCGCATTCTGCCGGATGGCCGCCGAGAGCCCGTGCGCCGCTCCGACGACCATCGCTACCGTCCGACCGAGCGGCCGTATTTTCGGGCCGCGGAAGCTCGGCGAGGGACGGTCTGGACCGAGCCGTACGAGTTCTACGCCGGCGGCGGCCTCGGCGTCACCTGTGCTGCGCCGGTTCTCGACGTGTTCGGCGGGGTGAAGGGCGTCTTCACCGTGGATTTCTCGCTCGACCGGCTGGCGGGCGCGTTCAAGGACCTGCAAGTGTCCTCGCGCGGGCGCGTGTTCGTCGCGACGGCCCAGGGGGCTCTGCTGGTCGGGCGCGAGGGCTCCGGCGCCTCGCGTCGAGAGGTCATCGACGCCGAGCTCGCCGCCGCCGCGATGCGACAGACCCCGGTGAGCGACGCCACGTACGAGTTCGAGCACCAGGGCGAGACATATCTGGCCCGCGCGGTACCCATCTCGGTCGGTGATCTGCAGTGGGTGGTGGAGGTCGTCGTCCCCGCGACCGACTACACCGAGCAGGTCGACGCCGAGGCTCGCGTCGCGCTCGCGCTCGGCCTGCTGGCGCTGCTCCTCGCCGCGGCCGGCGGCGTGATGCTGGCGCGCTGGATCGCGCGGCCGCTGCAGGAGCTGGCGCGTCACGCGCGCCGGATCCGTCACGGCGATCTGAGCGTGACCGTCGTGCCCAGAAGCCGCGACGAGATCGGCGTGCTGGCCCGGGCGATGGGCGACATGGTGCAGGCCCTGCGCGACCGCGACTTCATCCGCGAAACCTTTGGACGCTACGTCAGCCCGGAGCTCGCCGAGCAATGCCTGCGCGACCGCGACGCGTTGCAGCTCGGCGGCGAAGTGCGGGAGGTCGCGATGCTCATGTCCGACCTTCGCGGCTTCTCCGAGCTCTCGGAACGCCTCGGCGCGCCGGCGATGATCGGCCTGCTCAACCAGTACCTCGCCAAGATGACGCCGGTGATCATTCAGCACGGCGGCATCATCAACGAGTTCATCGGCGACGCGATCTTCGTGCTGTTCGGCGCGCCTTTCGGCCGTCCGGACGACGCCGAGCGCGCGGTGCGCTGCGCCCATGCCATGCAGCAGGCGCTCAGCGAGTTCAACGCCGACAATAGCCGGCGCGGCCTGCCCGAGCTCAGCATGGGTATCGGGCTCCACGTCGGACCGGTCGTCGCGGGCAACATCGGCAGTACCGAGCGCGTGAAGTACGGCGTGGTCGGGCCCGCGGTGAACCTGGTGGCGCGCATCCAGGCGCTGACGCTCGGGGGTAAGGTCCTCCTTTCCGACGCGATCCGGAATCTGGTGGCGTCCCGGATCGAGGTCGGGCCGGGCCGGCTGGAGCGGTTCAAAGGCGTCCGCGACGCGGTGCTGGTGTACCGGCTTCTCGCGGTCGCGGACGAGCAGGGCCGTTCAGGGGCCCAGCCGCGGGTCACGCACCTCGATCCGGTGGATTAGGCGAACCCGGTTGGGTCCGGAATATGGTGACGCTGCCGCTTCTGAGAGGAAAGTCGCCGACCTGAGCAGAAACTGACCGGTCGAGATCGGCTTACGCACCTGTCCGGTCGAAGTCTTACCGGAATTTCAGCTGTTTCCGACGCACCCCGGTCTGGCACTGCGCATGCTACCCCTACTCGGATCATGGACATCCCGGGAGCGAGGACGGGAAATCTGAGCTTCAACGGGGTCATGGGCGCGACCAGCCGGGAACACGAGGCGCGGATGGTCGAAGACCTCCTGCAGCTCGGGATCGCGATCAGCAGCGAAGGAGAGCTCGCCCCCGTGCTCGAGCGCATCGTCACCCAGGCACGCCGTTTCACGGGCGCCGAAGCCGCGACGCTCTTTCTGCGGGAAGGCGCGCATCTCCGCTTCGCCGTCGTCCAGAACGAAGTCGGTACCCGACGGCTCGGCGACTACGAGATGCAGCAGCGCCTCGAGGTCGAGCGACTCCCGCTGGACGTGCCGAGCCTCGCGGGCTATGTCGCGAACTCCGGTGAGGTCGTCAATGTGCCGGAAGCCTACGACATCCCCAGTGACGCGCCCTACACCTTCAATTGGCGCGTGGATCTGACGACGGGCTATCGGACCCATTCGGTGCTGGCGGTGCCGCTGCGAGACGCGGCGCAACGAAATCTCGGCGTCCTGCAGCTGATCAACGCCATCGGCCACGACGGCCAGGCGGTTCCGTTCCATCCTCGCCTCGAGGACGTCGCGAGGGCCTTCGCCGCCTACGCGGCGATCGCGGTCCGCAGCGCCCGGCTGGAGGAGCTCTCGTTCAAGGACCCGCTCACCGACGGATACAATCGGCGCTATCTGATGCTGCGGCTCTACGAAGAGGTGAGCCGCGCGGCCCGCTATCAACAGCCGCTCTCGCTGATCCTGCTCGACCTCGACGGCTTCAAGGCCGTCAACGATCGCTACGGCCACGGCGCCGGCGACGACGTGCTCAAGCAGGTCGTGCAGCTCCTGGCGAGCCAGTCGCGGCGGGACTCGGTCGTGGCACGGTACGGCGGCGACGAGTTCATCGCCCTGCTGCCGAGTACCACCAAGGCGGCGGCGCTGGTATACGCCGAGCGGATGCGCGCGATCATCGAACGCTATCCGTTCGAGCACGGACCGCTGACCGCCAGCTTCGGCGTTGCCGGGTACCCCGATGACCCTGGAAACGTCACCGACCTGATCAAGCGCGCCGACCACGCTCTCTACGAAGCCAAGCGACAGGGACGCAACCTCGTGGGGGGGCTCTGAGATGGGCATGCTCGCCGGCGCCGCGCGCGGCTCCAAGCGCGTGCTGATCGTCGATGACGATACGGCGGTGGTGCAGGTGCTCCAGGACGCGCTCGGCCTGTTCCGCCACGACCACGCCTACACCGTCGAGACCGCGCGCGACGGCGCCGAGGGTCTCGCCGCGCTCGAGCGCGCCCAGTTCGACCTGATCCTGCTCGATATGTACATGCCGCGCATGAACGGCCTCGAGCTCCTCGCGCAGATGCGGCAGCGCGGCCTCCGGACGCCGGTGCTGATGCTGACCGGCAACGAGGACAACCGCTCCGCGGCCGATGCGCTCGCGGGCGGGATCTTCGCCTACGTGCCCAAGCCGTTCGACCTGCAGCACCTCGAGATGCTGATCTCGCTCGCCGCCGCGCCGCGAGCCGTCGCGGCCGCCTGAGCCGAGCGCACCCGCCGACGCGACCCTCGCGCGCTCGAACCGGGGATCGCGGTCCCGTCGCCGCTCGCCAAGCCGGTTGACCCCGGCGATGCGATCGCGTAGATCTGGAGTCCATGAGCGATCCGGTCACGGTGTCGGTCCTGACGCATCGCCTCGAGGCCATCGTGCAGGAGATGGGCGAAGCGATGCTGCGCACCGCCTATTCCCAGATCCTGAACTCGAGCCGTGACTTCTCGACGGCTCTCTGCGACGCGAGCGCGCGGCTGATCGCGCAGGCCGAGCACGTGCCGATCCACGTCGGCGCGATCCCATGGGCGGTGGAGTCCGTGCGCGACGCCTTCAAGGGGCGGGTGAGACCGGGCGACGTCTATCTCCTCAACGATCCGTATCACGGCAACAACCATCTTCCGGACCTGACCGCGTTCGTCCCGGTGTTCGTGGGCGA
>CAYVHH010000093.1:0-11370 GCA_964450175.1 uncultured bacterium | reverse complement strand
ACCATCACCGGCGCCGGCAGTCGGACTGCGGGTTCGGTGCGCGTCGAGGCCGGCGCCGCACCCGCCCGCGGGCCCGTGATCCGCGACGTGCCGGCCGCCGCCTGTTCCCTTGGCGGCGCGGTGACGGGCCCGGACGGCCGCGATCCGAGCAACACCCACGTCACCAACACCACGAGCAAGGCAGCCGCGAACGCGACCCCACCCCCGATCATGGCGGGGCGCTTCCAATCGCGAGTCGCCGGAGCCTTCGTCTCACCCCAGAGGCCATTGAGCATCTCGTGCATCCATGGCCTGAGCTCAGGATCCTTCTCGAGCGCCCGCATGACGATGCGCTCGGTCGACGGTGGCACGGCGCGCCGTTGGTTCATTGGAGGCGGCGGCGCGGTGAGCTGCTTGGCGATGACGCCGTCCCGGTTCGCCGCGCGGAACGGCGGCGCTCCGGTGAACATTTCGTAGACGATCGATCCGAGCGCATAGACGTCCGTCTTCTCGGTGACCGGCCCGCGACGGATCTGCTCGGGCGCGAGATACTCCGCCGGGCGCGCGTCGAGGACGGTCTGCGGCGTGGGCCCCTCCAGCAAGCCGATCAGCTCGACGTCCATCAGCTTCACGTAGCCGTCCGGAAGGATCATGACGTTGCGGGGACAGAGGCCGCCGTGGACAAGACCCATGTTGTGGATCGCCTCGACGGAGGCGCCGAGATCGAGCGCCCAGCGTCGCGCGGTGGCGAGGTCGAGCGTCTTGCCCTCGGACATGATGTCGCTCAGGCGCCGGCCCTCGACGAGCTCCATGACGGCGAAGGGCTCGCCGGGCTCGGCTTCCCCGAAATCGAGAACGCGGACCAGTCCGGGGTGGGCCGACGCCCCGACTGCGATCGGCCGGCCCAGGCCCTGGACCATCCTGACGACGCTCGGCTTCGCGGCGAGCCCGCGCGGGAGAAATCGAATGGCGACTCGCTGGGCGGTCGTCTCGTCTTCGGCGAGACACACGGTCCCGAAGGCGCCGGCCCCCAGCTCGCGCACGATGCGATAGCGATCGCGAACCCGCTGCCCGGCACGAGCGCGCGCGCTCACGTCATCCGCCATGATGGCCCCTCGGTGACCGCATTGGCTCCCGCCTCTGACGGCGACTCAATAGGGGATCTTCAGCCGCTGCGCAACGTCGCGGTGGATGTCGTAGTCGAAATCGTTGGAGACGACGATCTCCTTGTATTGAATCGACGTGAGGATCTCCTTGCCCTCGGGAGCCCAGTTGAGCTTCAGGAGCGCCCGCTGGATCTTCGTGACGTAGCTCCGATACAGCCGCGGATGAACCGCGAACGGCTGCGGCGCGACTTCTTCGGTGCGCGCGAGCACGACCAATTTCTCGCGCTGGGCCGGATCGAGCGCATTGAAGCTCCGCGGGACACCGCCGGCAGCCGCCGCCTTGCCGTCGAGAACCGCGCGGTAGGCCGATTGGTGTGAGCCCGTGTAGATGGTCTCGACCTGGTCCGGCGCAACGCCGACGCGGGCCAGATAGTTCTGCACGAGCAGCGTGGCCCCGATCGCGTCGGGCGCCGAATAGGCGATCTTCTTGCCGGCGAGCTCCTTCGGCGACTTGACCCCGCCCTCTTTGAGCACGACGAGCAGACCGGCGATCCGGGTCGTGTCGCGCGCGATCGCCACGTAGCCGAGCCGCTTGCTCGCCTGGATGTACGTCAGCGGGTTACCCCACCAGATGTCGTAGCGCCCTTCGAGCACACGCTGCTGAAACTCCTCGATCGACGGGGCGGTCTCGAAGGCGAACCGGTGGCCCACCTCCCGTTCGAGATAGCGGAAGAAGGGCTGCCACATCTCACGGACCTTCTCCGGCTCCTGCTGCGGCGCGATACCGAAGGTGATCGGCTCGTCTCCGTGTGGATGAGCGAGCACGACGGCCGGAGCCGCCGACCAGATCGCGACGCA
Source organism: uncultured bacterium (assembly GCA_964450175.1). Classification (GTDB taxonomy): domain Bacteria; phylum Methylomirabilota; class Methylomirabilia; order Rokubacteriales; family CSP1-6; genus AR31. Next base: position 9,427 of record CAYVHH010000093.1, on the reverse strand, counting down.
CACGATCGAAATCGCCAGTAGCGCTCTACGCATCGTCGGTCCCCCAATCACGCCGGTCACGGCCGGATATAGATGTATCCCTGCTCCTGGAGCTCCATGATCCGGACGACACCGCCTTGCGGCAAAATGTGTGACTTCGGCGGCAGCTGATCCGCCGTAATGCTGAAATTTTTCATCGTGTTCCCGCACGCGCCGAACGTCATGCCCTGCATCTGCAGTGCGTCCAGCATCTGCATGAGCGCCGGATCCATCGAGCCCTGGACGAACGACTTCAGCGCTGGCCCGAAGACCACGAGCTCGAGGGCCTCGACGTTCTGCCATCCGCCGACGCCGGAAGCGTGGTTGCGGATATTGCCCAGGACGAACTTCGCCTTGTCGACACCGGCATCGGAGAGCTGGTAGACGATCTTGTGCTTCCGCGTGCTGTCCTTGAGATCCGCCGCATCGGCGTGCACCAGCACCACCAGAAGGCTTGCAATGGCCAGGACGGGGATCCAACCGCGCCAGATTTTCATTCATTCTCCTCTCGAGGAATTGCGTCGCCGTTGCCCGACTGGGCAAGATGTGTGCCAAGGACTTGGCGTTGGCTAACCCGTGCGAGCCCCCGACGCTCGCTCACAAGGGCCAGAATCTTCTGTCCGTTTCTCGGCGCGAGAGCCGCCGCGCCTCCGAGGCTGCGCGGCGACTGTGAAAATCCGTGCACATTTCATTGCAACGGCATACATGTGGTCCCCCCGTTCCGGTCCAGGCTCCGGTAGAATTACGGCCTGACCGCACCAGAGGAGGATCGCGATGCCTCGCTATCTGAAGGTCGCCGCCGCTCAGATGGGCCCCAACCAGGACGGCACGCCCCGGGAGGCGATCGTCGATCGGATGCTGGCCCTTCTCGACGCCGCGGCACGCGACGGCGCCGAGCTCATCGTGTATCCGGAAATGGCGCTGACGACCTACTTCCCCAAGCGCATCCGCTCCGACTTCGATCAGTTCTTCGAGACCGAGGTGCCGCCGAAGGCGCTCGAGCTGCTGCTCCGCCGCGCCGCCGCCGCGCGGGTGGCCGTGCATGTCGGCTTCTGCGAGAAGGCCGACGGCAAGTACTTCAACACGGCGCTCCTCACCGATCGCGACGGGCGCCTCTGCGGTACCTTTCGCAAGATCCATCTGCCCGGTACGAAGGCGGCCGACGGCTTTGCCCAAGTCTACGAGCCCTACTACTTCGCCCACGGCGACACGGGCTATCGCGTGTTCGACGCGGCCGGCGCGAAGGTCGGCATCGCGATCTGCCAGGACCGCCGCTATCCCGAGAGCTATCGCGCGCTCGCCCTGCAGGGCGCCGAGATCATCCTGATCGGCTACAACACGCCGATCTCGGCGCTGGCGCTCGACCTCAACGAGCTCTGCATGCGGGCCGGCGCGTACGCGAACCTCTGCTTCGTGGTCGGCGTCGCCAAGGCCGGGGTCGAGGACGGCGTCGAGCTGATCGCCGGCTCGTGCATCATCGATCCTCAAGGTCAGGTGCTCGCGAAGGCCGCCACCCGGGGCGACGAGCTCATCACGGCGCGGATCGACTTCGAGCAGATGGCGCCGCTCCGCAAGCGCTGGAACTTCCTCGGGCGCCGCCAGCCACAGCACTACGGCGAGATGCTCAAGCCCGTCACCGAGAAGGAGCCGCATCGATGAGCGCTTCCGGCGTCGACGTCGTCGTTCGCGGAGGTCGCGTGGTGACCAGCACGGACGTCGTCGAGGCGGCCGTGGCGATCCGCGGCGACAAGATCGTCGCGATCGGACCCGATTCGCTCCTGCCGAAGGCCGACCGCGTGATCGACGCGTCCGGCAAGCTCGTGCTGCCGGGACTCATCGACTGCCATCTTCACATCGGCCCGGAGTACGACGACTGGCGCACCGCGCCGCTCGCCGCCGCGCGAACGGGACTCACGACGCTCCTCCCCTTCGTCACCTACGACGACGGCGAGACGCTGCCGAAGGCCATCGCGCGTCTGCGCGAAGAAGCCGAATCGCTCTCGGTGCTCGACTTCGGCTTTCACTTCATCCTGAATCACGAGCCCTACATCCTAGAGGGCATCCCCGAGGCGTTCGGCATGGGCGTGTCGTCGATCAAGCTCTTCATGACCTACAAGAAGCGCGGCAAGCGCATGGTCTCCGACGAGTTCATCGCCAAGACGATGGAGAAGCTCGCCGAGCTCGGCGGCCTCTGCCAGCTGCACTGCGAGAACGGCGACGTCCTCTGCTACCTCGAAGACAAGGCGATCGCCGAGGGCCGCACCGCGCCGACCGATTTTCCCCCGACCTGTCCGGACTGGACCGAAGAAGAGGCGATCAACCGCGCGATCCTGATCGGACGGCTGACCGGCTGCCCCGTGTACGTCGTGCATCTGTCGACGCGGCTCGGCCTCGAGCGCATCAAGCGGGCCCAGGCCGAGGGCCAGCGCGTCTGGTGCGAGACCTGTCCCCAGTATCTACTCCTCACCGACAAGGAGATGGAGCGTCTGGGCCCCTTTGCCAAGATCGGCCCGCCGCTCCGGCCGGCCGACGGGCCGGATCGCGCGGCGCTCTGGGAGGGCTCGGCGCAGGGCTTCATCGCCAATCTCGCGAGCGATCACTCGCCGCGCGTGCCGGCCGCGAAAGAGCCGGGGCGGAAGAACATCTTCGTCGACGCCCAGGGCAAGCCGATTCCGTTCGGCGCGCCCTCGCTCGAAACGCTCACCCCCCTCGCCTGGAACGAAGGCGTCGTGAAGCGCGGCCTTCCGCCGACGTGGCTGGCGCGCGTGATGGCCGAAAATCCCGCGCGGGTCTTCGGTCTCTGGCCGCAGAAGGGCACGATCCGGCCCGGCGCCGACGCCGACCTGACGATCTGGGATCCGACGCCCGAGTGGAAGATCCAGCAGTCGCAGCATCTCGGTATCGCGGGCTTCACGCCCTACGAGGACTGGAAGATGCGCGGTCGCGCGTGGATGACGCTCGTGCGCGGCCAGGTGATGCTCAATCCGTCCGGCGAGCTCGAGCAGAAGCCGGGATACGGCCGGTTCCTGCCTCGCCGCGGCCCGACCCCGCCGATCGCCGGCGCCGTCGCCTGAGCGGCGCCGATCCCGTGGACTATCTGGATCGGCTCGCGGCCTTCGTCGCCGCCACGCGTTTCGACGCGCTGCCCGCGTCCACGGTGGGGGCCGCCAAGCTCGTGCTGCTCGACACGCTCGGCGCCATCGTGGCCGGCAGCGCCATGCCCGAGAACGGCGAGCTCGCGCGGCTCGCCGCCGGGCGTTCGCCGAGGGGCGGCGCGACCGTGTTCGGTCATCGCGGGAAGGCCGACGCGTTCTGGGCGGCGCTGACGAACGCCACCGCGGGGGTCGCGCTCGAGGTCGACGAGGGCAGCCGCCTGGGCGGCGGCCATCCGGCCATCCACGTCGTGCCGGGTGCGCTCGCCGTCGCCGAGGAGCGCCGCCTCGACGGCCGGCGGCTGCTGGAGAGCGTGGTCGCCGGCTACGAGATCGGCTCGCGGATCGGCGGCGCGACGACCGTGCGCGCGAACGTCCACTCGCACGGCACGTGGGGCACGATCAGCACCGCGGTCGCCGTCGCGAAGCTCGGAGACGCGCCGGCCCGCACGGTCCGCGCGGCCATGAACCTCGCCGCATCGATGAGCCCGGCGAACACGTGGACGCCGGCGCTGGACGGCGCGACCATTCGCAATCTGTATCCGGGCCGCTCGGCGTTCCAGGGAATCCTGGCGGTCGAGCTCGAGCGCTGCGGGTTCACGGGCCTCGGCGACGCGCCGTCAGACGTGTACGGCACCATTCTCGCCGAGCGCTTCGAGCCGGAGCTGGCCGTCGCCGGGATCGAGGAGCTCACGCGCGCCGGCGGCGGGCGCGGATACCGCATCGAGCAGAACTACTTCAAGCTGCACGCGTGCTGCCGATTCAATCACTTCGCGCTCGACGCGGTCATGGCGCTCCGGAGCGCCTATCGGCTCTCGGGCGACGACGTCGAGAAGGTGGAGATCGTCACGATTCCCTTCGCGGTGCGGATGGGCGCGCCCGCCCCCGCCAGCTCGCTCGCCGCCCGGTTCTCGATCCCGTGGGCGGTCGCGGCGGGTCTCGTGCTCGGGCGCACCGATCCGCCGGCCTTCGACGCGCAGGCGCTCGCCGACGAGCGCATCCGCGCCCTCGCGCGGCGAGTCGAGATCCGGACGAGCTCGGACATGACGCCACGGCGCGCCGATGCCCCGACCGCGCACGTGCGGCTCGTGCTCCGCGGCGGCAAAGCGCTCGAGCGGACGACCTCGGTGGTTCGGGGTGACGCGCTGAGCCCGGTGCCGCGCGACGAGATCGTCGCCAAGTTCGTGAGCCTCGCCGGGCCGATCCTCGGCGACGCCGGTGCCCGCAAGGTCATCGATGTCGTCGAGGACGTCGAGTCGCTCGACGACGTCGGCTCGCTCACCGCCATGCTCGCGCCCTGAGGATTCCCCGCTGAGAACGCGCCTCACCATCGCGCTGATCGTCCTGGCGCTCGCGGCGCCGCCGAGCGCGCGCGCGACGTGTATCCCGATCACGACGGGCCGCGACCTGCCGACGACCCTGGTCCTGTCAGGCGGCGGTGCGAAAGGCGCCTACGAGGCGGGAGCCGTCGCGGCGCTCGCGGAGCACGGGTTGCCGATTCGCCTCGTCGCGGGCTCGTCGGCCGGCGCCCTGAGCGCCGCGATGATCGTCGCCGGGCGAGCAGACCGGCTCGAAGCCACGTGGCGCGCGATCACTCAGGATCAGGTCTACGCGATGCGCGCGCCCACGTTCCTGGCGGGGCTACTCCCGGGCTGGCTCACCTTGCGGGCGCTGAGGAACTCCACGTCCCTCCTGGATCCGCGGCCCCTGCGCGAGCTGATCACGGCGACGGTCGAGCTCGAGCGGATTCGCCATTCGTCCATCGGGCTCGTGGTGATGGCGACCGATCTCACGCGGCGCGCGCCGCGCGTCTTCGACAATCAGACCGTGACCCTGGACGCTCTCGTCGCGGCGGCGGCGGTTCCCGGTCTCTTTCCGGCGGTCGACGTCGACGGCGCCCTCCTCGTCGACGGCGGCCTCACCGGTCGCGCGCCCGTGCTCGAGGCTCTCGAGGCGGCGCCGGTACAGCGGGCGCTGGTCGTGATGAGCTACTCGCCGGACGAGCACGGTACGCGGCCGACGACGCTCAGCCGGTCGATGGAGGAGGCGTTCGAGACCGCGATGCTCCATCAGATCAACCGCGACGTCGAGCTGGCGCGCCTCAAGTACCCGGCCACCGACGTCCAGATCCTCACGCCGTCGGCGCCCCTGAGGCTGCGCCCGCTCGAGTTCGACTCCGACGCGATCGCTCGCGCCCTCGCCCTGGGTCGCGCCGACGCCGAAACCTGCCTTCGCGCCCTGGACGACGAGCCACGACCGCCGTAGGCGGCTAGGAGCTCCGTGGAGGCCAGGTGATCCCGAGCGCATCGATGCGCCGCAAGCGATCCTGGCCGAGCGCGGAGTCGTAGACATCGGCGAGCCCCTCCGGCGTCCATCCCTCGCGGCTCGTGATGGCGCGGATCGGCGCCGGGTGCGACCACAGCGACACCTGGTTGCCGCGGACGTGCAGGATCTGACCGGTGATGTGAGCCGCGCGATCGCTCGCGAGGAACGCGACGACCGGCGCGATCGCCTCCGGCGGCGCCGCCGCCTGCGCCCGTCGGCCATCGGGCAGCCGCTCGGTCATGCGCGTCTCGGCGGTCGGCGAGATGCAGTTCACGGTCACGCCGTACTTGGCCATCGCGAGCGCCGTCGAGCGGGTCAAACCCACGATCCCTTCCTTGGCCGCCGAGTAGTTCGGTTGGCCCGGGCTTCCCTCGAGGCCGGCGGTGGAGGTGAACGTGACGATCCGCCCGTACTTGTGCTCGCGCATGTGGCGCGTGGCCGGGCGCATGACCGTGAAATGGCCCTTCAGATGCACGGCGACGACGGAGTCCCACTCCTCCTCGCTCATGTTGAAGATCATCCGTTCCTTGAGGATGCCCGCGCAGCAGACGACGATGTGGAGATCGCCGAAGGTATTCAGCGCGGCGTCGACGATCGCCTGACCGCCCGTCATCGTGGCCACGCTGTCGGCGTTGGCGACCGCCCGACCACCGTTGGCTTCGATCTCTTTGACGACGGCGAACGCGCGCGCGCTCGACGGATCGCGTCCGTCGACGGTCACGCCGTAGTCGTTCACCACCACGCTGGCGCCGGCCGCCGCCAGGCCCAGCGCCACCCCACGCCCGATCCCGCTTCCCGACCCTGTGACGACCGCGACCTTTCCATCCAGAAGTCCCATGGCTCACCGCCTCCGCGTTGGTTTCTGTCGAGAGACTAACACCCTGAGGGGCCTCGAAGGGTCTCGGCCCCTTCGTAGAGTACCGCGGAGACCGCCATGTCGGCCTCCGCATATGAACGAATCGTCATGCACTTCTTCGGGCGATTCGCGTCAGAGTGATGGGGGCTCACGACACGATGAGAATCGCCGCCGTCACGACAGAATTCCCCGCGCACTACTACACGCAGGGCGAGCTACTCCTGGCGCTCAAGCGCCACTGGGGCGACCGCCTCTCCAACCCCGACGTGCTCGAGCGGCTACACCGACGGCTGCGCGTCGACGGCCGACATCTCGCGCTACCGATCGAAGCTTACGACGAGCTGCGCACGTGGGGTCAGGCCAACGATGCCTGGATTCGCGTCGCGACCGAATTGGGCGCATGCGCGGTACGCACGGCGCTCGAGCGCGCCGGTGTGCCGCTAGCGGAGGTCGGCACGCTGATCTTCACGTCGGTCACCGGCGTGGCCAGCCCCTCGATCGACGCACGCATTGTCAATCGCCTCGGGCTGCCGGCGAGCGTCCGCCGCCTGCCCCTCTTTGGCCTCGGCTGCGTCGGCGGCGCCGCCGCGATCGCGCGCGCTTCGGACATCGTGCGCGCGTATCCGGACGAGATCGCGGTCGTGGTCGCCGTCGAGCTCTGCTCGCTGACGTGGCAGCGCAACGACCTCACGGTGCCCAATCTCATCAGTGTCGGCCTGTTCGGCGACGGCGCCGCCGCTGTGGTTGTGGCCGGCGAGCGGCGCGGCGCCGGTCCGCGCATCGTCGCCACGCGCTCGATCTTCTATCCCGCCACCGAGGACGTCATGGGCTGGCGCGTCTCCGAGCGCGGCTTCCGCGTCCTGCTCTCGCGCGACGTGCCGGCAGTCGTGCGCACACATCTCGGCGGTGACGTGGACAGTTTCCTCGCCGCGCACGGGCTCGAGCGCGGCGACATCCATACCTGGATCCTGCATCCCGGCGGCCCGAAAGTCTTGCTCGCGTCGGAGGCGGCGCTCGGCCTACCGGCCGGCAGCCTCGCGCCATCGTGGAAGTGCCTGCGACGCGCCGGCAATCTTTCGTCGGCGTCCGTGGTGATGGTCCTGGAAGAGATCGCGTACCGCCGGCCCCCGCCGGCCGGGGCGTGGAGCGTGCTGGCCGCCATGGGTCCCGGCTTCTGCGCCGAGCTGCTCCTCCTGCGCTGGTGAGGCCGGCGTGACCGACGTCATCGTCATCGGCGGCGGCCCCGCGGGGCTCGCCGTCGCAATTGCCGCGAGCGTGCGCGGCTTGCGCTGCCTCGTGTCCGAGCAGCGCACGCCGCCGATCCACAAGGCGTGTGGCGAAGGCCTCATGCCGGACGGTCTGCGCGCATTGCGCGCGCTCGGCGTGGAGCTCACCCCCGCGCACGGACACGCCTTCGCCGGCATCCGGTTTATCAGCGGCCGCCATGCCGTCGACGCCGCCTTTCCGAACGGCCACGGCATCGGCGTGCGCCGGCCCGTGCTCCACCGCCTGCTCGTCGAGCGCGCCGCGTCCGTGGGCGTCGACCTGCGCTGGGGCACGGCGGCCACGTTGCTCGACCTGCACACCGTCCGTCTCGGCCCCGACACGGTCACGGCGCGCTGGGTGATCGGTGCCGACGGGCCTCTGTCGCGCGTGCGCCGGCTCGCCGCGCTCGAGGGCGCGCGCCGCCGGCGGCATCGTTACGCCGTGCGGCGCCACTATCGGATCCGCCCGTGGAGCGAGTTCGTCGAGGTGCACTGGGGTCCGCGTGGCCAGTTCTATGTCACGCCGGTCGGCGCGGAAGAGATCTGCCTGGTCTTCGTGGCGCGCGCGCCGGGGATCGATATGGACGCGGCGCTTGCGGACTCTGCCAGGCTCGCCGCACGGCTTGGATCCGCACCGCGCGCCTCGCGCCCGCTCGGCGGGCTCTCCCTCACGTCGATTCTGCGCCGCGTCGTGCGCGACCCCGTCGCGCTGGTCGGTGATGCCTCGGGCTCCGTGGACGCGGTCACCGGCGAGGGGCTATCGCTGGCGTTTCGCCAGGCGCGCGTGCTGGCGGACGCGCTCGAGCGCGAGCGTCTGCCCGACTACGAGCGTTCGCATCCGCGCTTGGCGCGACGGGCGCACGCCATGGCGCGCCTGATGCTGACGATGGACCGCTGGCCCCGCTTCGGCCGACTTGCCGTGGCCGCCCTCGCCCGCACACCCGCGCTGTTCGCCCGCCTGCTCGCCGTGCACGTGGGCGCGCACCCGCGCCTCCTCGTCTCATCACTGCTCGCCGCCGCCCTGCTCGGAGGCGGCGCACCTGGCGCGGCCGAGCCGCTCGCGGTGACACTCGATCCAGAGCGCACGAGTGTGCGGTGGGTGCTCCGCGGCTTTCCCGACACGGTGCACGGCAGCTTTCGGCTGGCGAGCGGTGCGCTCTGGCTCGATCCCGACTCCGGCGCTGCCGACGGCTGCCTCCGCATCGACGCGCGCAGTGGCGAAAGCGGCAACGCCTCGCGCGACAGGAAGATGCACGGCGAGATCTTGGAGTCCGCGCGCTTTCCCGCCGTCACGCTGCGCCCCACGCGCGTCGAGGGCGCGCTGCCCGTCGCGGGCGACGGCACGATGCGCGTGCACGGCGTGCTCTCGCTGCACGGCGGCACCCATCCCGTCATCCTGGCCGTGCGGCTCACGCGGCGGGGCGAGGGCATCGATGCGGCCACGACACTGAGCATTCCCTTCGTGGCGTGGGGAGTCACCGATCCCAGCTTCCTCGTGTTCCGCACGAGCAAGACCGTCGAGCTCGATATCCACACCGCCGGTGCCGTGACGCCGGCGCCCGTCCCACGCCCGGCTGCGTGCGGCACCTAGCGGGCACAGGAGGACCGATGCTCACCGTGACATCGCACGACACGACCTACGCGACGCACGTCAATCCGCAGTGGGTGCGTCTGCTCGACGTGCTCGGCATGAACGTGCGCTACGAACGGTGCGCGGGCGATGCGCTGCACGCCGAGGACGGCACGACCTACCTGGACTTTCTGTCCGGATACGGCGTGTACAACGTCGGGCACAACCATCCGCGCCTCGT
>CAYVHH010000092.1:0-5534 GCA_964450175.1 uncultured bacterium | reverse complement strand
GCGGGATTCTCGGCGCTCTGCAGGTAATGGGGCGCTTGTGCCATGAAGCCGAGGTGCGAGATTCCCCGCTGCTCCGCGGCATCCAGCAGGACCGTCGAGATACCGGTCGGGCCTTCGTAGGTCGGACGACGATAGATACCCCACGCTTCGAGCACGGAGCGCCAGGTGGGGTCGGTGCAGCGTCCGGTCACCCGGATGGGGCGCGTGTGCGGCGCCCCGGCCAGGAGCGCTCCGAGGGAGACGATTCTCCGGACCCCACAGCGCTCGGCCAGATCGAGGAATGCCGTCGTGTACGAGCGCCATCTCTGATGCGGCTCCGGACCACAAAAGAGGAGCAGGCCGTCCCGGCCGTCCGCGGGAGGGCACGCGAAGAATTCACTCCGCGGCCAATGAATCTCGCGGCTCTCGTCGGGTCTCATCTTCACGTCCGGCCGTTCCTGGGTGAACACGAAGAATTGCTCGGGGTCGATGCAGGCCAGTCGCGCGGCCGAGAGGTCGGTGACCAGATGCCGCAGGGCGCCCGTCGCCGCCTGGCCGGCGTCGATCCAGCCCCCAAACGCCAGCACCATGGTCGTCAAGTTCGTCGGCGGCTCGCGGTCGAATACGACATGATCCATGATCATCCTCTCGGCAGTGCCGGGGCCTTAGAAGCTCGGCTTGGTGGCAAACGGTGTCAGCTGCAGCTCGTGCGTCCAGCAGGATCTGTCCTGAGTGTGGAGGTAGTAGAACGCTTCGGCGATCTTCACGGGATTCATCACGATCTCAGGATTCTTCTGGGCTCTCGGAAGGGCTCGGGTGCCCGGCGAGTCGATGAGACCATCGATCACGACGTTGGCCACGTGGACGCCGTGCTCGGAATATTCTTCCGTGAGCACCTGCGCGAGCGTGCGCATCATGACCCGCGGATAGTACAGCGACTGTCCGGTCAGGCGTTTGCGGCCGCGCAGCGAGAACTGGTTGTTCGAGATGAGGAAGGAGCCGGCGCCGCGCCGGCGCATGGCGGGCAGCACTTCCTGAGCGACCAGGAAGGGTCCGCGGCTGGCGATGTGCTGGGCCGTCTCGAATATCTCGACGGGGACGTGCTCCAGCAACTCCTTGTCCGGCGGCAGGTCTCGGCCCTCGAGATAGCCGGCGTTGTAGACCAGGACATCGGGGTCACCCACTTGCTGGCGAATCGTGGCGAACGCCCGCGCGATGGATTCGCGCGACACCAGATCGAGCTCGACGATCGCGGCCTGTCCGCCTTGCTCGATGATCGCCTTCTCCAGCGCCGAGGCGTTGGCGGCGCGACGGGTCGTCAGGACGACGAAGAATCCTTCCCGGGCGAATTTCTGGGCGATGGCCCCGCCGACGCCCCAGCGCATGCCGACGGGGATCTCGCTGTCGTCGAGCACCTTGCCGTGCGCCAGCCTGGTGTTGCGTCCATCCGACTGCCACTTGGAGGTCGCCCCGACCACGACGGCAACCTGCTTACGGGCGGAGCTCATGGGGATTCCTCGCTCGTTGATGTTGACCGGATCGCGCGGTTCGTCGACGCGGTAAGCATAGGGAAAAGAGGCGCCCTTCACAACCTCGGCCGAGGGGGGCCCGGAGTGGACTTCGCGGCCGGGAAAGGAGAGAATTCGTAGGACACGATGAATCCGGTCAAGAGTATCGCCATGCTGCTCGTCGGCGCCTGCTTCGTGGCGCCGGCCCGCGCCCAGGAGCCGGCGCAGCCCAACCTCCTTCTCCAGATGACCCGGCCGGCATCGTCGATGTCCCTTGAATCGACCCGGCGGGATGACATTCTGGACCGCCCGGTCCCGCCCCGCACCAACCCGGCGCAAGAGCCCTTTCGGCTGTACGTGGGCGTGGGTGATCCGCGATGCGGCCCCGGCGACGACGCGCTCGGCCTGGACCGGTTCGGCACCGGAACTCGCAGACGCCGCTAACCTCGGTCTCGCGCAAGATCGCCGTCGTTCGCGCTCTCACCTTCGATACCTACGGCACGGTCGTAGACTGGCGGACGAGCGTCCTGGCCGAGCTCCAGTCGCTCGCCGATCGGAAGGCGCCGGCGCTCGACTGCGTCAGGTTTCTCGACGAGTGGAAGGCCGCCTACCGCCCGAGCATGGACCGGGTCAATCGCGGAGAGATCCCGTGGACCACCGTCGACGCGATCTATCGGACGCGGCTCGAGGAGCTTCTCGTCACGCATGGCATCGCCCTGCTCACGGCCGACGAGATCGACGGGCTGGCGCGCGTCTGGTGGCGGCTCCGGCCGTGGCCCGACTCGGTCGCGGGCATTCAGCGGCTGAAGCGCCGCTACATCGTCACGCCGCTCTCCAACGCGAGCTTCATCGGGATGGTTGAGCTCGCGCGATTCGCCGGGCTCCCGTGGGACTGCATCATCACCGCCGAGAACGCTCGCTGCTACAAGCCGCGGCCGGAAGCATATCGCACGGCGATCTCCCTGCTCGGCCTCAGGCCCGACGAAGTCATGATGGTGGCCGCTCACAACTACGACCTCGCGGCGGCGCGCAACGAGGGGATGGCGACCGCCTTCGTTCCGCGCCCGCTCGAGTACGGCCCGGGGCAACGGACCGACCTCGAGGCAGAGTCGAACTGGGATGTCGTGGCCGAGGATCTCGGGGATCTCGCGGGCCGCCTTCGTTGCTAGCGCGCGAGCGTGTGGTAAGGTCTCGGTCTTGAACGTTCGTCTCCGGAACGTCCTTCTTCTCACCCTGACCCAGGCGACGTCCTCGACCTCGGTGACGCTCGTCGCCGCCGTGGGCAGCCTTGCGGGTTATGCCCTGGCCAGCAACAAGGCTCTGGCCACGCTGCCCTCCACGATGGCGGTGATCGGCACCGCGCTCAGCACCATTCCCGCCTCGCTGCTCATGAAGCGCGTGGGCCGCCGACTCGGGTTCGTGGTGGGCGCTCTGTGCGCGGTGGCGGGCGGTCTGATCAGCGTGGCGGCGATGGCGCGCGGTCAGTTCTGGCTGCTCGCGGCGGCGGCGCTGTTTCTCGGGGTCTCGATGGCGTTCGCCCAGCAGTATCGGTTCGCGGCGGCCGAGACATCGCGCCCGGAGTTCCGCAGCCGAGCCATCTCGTTCGTGCTCGCCGGCGGCCTGGCCGCCGCGTTCATCGGTCCGATGCTCGCTCGGGGGACGGTACGACTCTTCGAGACGACGTACCTTGGCTCGTACCTGTGCGTGCCGGTGCTCGGCGTGCTCACCGCCGCGTGGCTCGCCGGTCTCCGCATGCCGCCTCTGTCGGACCAGGGGGCCCACGTCGTCGGCTCGGCACGCCCGATCGCGGACATCGTGCGCCAGCCGATCTTCATCGTAGCCGTCCTGGCCCAGATGATGGGGCAGGGGGTGATGAATCTTCTGATGACCGGGACGCCGCTGGCCATGATGGCCCACCACCACTCGTTCGCGGACACGGCGTTCGTCATCCAGTGGCACGTGGTGGGGATGTTCCTGCCCGGCTTCTTCACCGGCACGCTCGTCCAGCGCTGGGGCGAGCGAGCCGTGATCCTGCTCGGCATCGCGTTCAACGCGCTCGCCGTGACGGCGGCGTGGCTCGACGTGGGCGTCTACAACTTCTTTCTGGCCATGACCCTCAACGGGATCGGCTGGAACTTCATGTTCGTGGCCGGCTCGACCTTGGTGACGAAAGCCTACGCGCCGGCCGAGCGGGCGCGCACGCAGGCCGCCAACGATTTCCTGGTGTTCGGAACTGCGGCGGTGACCTCGCTGTCGTCCGGGCAGCTCCTCTACCACCGGGGATGGCAGGTCGTGCTGACGACGGCCGCGGTCATGATGCTCGCGGCGTTCGCCGGCTCGCTCTGGCGCGTTTCACGCGCGCCGAGCCCGACGGGCCGCTCGGGTCTCGCCGCCGCCGACTGACGACTAGGCCTTCGAGCCGCGTCTGAGCTTCAGGAGCGCGCGCTCCATGGCCACGACCGCGAAGAAGACCTCGACCAGCGCCCGCGTGGCGATCGACGGGCGCCAGTTCCCCGCCAGCACGGACACGACGGCGTCGAAGATGCTGCGGAGCGGCGGCCGCGAATACCAGAGCTTGCGGAACGCGGGCTCGTAGAAGCCGACGGCGAAGCGCCGGAAATGGAAGTAGCGCCCGCGCACCGCGCGCTCGTAACGGGCGAAGATCCGCGCGGACACATCGCCGGTGCGCAAGCCGTCGTCGATGGCCTCGGCCACCTCGAGACCGCCCTGCATGGCCAGCATCACGCCGGTGGAGAAGACGGGATCCAGGAACGCCGCCGCATCGCCGACCGCGACCCACCGATCCCCGGCCATCCGGGTGGCCAGATAGGAGTAGTCGGCGTCGAAGCGCGCGGGCGAGACCCGTTGCGCCTTCTCGAGCAACGGCAGCGCCGCGGGCGTGCCGGCGAGGTAGTGGGCGAGGCTCTCTTCCGGCGTCGCCTTCGACTCGCGGCGATGGACGATCTGCGGGATGACGGCGCCGACGCTGATGACGGTCTCCGAGAGCGGAATGAACCACAACCAGCCCATGTCCGGCCGCGTGAACATCCTGATGTCTCCGGCCCGGCGACCCGACGCGCGCGGAATGCCCTCGTACTGCGCGTGGACGGCGATGTTCAGCAGGAGCGGGTCGGGCTCGTGACGGCCGAAGCGCTTGGCCAGCACGCCTGTTCGCCCGGACGCGTCGATCACGACTCCGACCCGCATGGCCCCGGCACCGCCCTGCTTGTCCGTGAAGCTGAGCGCAACGCCGTCCGTGTCGAAGGCGGCGTCGACCAGCCGATGCTCTTCGAGCACCCGGGCCCCGGATTTCTCGGAGTGGCGGAGCAGGATCTCGTCGAACTTTTCGCGCAGCACCTGAAACGTCTGGGGTGTGGGCGTCTCGCGCGCGAACTGGAAGTCGGCGTATCGCTCGTCGGGGCCGTCGGGCCCGCGAAAGCTCGCGCCCCACTTCTCGACGAACCCCGACGCGGCGATCACGTCGCGCACGCCGAGCGTGCGGAGAATCTCGTTGGTCCACGGGAGCTGCGATTCGCCGATGTGGAAGCGCGGAAACCGCTCGCGCTCCAGCACGACGACGCGGCGGCCGCGCTGGGCCAGCGCCGTGGCGGCCGTGGAGCCGCCCGGCCCCCCGCCGATGACCGCCACGTCGAAGTCCCACCGGTTACCCGAGTTATTCATCGACTAGAGCTTCGCCGCCGTGAAGGTGTCGCACTGACCGGGATCCCCGGTCTCGATCCCGCGCTTGAACCAGCGCACGCGCTGCGCGGAGCTTCCGTGGGTGAACGATTCGGGCACCACGCGGCCCTGCGCCTGGCGCTGGAGACGGTCGTCGCCGATCGCGGCGGCGGCGTTCAGGCCCTCCTCGATGTCGCCGGATTCGAGAATCTGCCGGGCGCGCTGGGCGTTGTTGGCCCACACTCCGGCCAGACAGTCTGCCTGGAGCTCCATCTTCACCTGGAGCGCGTTCGCTTCGGTGCGGCTGCGCCGACCCTGGGCCTCCTGGATTCGCGCGGCGATCCCGAGGAGGTTCTGCACGTGGTGGCC
>CAYVHH010000091.1:0-3601 GCA_964450175.1 uncultured bacterium | reverse complement strand
TCGCGGGGCGGGGCCCCGCCGGCCGAGGCGCGCTTAAAAAAGGATGGCAATGGCGGAGAAGCCGAAGGCTCCGAAGCTGGCGGTCGTCATCCCGGCGGGCGGCGTCGGGACACGCTTCGGGGGTCGTCTCCCGAAGCAGTTCGTCAAGCTCGGTCGCACGACGATCCTGGCGGAGACGGTCGGCCACTTCACGCGCCATCCCGCCGTGATCGCGGTCGTCGTCGCCGCGCCCGAGGTCCACGTCGAGCGCACGCGCCGAGCGCTGGCCCGGGTGACGCGCCGGGCGCCCGTGACGGTGGTTCAGGGCGGTGGGATGCGCCAGGACTCCGTGTGGCTCGCGCTGCAGGTGGTTCCCGGCCACGCCGACATCATCATCGTCCACGACGCGGTCCGGCCGCTGATCACGCGCGGCCTCATCGACGCCGTCGTGGGGGCGGTGGCCGAGTCGGGCGCGGCCATCTGCGCCTTGCCGATCACCGAGACCGTCAAGCGCGTGCGTCAGGACGTGGTCGAGACGACGCTCGATCGCTCGGAGCTATGGGCGGTGCAGACGCCTCAGGCCTTTCGCGCCGCCCTGCTCCGCGAGGCGCACGAGAAAGCGCGCCGCGACGGCGTGATCGGCACCGACGACGCCATGCTGGTCGAGCGGCTCGGCCACCAGGTGCGCGTGGTGCGGGGCCTCGCCGAGAACGTGAAGATCACCACGCCCGAGGACCTGCGCCGAGCGCGCCGAGCATGGGCCCGGTGACCCGCGTCGGCTTCGGATTCGACCTCCACCCGCTCACGCCCGGTCGGCCGCTCGTGCTGGGCGGAGTTACGGTAGACTTCGACCGCGGGCTCGCCGGGCACTCGGACGCCGACGTGCTGTCGCATGCGGTCGGCGAGGCCCTGCTCGGCGCCCTGGCGCTCGGGGATCTCGGTCGACATTTTCCCGACACCGATCCGCGCTATCGCGGCATCTCAAGCCTGCGGCTCCTCCGGAACGTGGTCGAGCTGGTGACCGCGCGCGGGGGGCGGCTCGTCAATGTGGACGCGACCGTGCTCGCCCAGGCTCCGCGCCTGGCGCCGCTGCTGCCGGAGATGGCCAAGCGGCTGGCCGAGACGCTCGGGCTCGAGGTCGATCGCGTGAGTGTGAAGGCGAAGAGCCCCGAAGGACTCGGCCTCGTGGGCAGACAAGAAGGTATGGCGGCGATGGCGGTGGTCAGCGTCGAGGTGAATGCATGATCCGGATCTCCAACACGATGACGCGGACGAAAGAGGAATTCGTTCCGCTGATGCCGGGCGAAGTCCGCATGTACGTGTGCGGGGTCACAACCTACGACTATTCCCACATCGGACACGCGCGGAGCGCGCTGGTCTTCGACGTGATCCGCCGCTACTTCACGTTCAAGGGCTATCGGGTCACGTTCGTGAAGAACTACACGGACGTCGACGATCGCATCATCAAGCGCGCCAACGACTCCGGCGTGACCGCGCGGGAATTCGCCGAGCGATTCATCACCGCGGAGCGCGAGGACATGGCCTCGCTCGGCGTGCTGGCCCCCGACATCGATCCGAAGGCGACCGAGCACGTGACCGAGATGATCGATCTCATCGGACGCCTGGTCGCCGGCGGGCACGCGTATCCGGTCGAGGGGGACGTCTATTTCGCCATCAGCAGCTTTGCGCCGTACGGACGGCTCTCGGGCAAGAACCTCGACGACCTGCTCGCGGGGGCCCGGGTCGAGGTGGACGAGCGCAAGCGTGATCCCCGCGATTTCGCGCTCTGGAAGGGCGCGAAGCCGGGCGAGCCCTCGTGGGACAGTCCATGGGGGCCCGGCCGGCCCGGGTGGCACATCGAGTGTTCCGCGATGGCGATGAAATACCTCGGAGTCTCGTTCGATCTCCACGGCGGCGGCGAGGACCTGATCTTCCCGCACCACGAGTGCGAGATCGCCCAGGCCGAAGCGTGCACGGGCCAGCCGTTCGCCCGATACTGGGTGCACAACGGCATGGTCAACATGGGCAAGGAGAAGATGTCGAAGTCGCTCGGCAATACGCTGAACATCCGGGAGATCGTCAAGCGTCACAGCGCCGACACGCTCAGGCTCTGGATGCTCGGGACACACTACCGGAACATGATCGAATGGTCCGAGGAGCGCGTCGAGGAGAGCAAGCGCGCGCTCGAGCGCCTGACGCGTTTGCTTCACGACGCCGCCGCCGCGCGCGACGGCGGCGCCCCGGCGCCGCTGCCGCCGGCGTTCGCGGAGTTTCGCCAACGCTTCGAGAAGGCGATGGACGACGACTTCAACACGCCGCAGGCGCTCGGCGTGCTCTTCGATTTCGGGCGCGCGCTGGCCGAGGCGCGCGACCGGGGCACCGGCACGCCCGGCGCGTTCGTCGCCGGCGTCGACGAGCTGGTTCAGCTCTCGCGCGTGCTCGGGCTCTTCGGCCGCGGCGCCGCGCTGGACGGGCCCCCGGCGGAAGTCCAGCAGCTGCTCACGGCCCGCGGCGAAGCGCGGGCGCGCCGTGATTTCAAGCGAGGCGACGAGATCCGCGACGAGATCGCGCGCCTCGGCTGGCTCGTCGAGGACACGCCGGCCGGTCCGCGGCTGACCCCGAAGGGCCGGTAGTGACCGAGGGCCGCATCTACGGCCGGAATCCCGTGCTCGAGCTGCTCCGGGCGCACGGGCGCCGCGCGGACGAGGTCGCCGTGCTCGCGGGCGCTCGCGGTCCGCTCGCCGAGATCGTCGCGCTCGCGCGTCGGGCGGGTGTCAAGGTCTCGTACCGTACGCGTGAGCAGCTCACGGCGATCGCCGGCTCCGACCGCCATCAGGGGGTCGTCGCCCGAGTCGCGTCGGCGGAGTACGTCGATCTGGGGGCGCTGCTCGAGATCCCGGCAGCACGCGGCGAGCCCGCCTTCCTCGTGGCGCTCGATCAGGTGCAGGATCCCCGGAACTTCGGCGCGGTCCTCAGGACCGCGGAGGTGTTCGGCGCCCACGGCGTGATCGTCCCCAAGCATCACCAGGTCGGCCTCACCGATGCGGCGGCTCACGCCGCCATGGGGGCGGTCGAGTACCTGCCCGTCGCGCGTGAAACAAATCTGGTCAACGCGCTGGAAATAGTAAAGAAATCTGGTATCTGGGTTTACGGTGGGGTCGCGGGCGCGGGCGTCCCTGTGTGGGGCGCGGACCTGACGGGCCCGCTCTGTCTGGTCCTGGGAAGCGAGGGCGGGGGGCTCAGACCGCTGGTCGCACAGGCCTGCGACGTGCTCGTGACGATCCCGATGCGAGGGAAGGTCGGCTCGCTGAACGTCGGGGCCGCCGCCGCGGTTCTCTGCTATGAAGTTGCGCGGCAGCGCGGCTCTGGGGGCAAAGTGCTTGACTTATCGAAAAGTCAAGCCTAATGTGACCTTTTGTCTGTGCTGGCGTAGCTCAGGGGCAGAGCAACTGCCTTGTAAGCAGTGGGTCGGGGGTTCAAATCCTCCCGCCAGCGCCAGCTTTTTCGAGGAGTTGCCAGGTGCGGCCGGCGGATTCGGGGAGGTACCCAAGTGGCCAAAGGGGGCAGACTGTAAATCTGCTGGCGTACGCCTTCGGGGGTTCAAATCCTCCCCTCCCCACCA
>CAYVHH010000090.1:0-24794 GCA_964450175.1 uncultured bacterium | reverse complement strand
TTCTTGGGAGGCTCGTTCTGCGGCCCGCCCGTGTAGCCCAGGACCTCGAACTTCACTAACCGATCGATATCCTTGGCCGAAAGACCGGCCTGGTAGAACTCGACGCCGAACTGTTTCACACGGCGCGCCGGGACGGTAATCATGGGGCTAGAAGTGTAACTGAGGGGCCAAACCCCTGTCAATAGAGGGGTTTTCGGACGTGTCAGCACCTGAAGTTCGGTAAGATCATGCGGTGAGCGGCCCGGCCCTCGCCCTCGTGGTGTGCGCGGCCGTTCTTCACGCGACGTGGAACGCGCTGGCCAAGCGCGCCGAGAACCAGTTCGCCTTTCTCTGGTCCTCCGTATCGCTGGCGACCTTGCTCTTGCTGCCGATCGGCCTCCTGCGCCTTCCCGCCGAGCCCGCGCCGAGCGCCGGGCTTCCGTTCGTCGGCGCCAGCATAGGCATTCACGCGCTCTATTTCTGGGCACTCGGCCGTTCCTATCGCTTCGGGGACTTCTCCCGCGTCTATCCGATGGCGCGCGGGCTCGGCGTGGCCCTGGTCCCGCTGATCGCGCTGCCGGTGTTCGGGGAAGGGCTGTCATGGCTCGGCTCGCTCGGTATCGGCCTCGTCGTCTTCGGGATCGTCCGGCTGAGCCAGAGCCGCTCGGCGCGCGGATCGACCGGTGTCGGGATCGGCGCGGGCACCGTGTGGGCCGTCGTGACCGGAGTGACCATCGCGAGCTACTCGCTCGTCGACAAGGCGGGTGTCGCCCGCCTGCACCCGATGCCCTACATCGCGCTGATGGGCCTCGGCCTCAGCGTGATCTTGAGTCCGGTCGTTCTCGCGGATCGCCGGACGCTCGTCAACGAGTGGCGCCGGCGCTGGCGGACGATCCTCGTCGCCTCGGCGATGAACCTCACGAGCTATCTGCTCGTGCTCTTCGCCTTCAGGCTCTCGAAGGTCGGCTACGTGGTGGCGTCGCGCGAGCTGTCGATCCTGTTCTCGGCGTTCATCGGAAGCCTGTGGCTCGGCGAGGGACGGCTCGGTCCACGGCTCGCCGGCGCGTCGGTCGTGCTCGCCGGGGTGATCTGCGTGGCCTTCGCGCGCGACTAGCGGCGGCGCGCTATTTCAGGCCGAAGTTCTCGACGGCGAGCCCCGCGATGTGACGCCCGATCGCGATCGAGGCGGTGGCACCCGGCGACGGCGCGTTGAGCACGTGGATCGCGTCCGCCTCGGCGAGAATCCGAAAATCGTCGACGAGCGAGCCGTCGGGGCTCACGGCCTGGGCGCGAACGCCGGCGCCGCCGCGCGTCACGTCGTCCGGGCGCAGCGCCGGGACGAGCCGCTGGAGCGCCTGGACGAACGCGTTCTTGCTGAGCGAGCGGTACATCTCGTAGCTTCCGGTACGCCAGTACTTCCGGGCCATCTGCCAGAACCCGCGGTAGGTCAAGGTGCCGGCGAGCTCGCTGGGGCTCACCGTGCCGAAGCGGTAGCCCTCGCGCGCGAACGCCAGCACCGCGTTGGGGCCGGCCTCCACCTCGCCGTGCACGGTGCGCGTGAGGTGGACGCCCAGGAAAGGGAACTCGGGATCGGGCACCGGATAGATGAGCCCCCGGACGATGTCCTGACGCTCCGGCCGGATCATGTAGTACTCACCACGGAACGGGATGATCCGCAGATCGACCTTCGCGCCGGCCATGCGCGCCACCACGTCCGAGTAGAGCCCGGCACAGTTCACGATCCGCGTGGTCCGCACGACGGCGCGGGGCGTGACCAGCTCGATGGCGCCGGCGCTGCGCCGGATCGAGGTCACGCCGGCGCCGGTCTCGATCGCAACGCCGCGGGTGGTCAGCTCGCGCGTCATCGCGGCGCAGACCTCCTTGTAGTCGACGATCGCCGTCGAGGGCGACCGGATCGCACGGAGCGCGTTCGCGTGCGGCTCGATCTCCCTGAGCTCTCCCGGCTCGATCATCTCCACCGGGACGCCGTTGGCGATCCCGCGCTCGTAGAGCGTCTGCAGGCGCGGCAGCTCGGCCTTCTCGGTCGCGACGATCACCTTGCCGACGTGATCGACGCGGATCCCGTGCTTCTGGCAGAAGTCGAGCATCAGCCCCTTGCCCTCGCCGCAGAGCTTGGCCTTGTAGGAGCCGGGCTTGTAGTAGATGCCGGAGTGGATGACGCCCGAGTTGTTCCCGGTCTGATGGGTGGCGAGCTTTGCTTCCTTCTCGAGGATGACGAGTCGCGCTCTCGGGACGCGCTCGCCCAGGGCCCGCGCGGTGGCGAGGCCGACGATACCGCCGCCGATGATCGCGATGTCGTAAGAGTTGTCCATGGCGCATCATTGATAGAATCTGGCACGACCGCTGTCAAGCGCGGAACCCGAACGACTCCGGAGGCCCAACCGTGGCGGGAAAGTACTTCGACGAGCTCGAGATCGGACAGACCTTCCGGCATCAGCCTGGACGGACGGTGACCGAGGCGGACAACGTGTGGTTTTCCTGCCTCACGATGAACCCCCAGTCGCTCCACGTCGACTTCCATGCGGCGGCGAAAGCCGAGTTCGGCAAGCCGCTGGTGAACAGCCTCTTCACGCTCGGCGTCGCCGTCGGTCTCTCGGTCGGTGAGACGACGCTCGGCACGACCGTCGGGAATCTCGGGTTCGAGAAGGTCGAGTTTCCCAGGCCCGTCTTTCACGGCGACACGATCTATTCCGAGACCGAGGTGGTCGACAAGCGCGAGTCGCGCTCGCGCCCGCAGTGGGGCATCGTGACGTTCGTGCACCGCGCGCTCAACCAGAACGGCGAGGTCGTGATGGTGGCGCGGCGCAGCGCCATGATGCGCAAGAAGGGCGCCTGAGATGGCACGCCGGCGCCGCTCGCTCCATTTCGTGCCGGGCGGCAACGACCGCATGCTCGCCAAGGCCCTGACCATTCCGGCCGACGGCTTGATTCTCGATCTCGAGGACGCGGTCGCGCCGGATCGCAAGGCGGCCACCCGCGGCATGGTTCGCGAGTGGCTCACCCGCGATTTCGGCGGCCGCGAGCGCTGGGTGAGGATGAATCCGATCGCCACCGGGCTCGGCCAGGCCGATCTCGAGGAGACGATCGCGTCGCGGCCCGACGGCTACGTGGTCCCGAAGCCTGGCAGCGCCGCCGACATCCGCGCGATCGTCAGGATCCTCGACCGGCTCGAGCAGCACCACGGGATTCCGAACGGCGCCACGCGGCTCACGTTGATCGCCACGGAGACGCCGGAAGGGCTGCTGAACATCCGCGAGATCGCCGCCGCCACGCCGCGGACGGTCGCGATCTCCTGGGGCGTCGAGGACCTCGGCGCCGCGATGGGGCTCGGACGGGTGCGCGACCCGGAAGGCCGCTACCTGGACATCCCGCGCTACGCGCGCGTCATGTGCGCGGTGGTCGCCGCCGCGACCGGGGTCGAGGCGATCGACACGGTCTTCACCGACATCGCGGATCTCGGCGGCCTGCGGCACGAGTGCGAGGACGGGGTGGCGATGGGCTTCACCGGCAAGATCTCAATCCATCCCAACCAGGTTCCCGTGATCAACGAGGTCTTCACGCCGTCGGAGGAATCGGTCGAGGAGGCGCGCCAGCTCGTGGCGCTGTTCGAGGAGCACGCCCGGCGCGGCGCGTACGCGTTCACGTTCAAGGGCCAGATGGTCGACGCCCCGCATCTCGCGCGCGCGAAGAAGCTCGTGGCGAGAGCCGGCGGCGAGTGATCGCGAAGCGCCGGCGCGGGCGCTTCTGAAGCGGATGCGGGCGCTCACGCTATCGGCCTCGGCACCGATCGAGAGCGCGCCGCTGCGCCTCGAGTCTCGCCCGACACCCGCGCCCGGGCCTCACGAGATCCTGGTCCGAGTGAGCGCGTGTGGCGTCTGCCGCACGGATCTGCACATCGTCGAAGGCGACCTTCCGCTCGTCCAGTCGCCGATCGTCCCGGGCCACCAGGTCGTCGGCCGCGTCGAGCGCGCCGGTGCCGGCGCGCAGCGGTTCCAGCCCGGCGATCGCGTGGGGATCGCCTGGCTCCGCGGGACGTGCGGCGCCTGCGAGGCGTGCCGGAGCGGCCGCGAGAATCTGTGTGAGCGCGCCGTGTTCACCGGCTATCACGCCGACGGCGGGTTCGCCGACTACGCCGTGGTGTCCGAAGCGTTCGCCTACGCGATCCCGCCGGTCTTCGGCGATGCCGAGGCGGCGCCGCTCCTCTGCGCGGGCATCATCGGCTACCGGGCGCTCAAGCTGAGCGAGGTGAAGCCGGGCGGCCGGCTCGGCATCTACGGGTTCGGCGCCTCGGCGCACGTGACCTTGCAGGTCGCACGAGCCCGGGGTTGCGAGGTGTTCGTCTGTACGCGCGAGGAATCGCACCGGGCGCTCGCACACCGGCTGGGTGCAAGGTGGGTGGGCGGCATCGGTGACGCGATGCCCGCGAAAATGCACGGCACGATTCTCTTCGCGCCGGCCGGCGAGCTCGTGCCGATCGCGCTGCGCAATCTCGACCGCGGCGGCACCCTGGCGCTCGCCGGCATCTACATGAGCTCGCTCCCGCCGCTCGAGTACGAGCGCGATCTCTTCTACGAGAGGAGCCTCCGCAGCGTGACCGCCAACACCCGGGCCGACGGCGAGGAGCTCCTGGCCGAGGCGGGTCGGATCCCGATCCGGCCGGCCACCACGACCTTCGCGCTCGAGGACGCCAACCGCGCGCTGGCCCTGCTCAAGCGGGGCGGTTTTGCCGGGGCCGGAGTGCTCTTGACCGGGTAGGGTTCTCGCGTATGATCACCGAACAGTTTTAACGGAGGCTCACCGATGAGCGACCAAGACAATCTTCTGCGCCGAGCCGAGCGGGTCCTTCCCGGAGGTGTCTTGGGCAGTCACCGCAGCGGACCCGGGCTCGAATTCGTCGTCAAGGAAGGCCGCGGCGCGTACCTGTACGACATGGCCGGCCAGCGTTATCTCGACTACCTCCTCGGCTCCGGCCCGATGCTGCTCGGCCACGCGCACCCGGCCGTCGTCGAGGCGGTCGAGCGGCAGATGGCCCGCGGCACCTCGTACTTCCTCCTGAACGAGCCGGCGATCCAGCTCGCCGAGGAGATCGTCAAGGCCGTCCCGTGCGCCGAGCAGGTGCGCTACACGTCGAGCGGCTCGGAGGCGACGTTCTTCGCCCTCCGCGTCGCGCGCGCGTTCCGCAAGCGGGACAAGATCATGAAGTTCGAGGGCGGCTTTCACGGCACGCACGACTACGCGCTGATGAGCGTGGTGCCGCGCTCGCCGAAGGCGTTCCCGGCGCCGATGATGGACTCGGCCGGCGTGCCCCACGCGATCGAGGCCGAGGTGCTGATCGCCCCGTACAACGATCTGGCCACCGCCGAGGCGCTGATCGCCGCGCACCACGACGAGCTCGCCGCGGTGCTGATCGAGCCCTACCAGAGGACGATCGTGCCGGCGCCGGGCTTCCTGGCGGGGCTGCGCGCGGCGACGCGGCGCTACGGCGTGCCGCTGATCTTCGACGAGATCGTGACCGGCTTCCGGTTCGCCTACGGAGGCGCCCAAGAATATTACGGCGTCGTGCCGGACCTGGCGGCGTACGGCAAGGTCGTGGCCGGCGGCTTTCCGCTTGCGTGCATCGCCGGGCCGAAGGAGATCATGCGCCACTTCGACGCGGCCCTCGAGGGGACCGCGGACTATGTGTGGCAAGCCGGAACCTTCAACGGCAACGCCATCGCCTGCGCGGCCGGCCTGGCGACCCTGGCCGAGCTCAGGAAGCCGGGCATGTACGATCGGTTGTTCAAGACCGGCACCCGGCTCCGCGAGGGACTGGCGGCGGCCGCGCGCCGGCACGGCCTGCCCGCTCAGGTCAGCGGTGAGCCGCCGGTGTTCGACATCTTCTTCACCGACCGCCCCGTCGTCGACTATCGCGCGACGCTCACGGCCGACCGCGACCGGATCAAGCGCTTCAACCAGGAGCTGGTGCGTCGCAAGGTCGTCAAGGCCGTGAACAAGATCTACGTCTCGCTCGCCCACACCGACAAGGACGTCGACGAAACGCTCGAGATCTTCGACCAGGCGCTCGCGGTCATCGCCGCCGGCGCGTGAGGTCGCGGAGGAGTCCATGAATCTCAGCCGACGGCACCTCTTGAAGCTGGGCGGCACCGCGCTGGCCGGAGCGTCGATCGCGCCGGCCGTCGCTCGAGCCCAGACACCGAAGCGCGGCGGCACGCTCGCCATCCGGACCTGGGATCCGCCGCACTTCGACCCGTTCCAGACGATCTCGTACAAGACGCACATCGCGCTCAGCTTCACGCACAGCCGGCTGCTCCGCCACAAGGCGGGACCGAGCGTCGCGCCCGGCACGTTCCCGATCGAGGGCGATCTGGCCGAGTCATGGACGCAGCCGAACGAGACGACGTACATCTTCAAGCTGCGCAAGGGCGTCCGCTGGCACAACAAGCCGCCGGTCAACGGACGTGAGCTGACGGCCGACGACGTCGTCTTCAGCCTGAACCACTTCCTGACCGTGAAGGGTAACGCCAACGCCTACATGCTGAAGTCGGTCGACAAGGTGGAGGCGCTCGACAAATACACGGTCAAGTTCACGCTCAAGGGGCCGTCCGTCTGGTTCCTCGACATGCTGGCCAACCCTCACGCGGTCGCGATCGTCGCCAAGGAAGTCGTCGAGAAGAACGGCGGCGACCTCAAGAAATGGGAATCGGTTGTCGGCACCGGCCCCTGGATGCTCGACTCGTATCGTCCGAACGTCGGCCTCACGTACGTGCGCAATCCGACCTACTTCATGCCGGGCCTGCCGTACATCGACCGCGTCGAGGCGACCGTGGACGAGGACAACGCGTCGCGCATGGCGGCGTTTCTCAGCGGCAAGTACGACCTCGGCTGGGAATTCCCAGGCACCATCAATTGCGTCGATTGGGTGCAGATCAAGGACAAGCTCAAGCAAAGCAGACCGAAGCTCCAGACGGTCGAGTTCCCGTCGCCGGTGATGAGCCACATCTCGATGCGGACCGATCTGAAGCCGTTCAGTGACGTGCGAGTCCGCCAGGCGATGTCGCTGGCCATCGATCGCCAGGCGCTCATCGAAGCGGTGTTCGAGGGTGTCGGCGCGGTCAACCCGGCCGTCCCGGCGGCGCTCAGGGAATGGTCGATTCCGCTTGACAAGCTCGGCGAGGGCGCGAAGTACTACAAGTATGACCCGGCCGAGGCCAAGCGGCTGCTGGCCGCCGCCGGGTACCCGAACGGATTCCCGGGGACGATGTGCTTCACGACGTACGGCTCCACGATCCTGGTCGACTCCATGCAGCTCGTGCAAAAGGATCTCAAGGCCGTCGGCATCGACGTCAAGATCGATCAGAAGGAATACGGCGCTTACATCGCGACCTGCTTCTACGGCAAGTTCGACTCGATGACCTACGGACCCCAGACGGGCTTCCTCGAGCCCGACAACTTCCTGTTCGGCCAGTACTACCCGGAGGAGCTGAAAAACCAGAGCCACATCAACGACCCGGTCGTGGCCGACTTGCTCGTGCTCCAGCGGCGCACGGGCGATCTCGCCAAGCGCCGCGAGATCATTTACGACATCCAGCGCCACCTGGCCAAGCAGCAGTACTACGTGCAGATGCCCTCGGGCATCTACATCGGGGTGTGGGAAGGCGCGCTCAAGAACTATGCGCCGAACATGGGCTACGACTACGGCGGGCGGCTCATGGCCGCGTGGCTCGATCGCTAGCCGGATGCTCAGCCGCCCGTGCTGAGGCGGTACCTCGCCAAGCGACTGCTGGTCGCGATCCCGTCGCTGCTGATCGCGTCGCTGATCGTCTTCACGCTCCCGCGGCTGATCCCGGGCGACGTCGTCGTGCTCATGTTGGCCGAGAAGGCGTACGCGAAGGACCTCGACGAGCTCCGCGCCAAGCTCGGCCTCGACCGGCCCCTGCCGGTGCAGTATGTCGAGTGGCTGGGCAAGGTCGCGCGCGGCGATCTCGGCGAGTCGCTCTGGACCAAGCGGCCGGTGCTCGAGGAGATCGGCCAGCGCCTCCCCATCACGTTCGAGCTCGCCATGTTCGGGCTGTTCTTCGCCCTCCTGATCGCGATCCCGGTCGGCCTGATCTCCGCGGCACGCCAGGACACGATCCAGGACTACATCGCCCGGAGCGCCGCGATCCTCGGGCTCTCCGTGCCCGGGTTCTGGCTCGCGACGCTCTTGATCGTGCTGCCCGCGATCTGGTGGGGCTGGCGGCCGGTCACGGGCTTCGTCGAGTTCTCGCGCGATCCGGTCGGGCACGTGACCCAGCTCCTGCTGCCGGCGCTGATCCTCGGGATCGCGACGGGCGCGGCGCTCATGCGCCTGACGCGCGGGATGCTGCTCGAGGTGCTGCGGCAGGACTACGTGCGCACGGCGTGGGCGAAGGGGCTCACCGAGCGCGTGATCGTCATGAAGCACGGCCTGCGGAACGCGATCATTCCGGTCGTGACCCTGCTCGGCACTCAGCTGCCCCAGGTGATCGGCGGCACCGTCATCATCGAGACCGTATTCGGCTTGCCCGGCATGAGCCGCTTCTTGTTCGACGCGATCAACCAGCGCGACTATCCCGTGATCCAGGGCGTCAACCTGGTCGTGATCTCGCTGATCGTCCTCATCAACCTCACGATCGACGCGCTCTATGCCGTCCTCGACCCGCGGATCCGGTACTAGCCCGGTGGAGCAGGACTAGGACGTGAGTACCCGCGTCGAGATCCCGCAGCAGGTCGCGCCGGTGAAGGCGGCCCATGCACGTGGACGGTCGTGGCGGGGCAGCGTCGGGACCTTGCGGGTGCTCGGAAGATTCGCGCGACGGAAGCCCCTCGGCGCGATCGGCGCCGTCATCGTCGTCGGGCTGCTGGTGATGGCGGTGTTCGCCGAGCAGATCGCGCCGTACAGCTACGACGAGAGCATTCGTGGCGCCCGTATGCAGTCGCCGTCGGCGACGTACTGGCTCGGGACCGACAACCTGTCCCGGGATATCTGGAGCCGGATCGTGTACGGCGCGCGCGTCTCGGTCACGGTCGGCTTCGCGACCGTCGGCCTGGCCGTCGTCCTCGCCACCACCGTCGGGGTCTCGAGCGGCTATTTCGGCGGCGTGTACGACCTGGTGGTGCAGCGTGTCGTCGATGCGTGGCTCTCGTTTCCGTACCTCGTCATCGTCTTGTCGGTGATGGCAGTCCTGGGCCCCGGACTCTTCAACGTCGTGCTCTCGCTGGCGATCATCATCGCCGCCGTCAACTCACGCGTGATCCGCAGCGCCACCATCGCGATCGCCCACGGCACGTACGTCGAGGCCGCGCGGGCGGTGGGCTGCGGGCACGCGCGCATCATCGTGCGCCACATCCTGCCGAACGTCGTCGCGACGATCATCATCCTGGCGACGATCGGCCTCGGCACCGCGATCCTGGCCGAGTCGGCACTCTCGTTCCTCGGCTTTGGCGTTCCGCCGCCGTATCCGGCGTGGGGCGCGATGCTCTCGGGCTCCGGCCGCACGTACATGTTCCGTGCCCCCTGGATGGCCATCTGGCCGGGTGTCGCGATCTCGCTCGCCGTGTTCGGCTTCAACATGCTCGGCGACGCGCTCCGCGACGTGCTCGATCCGCGCTTGCGCGGCGGTCGATGATCATCCGGGGAGCCGCTTGACGTCCCTCCACCGCGGGAGTAGACAGGAACTACGGTGACGCGATCGGATGTCGCGCGCCGTCGTGGGCCCACGCGAATCCAGGAGGTGTTGCATGGAGAAGACACCACCGGACTTGTCAGCCGCGCCCCACGGGGCCTGCTAGCGGCTCCGAGGGGCGCTCGCGAGCTGCAGTAATCCACTCCCGACGTAAGTTGGGACGCGCAGCCCGGTCTGCGCAACGCAAAAAGGGGAGGCCGTGGGCGAGCACGTCTCGCCCACGCCCCCGATGCTCCCCGGTGTCTCGAGAAGGCACGCGGTCGCTTGCCCACTGACCTGTTTGTCGTCTCCTCGACGTGGCGGTCGGATTCGCTCGATCGGGTCGTGCCGCCCTCGGTCGCTCGCGAGGTCCTCCCGGCTCCCGCCGTCACGGCGGACGGGGATGACCGGCTCGTGACGTTTCCGGAGTGGCGCCCCCGGCATCCCGCTCACCGCCTGGTGCCGTCGCTGAGCGCCCTCGGCGCGAGCCCGCTCGGGTTTCGCTTCGAGCTCTCGACGTTCGCGGCCGGCGCGTGGTCGCCCTGGATCGCCGGCGCCACGGTCGGGCGAGCGCGATTCGCCGGGGGCACTGCGCGCTCCGAGACCCTCGTGTGCGAGATCGACGAGTTCATCGCGAACCCGCCGGCCGAGCGCGTCCGGATGGTCCTGCGGGCGCGCACGGACGGGCCGGCCGCCTCGCTCTCGCCGTGGTGCGCGTCGCTGTCCGCGTGGAGTCCAGGCGGCGAAGAGTCGCTGGGCGCCGGCGGCGCCCGCCTGGTCGTGCCGGCGCTCAGCCAGATGGAGGAGGCGACCGCGATCCGGCATCGCGTGTGCTCGCCGACGTGCGTGGCGATGGTACTCGGGTACTACGGTCGTCGCGTGGCGGTGGCCGATCTCGCCCGCGAGATGTTCCAGCCCGAGCTCGATATCTATGGCGTGTGGCCGGCGGCGATCCGGGCCGCGGGCCGACTCGGGATCGGTGGTTATCTCCTCCGCTTTCCCGACTGGGGCGCCGCGGCGTGGTGTCTCGAGCGTGGCATACCGGTGATCGCGTCGGTTCGCTACGGCCCCGGCGAGCTGACCGGCGCGGCGATCGCGGAAACGACGGGACACCTGCTCGTGCTGACGGGCTACGCCGGAGACGACGTCTTCGTCAACGACCCGGCAGCGCCGCGGGCTTCGGAGGTCCCGCGCCGCTATCGGCTCGACGAGCTCCGCCGTGTCTGGCTCACCCGCTCGGGCATCGGCTATGTGCTGTTCGGCGCGCCGGCGTCGGCCGGGGACACGCCTCACGGGCGTTGAGCGGTCCCACGTTCGGGGTGCGATACAATGCGACGGAGATGCGCAACAAGCTGATGTACGGCGTCTTGTTCGCAGCGCTCGCGACGAGCGCGTGTGCCTCCGACACCCGCGAGTGGATGAAGCTCGATTCGAACTACACGACGGCCGAGTTCCGGCGTGATCTGCAGGAGTGCACGATCAAGGGCAAGCTCGACGACGACTGCATGAAGGCACGCGGCTGGGTCGCCGTCACGCCGCCCAAGGCGGAGCAGAAGAAGCAAGATCCGCTCTCGATGCCCGCCGGCCGCAGTCCTAATCGCTACTAGACGGCGCCGCTCCGCTCCTCCATCGGCATCTGATTGGCCAGGCGCGCCGCGATCCCGCGCACACGGTCCAGCTCCTCGGCGTCGCCGGCACGGGAGGCGAGCCCCTCGGCGACGCGCATACACTGCTCGACGGTCGAGCGATCACCGAGCATCCCGAATGCCTCCGCCGCGTGCAGGACGCCATTCAGCGAACGCTGCTGCCGAGCTCGGAAGAAGGCGATCCAGTATGTCTCGCGCGCGCGCGCCACGGCATCGCGCGCGAGCCCGGGGAAGGCGGCGAGGCGGAGTGAAGCGCTGGCGACGGTGAGGAGCCCGAGCCAGCCGGGGTGGCTGAGCGCGGCCGAATAACCCTGTCGCCACGCCCGCACCGACTCGCCCGGATCGCTGCTCAGCAGCGCCTGGTCCATGGCCTGGATGTGGGCCGTCCAGGGGCCGAGCGTCTCGACCTTGCCGAACATGGGTCGGGCCATCACTGCACCTCCGTCACGCCGTTCGCGTCGCGCGGCGCCTACCGGTTGTAAGAGCCTCATCGAATCGTCCTCCGTGAGACATGGGCACCGCACTATGGGGTCAGTCCCCCGTTTTCGATTCCCTTGGCGCTGGCGGCCCAGCGCTCCGTGAAGGCGCGGAGGTGCTCCGCGGCGTAGGGATCTCTGGACTGGGCGACGACCCCCTGCGCGATGCGAACGCATTGCTCGACGACCTCACGATCTCCGAGCTCGGCGAATCGGTCGGCGGTGATCAGCACACCGGCGAGCGATCCCTCGCTTCGCGCGCGAAACAAGGCCGTGCGATAGGCCTGGCGAGCCTTCGCCACCGAGGCGGCCCCGAAGCCCGCGCGGGCCCCCAGGGCTCGATAGGTGTCTGCGACCGCTACCATGCCTTCCCAGTGACGGCTCCTCAGCGCCGCCGCATAGGCCTCGCGCCACAGCAGCTCGGCTCGGGCGAAGTCATTGGCGGCCATCGCCTGCTCGACCTTGAGCAGCCGGGCCTGCCAGGCGAGCTGGGCCTCGGTCCCGATGGCGTGGTCGGCGAGGACGTCTCTGACAGTCGCCGCCAGCACCATCGGTCCGAGCGTCGAGACGATCGCTGGGAGTAACAAGCAGAGCCAGCGGCTCGACCATAGGTCCTTCATAACTTCCTCCATGAGCGCGGTGATAACGCAAGGCCGATACCATCCGGAAATAATTTCTAAAACAAAGAGTTACGAGCATGCCATCGAATCGTCGGAACCGGCGCTGGTCAAGAGTTGAACACCGTACTGACCGGCGAGTAAGATGCTGGAACCATGAAACCCCTGGCGGATCTGCTCGGTGACAGCCCGGGGATCCAGGCGATTCGTGCGCAGATCGCGAGACTCCTGGTTCGGCAGCAGGATGCGCGCAGGCTGCCGCCGGTACTCATAGAAGGCGAGACGGGGACCGGCAAGGGGCTTCTCGCCCGTGCGATTCATCGAGCGGGACCGCGACCCGACGGTCCTTTCGTCGACGTCAACTGCGCCGCAATTCCGGAAACTCTGCTCGAGGCCGAGATGTTCGGCTTCGAGAAGGGCGCCTTCACCGACGCGCGGCGCTCGAAGCCCGGCCTGCTCCAGACGGCCCATCGGGGGACGATCTTCCTGGACGAGGTCGGGCTTCTGTCCGAGGGGCTTCAGGCGAAGCTCCTCAAGGTGCTCGAGGAGCGCAGCGTGCGCCGGCTCGGTAGCACGCGCGACGAGCCGATCGACGTCTGGATCCTCACCGCGACCAACGAGAATCTGAAATCCGCGATCCAGGGGCGCCGCTTCCGGGAGGACCTCTACCACCGTCTCGCCGTGCTGACGCTCTCGCTGCCGCCGCTGCGCGAGCGCGGTGACGACATCCTCATGCTCGCCGAGCACTATCTCGGCCGAGCGTGCAACGACTACGGCGTGTCGGCGAAGACCCTGGCCGCCGACGCGCAGGCCGCGCTGCGCGCGTACCCGTGGCCGGGCAACGTCCGCGAGCTCGCCAACCTGATGGAGCGCGTCGCGCTGCTCTCGTCGGATCCCGCCGTGTCCGCGGACGCGCTGGGGCTGACGGCGGCCGCTCCGGCGAAGGCGCCCACCGCGCCCACGACCCCAGCCGGATCGCCGAGCTCACTCGACGACGCCGTTCGCGACCGGGTGGCCGACGTGCTGCATCAGACCGGCTGGAACATCTCGCGCACCGCGGCGCTGCTCGGAATCTCGCGCAACACCCTGAGGGCCCGCATCGAGAAGTATGGTCTCCGGGCGGGCGAGGCACCGGCGCCGCCGCCACCAGCGCCGCGACCGGAGCGGCGTCCGGTACGGCGCGCCGAGCCGCCTCCGGTCGTTCCCGATGTGGCGCCTGCTCCCGTCGTCGTCGCGCCTCCGCCGGCGCCGGCGCCGCTCGAGTGGGAGCGCCGCCGGGTCACGATGCTGCGTGCGTCGCTGCTCGCCCCTTCGGCGCCGGAAGCGCTCCTCGAGACCAATCGCGCGCTCGAGCTCCTGCTCGACAAGGTGCGCAGCTTCGGCGGCACGATCGAGGGCCGCGGACCGACCGGTATCGCCGCGGCGTTCGGGCTCGACCCTACGGAGGACGCGCCGAGCCGCGCGGCCCACGCGGCGATGGCCATCGTCAACGCCGTGACGCGCGCCCGGCAGGACGCCGGAACGGGCCCCGCCATCAAGGTCGGCGTCCACACGAGCCCGATTCTCGTCGGCCGGGGAACGGGCGTGCCCGAGCTCGATCTCGAGGGCAAGCAGGCCTCGCTGATCGTGCTCAATACCTTGATCGCGCGCGGTGACGCCGACAGCGTGATGGTGAGCGAGGCGACGGCGCCGTTTCTCACCCGAGGATTCGAGTCCCGCGAGCTTGACGGTGAAGAGTACGGACGCGGGCGTGTCTTCACCCTGGTGGGCCGCGGGCGCATGGGGCCGGGCCAGGAAGGGCGCGCCTCCACGTTCGTCGGTCGCAATCGCGAGCTCGAGCTCCTGTCGAGCCGCCTCGAGTCCGCGATTCGCGGCCGCGGGCAGATCGTCGGAATCAGCGGCGAGGCGGGGATCGGCAAGTCACGCCTGATCTTCGAGTTCCGCGAGGGCCTGGCGGGCATCGGCGTGACGTATCTCGAGGGCCATTGCCACTCGCACGGCACCGCCGTGCCCTACCTGCCGATCCTCGACGTGATCCGCGCGGCCTGCGGCATCGAGGAAGGCGACGCGGCCGCGGTCATGGCGGACAAGGCACGCTCGACGCTCCTCGAGGCCGGCATGGATCTTCTGGAAACCGCGCCCTACCTCCTGCACCTGCTCGACATCGAGCAAGACCCGGAGCGGTTCGCCGCACTCAGCCCCGACGTGACCAAGGCGCGGATCTTCGACACGCTTCGACAGCTGATGCTGCGGAAGAGCCGGCAGGCGCCGCTGGTCATCGTGGTCGAGGACCTGCACTGGATCGACGGCACGTCCGAGGAGTACCTCGCGTCGCTCGCGGAGATCCTGCAGGGAGCCCGCGTCCTGCTGGTGTGCACGCATCGCGGCGGGTTCCGGCCCTCCTGGATCGAGAAGTCATACACGACGCAGGTCGCGCTCCAGCCGCTCGCGCCCGAGGAGAGCCTCCACATCGTGAAGTCGGTGCTCGGGCCGGAGGAGGCGTCGGATGCCCTCTACGAGCTGATCGTCGCGAAGGCCGAAGGCAATCCGTTCTTCGTCGAGGAGCTCTCTCGGACCGTCCGCGAGCAGATCGGCCGTGGGACGCCGATGACCGTGCCCGACACGGTCGAGGAAGTCCTCGGCGGTCGTATCGATCGGCTCGCCCCGGAAGAACGACGACTGCTCGAGGTCGCGGCGGTCGTCGGCAAGGACGTGCCGTTCGCGGTGGTCGAGGCGGTCGCCGGGCTGCCCGAAGACACGCTCGTGAGGGCGTTCGAGCGCCTGAAGGCCGCCGAGTTTCTGTACGAGACGAGCCCGGGCCCCGAGACCGAGTACACGTTCAAGCACACGCTGACGCACGAGGTCGCGTACGGACGCCTTCCCGCGGAGCGGCGACGTGCCTTGCACGCGCGCATCGCGGAAGCGATCGAGCGCCTGTACCCCACGCGGCTCGCCGACCACGTCGAGCGCCTGGCCCACCACGCCTTCGAGGGCGAGATGTGGGCGAAGGCGCACGCGTATCTCCATCAGGCCGGCCGCAAGGCGTTCACGCGCTGCGCGCACCAGGAGGCCGCGGCCTGCTTCGATCGCGCGCTGCAGGCGCTCGGTCGGCTGCCCGAGAGTCGGGAGCGGACGGAGCACATCGTCGATCTGCGATTCGACCTGCGCAACACGCTCCAGCCGCTGGGCCAATTCGGGCGCATGCTCGAATACCTTCGCGAAGCCGAGGCGCTGTCCCGGTCGCTCGGCGACCAGCGCCGTCTCGGCGAGGCCTCCGCGTATCTCACCGACTATTTCCGCCTGATGGGCGACCAGGACCGCGCGATCGAGTACGGCCAGCAGGCCCTCGCGATCGCCGAGGCGGTCGGCGAGTTCGCCCTCCGGCTGCGGGCGAACACCTATCTGGGGCAGACGTACTACGCGCTGGGCGAGTATCGCCGCGCGGCGGGCTTTCTCAGGGGCAACATCAATGCGCTCGACGGCGAGCGCATACTCCAGACCTTCGGGTTCGCGCAGCTCCCGTCGGTGCACTCACGGACGTGTCTGGTGTGGTGTCTCGCGGAGCTCGGCGAGTTCGACGAGGGTATTCGGCTCGGGCGGGAAGCCATTCGGATCGCCGAATCGGTCGATCATCCGTTCACGCTCGCCACGGCGCACGCCGGCATCGGCGCCCTGTACATCCGACAGGGCAATCTCGAGGTCGGGCTCCCGATTCTCGAGCGCGGCCTCGAGCTTTGCCGTACCTGGAAGCTGTCGCTCTGGTTTCCGCCGATCGCCTCGGCGCTCGGTATCGGCTACATGCAGTCGGGACGCGTCGCGGACGCCCTCTCGCTCCTGGAGCGAGCCGTCGCGCAGTCGGAAGGGATGCGGCTGGGAGGCTGGCACTCTCGCGTGCTCACCGGGCTCGGCCTCTCGTACTTGCTGGCCGGCCGCGCCGGCGACGCGCTGGTGGCGATCCGCCGCGCTCTGGGCCTGGCACGCGAGCACAAGGAGCGCGGCCACGAGGCATGGTCGTGGCGGATCCTCGGCGAGATCCCGCTCAGGTCGGAGCTCGAGCTCCCCGAGGCCGAAGAGGCGTTGCAGCGAGCCCTGAGTCTGGCCACCGAGCTCGAGATGCGCCCCCTCATGGCTCACAGCCGGCTCGGCCTGGGCCGCTGGTACGCGCACGTCGGCCGGCGGGCGGACGCAGAACCGCATCTGCACGCCGCCCGGGCTCTGTTCGGCGAGCTCGATATGCGGTTCTGGGCGACCCAGGCCGAGTCGACGCTCGCAGGTCTACGCTGAGCGGCGGCCCGGCTTCGCTCGGGCCGTCTCGATCTCCAGGCCTTTGATCCGACCGTAACGTTTCGCGAGACGGCGAATCTCGAGCTGGAGCGCCTCGGCGTCGTGCGGATCCAGATCGCCGACGATCTGAATCCGATCGACGCGTTCTCGGCGCTCGCGCTTCATGCCCCCTCGAGTGTCTTACCGGCTGATCGACGCCTTGAATCGCTTCGCCAGCGACCGGACGCTCTTCTTGAACTGCGCCATTTGCTTGCGGGTCATGTCGTTCTTGAACTTGAGGGTGATCCTCCGCAACTGACCTTTCTTCGGCGGCGGTGACTTGAAGGGCATGAGCGCTCCTCCATGGAGTGTTCGGGTTGCGGAAATTTGTTACCGTGCGTCCACGATCTTATCGAACAACTCGTCGGCGTGGAAGACTCCCGTGAGCGTATCCAGGTCCCGGACGGAGTAGTAGCCCTCGGCGCGGTCGTAGGTCTCGCGCAAGGCGACGGGCTCGTCGAGGGCCACACGCACGAACGTCGCGGCCAGGTTGACGTGGCCGGTGAGGTCGAAGATGTTCGTCCCGGACGGAAAGCGGCCGGCGTTGATCTCGGTGATGCACGGCTCCCCGCGCGAGCTCTCGCGCAGGTCGAAATTGAAGGTGCCGGACGCGCGCGGGTCGATCGCGCGAATGGCGGCGGTGCACACCGCGACCACGTCGGGTGCGAAGACCGTCTTGGCGAGCTGCGAGATCGAAGAGGTTCCGCTCGGGTTGCTGCCGCCGCCGAAGTACGAGAGCCGCTCGCACGTCTTCACGAGGACGAGCGCGCCCGACTTCCAGATGGCCTGGCACGAGAAGTCGCGGCCGGGAAGATACTCCGAGAGAATGAACGACGTCGCCGGCACGCCGCGCATCTCGGTCCAGTAGGCGATCCAGCTGCGCGCCTGCGCGGCGTTTTTCACGGGGATCGCTCCCGTCGACCCGCTGCCGCGGCGCACGCGGCACCAGACGGGGGAATTCGCCGGCAGGCGGTCGAAGATCCGCTCGAGCGCCCGCAGGCTGCTCACGGGATAGGTGAGCGGAACCGGCACGCCGCGCGCGCGGAGGGCGACGTTGAGCCGGTACTTGTCCTGGCACAAGTCGACCACGGCCCGACGCGGCAGGAAGACCCGACCGGTAAGCCGGGTGCGCGGCCGGGTGAACGCGAGGACCTCGGCGTCCGTCGTCGGGATCAGCAGATCGATGCGCTCTCGCGCCATCACGCGGCGGAGCGCTCGGACGTACCCGGGATGCGCCAGCCCCGGCACGAGATAGTTTCGATCGGCGGACGACTTCTTGAGCAGGAAGCGGTCGCTGTGGCAGCCGACGATCGTGAGCGAGCGGTATCCGGCCCGGAGGCTCCGGATCAGGTTGCTGGTCGCGGCGCTGCCGGCTCCGGTGAGGAGCAGCCGACGCTTCACGACCGCAGGACTCGCACCGCGATCCGTCGGCGCGCGAAGGCGCGCCGGATGATCGCCGCGTAGCGGCCGCGATTCGACCGCGCGTCGGCGGCGGCGATGTTCGACGCGACGCGCGAGAAGGTGACCCCGGTCCGGCGAGACATCCGCCACGCCGATGCCAGGAGCCGCGCGAATTCGGCGGTCGCCTCGCGCAGCGCCTCGGCGAATCCGTCGGGATTGCTCTTGAACTCCGCGGCGAACGCGCGCCGGAGGGCCGGGTGTCCTTTGGCGGTCGCGTGCGTCGACCGGTCGGCGAGCTCCTGCGGGATGAGCCCGCGCCGGACCAGGCGCGCCTCGTAGATCTCGACCAGGATGTCGAACGCGGCGCCGAGCAGCGGCCGGGCGTACACGTACTTGTCGCCGGCGCGCCGAGCGTGGGCGACGGCGCGCATCGTCTTGTTCTGAAAGAAGAGGCGCCCGGCCCGGCGTCCGCTCCGGCCCATTCGGTACTCGCCGATCTGCGAGAGGATGTTGACCGAGAAGAGCTTGCCGCGGGTTTGCTCGAGCACGCGGTCGACGACGCGCTCGAGGTGCAGGACCGTCACGAGCGAGACGAGGTCGGCGGCGGCTTCGTCGTGGGCGCGGCGCTCGAACGCGAGCCGGCCGGTCGGGGTCGGGCCGATCACGTGCTTGAGAATGATGTGGCCCATCTCGTGCGCGATGACGTCGAGGTTCTCGCAGTACGGCTGCCGCGGATCGCGATCGGCGAAGCCGAGCTCGATGTACCACTCGCCCGACCAGGCGTTGTCCCCGAGCGCGGTCACCCGCGGAATGATCTCGAGCTTTCGCTGGCGGCTCTTGCCGACGAGCGAGATGCGGCGGCCGAGGTAGTATTCCCAGATCTCCAGGGCACAGCGGGCCGACGCATACGCGGCGGCGGCGGAGAAAGGCCGGGTCCCCGGCTTCAGATAGTCGAAGTCGCCGTGGCGGCTCGGGCGAACCGGCCGCTCGCGGGGCAGGCTCTTCGGGTACGGCGGTCGCCAGTCGTACACGCCGGTCGCCGGATCGCGGTAGGGCCGCTTGCGAATCGCGTCGACGACGTACATGCGACGATCCTCGGGGCCCGAGCGGATCGCGCCGGGGCGCGACGGCACGCACACGACGCGCGGCATGCCGAATCCGGCAACCACGCGGGACTGGGGATACAGAAGGAACCGCGTGCCGGTGTCGACGAATTGGAATCGCGGCAGGTCGGGCCGCACGCAACGAATCTACGGCAAACGCGGGGAGCGCGCTACCTCATCCGATTCAGAGCGCCCCGTCGGCGGCGCTTCCTACGGCGCGCGGAGCTGGATCCCGTGGCCGTCGGGATCCTCCGTCGTGATCCCGCGGCGGAAGCCGAGCGGCGTCTCGGCGGTCGA
The DNA here is from genome assembly GCA_964450175.1 of uncultured bacterium. Taxonomy (GTDB): domain Bacteria; phylum Methylomirabilota; class Methylomirabilia; order Rokubacteriales; family CSP1-6; genus AR31. The sequence goes on along the minus strand of CAYVHH010000090.1, from coordinate 5,248 downwards.
GACGAGCGCCGGACGAGCCGCCACGTCGGCGGCGGCGCCGAGCTTCGCCGCCGCCGCGGCGGCGTCGGTCGTGACCAGGAGCGTGTGCCAGCGGACGAGATCGTTGCCCATCGTGTCCCGCGGGTACGGCCGCCCGTCGCGCGGCGTCAGGTATTCGAGAAGCTCGATGGCCGGCCCCTCGGCGGCGCGGAGCGTCGTGATCCTCAGGCGGGCGCCCGGTACGTTGTTCAGGCGCTCCTGCTCGGGCCCGTAGTTCTCGCTTGCGCCGGCGATCCGGAGGCCGAGCGTGTCGCGGTACCACGTGAGGCTCCTCTCGGTGTCGCCCACGACGATCGCCGTGTGATCGATCCCGAGGAAGACGCGATCGCTGGGCCGCTGCCAGCGGGCGTCGCCTTTGCCCTCGGGGAACTGGAGAATCTCGAGCGCGTGGCCGTCCGGGTCCTTGAAGTAGAACGCGCGGATGCCGGCGGCATTCGGATTCCAGTCCGGCAGGCGCTGGGGCTCCGGCGAGGTCTGCTCGACGTGGTGGCGGCGAAGCCAGAGGTACGCCTGGTCCATGTCATTGACGATGATCGCGATGTGCTGGAACGAGCGATCGTTGCTCCGCGCGTCGGCGGGAACCGGGCGCCCCTTGCGGCCGAGATACTCGACCAGCTCGATGCGCTCGGCGCCGAGTCGCATCGTGACGACGCGAACCCGGGCTCCGGCCACGCCGAGCAGCCGGTCGATCGACGACCCGGACGTCTGGACGTCCGATACCTTGTCGAAGAAGAGCACGGTCGAATAGAACGCGACCGACCGGTCCATGTCCGCGACCGTGATCGCGACGCCGCTCACGGCGCCCACGGTGCTCGCCGGCGCCGGGTTGACCGTCGACCCCGCGCCCGACGGCGACATGTGAAGCGCCAGCGCCACGCCGAGCGCGACGACCAGGAGCGCAGGGGCCAGCCGCAGGCGTCTCCTCATCGCGTGTACCCGCACCGGAAGATGCACCGCCGCGCGTTCTCGTGGTGAAGCTTCGCGCAGCGAACCGGGCTCGGCGAGAGACGCAGGCGGAGCTCGGCGGCCAGCAGCATCCCGATCAGGGGGGCGGTCGCGTAAACCCAGAACGCAGTCCAGAGATCGGCGGCCAGCGCCGAGGCGAAGGTGCGTGCCGGGTTCATGCTCATGCCGGAGATCGGCGCCTCGAAGGTGATGTAGGCCGCGACGAGCGCGCCGGCGCAGACGCCCGTGTACCGTGCGATCCGCGGCGCGTTCGAGACGGCGAGCACCATCGACATGAGCGCGAGCGAGATCGCCAGCTCGGCGACGAACGCGGCCGGCGGGCCCGCAGCGCCGGGAACGGTGACGACGTAGTTCACGGCCGGATCCGCGAGCAGCCCGCCGGAGATCAGCGCGATCGTCATGATTCCGCCCACACCGCCGAGGAGCTGTGCCGCCATATAGAAGAAGGCGTCGGGCGCGGCGACCTTACCGAGCCGCAGAAAGGCGAGGGTGACGGCGGGATTGAAGTGCGCGCCGGACCGCTGGCCCCAGGGAGAGTAGATCAAGCTGATCGCGGTGAATCCCATCGCGCATCCCATGAGCATGCGCCGCACGAGCGGCCCGCCCACGGCCGCCGCGACCGGCGACGCCGGATGAAAGAGCACGATCGCGAAGCCGCCGGCCGACATCATGAAGATGCCGAGGCCGGCGGCTTCCATCAAGTACTCGGGCCAGTGCGTGCCGAGCGCGCGTGTCATGATCCTGGCCGTTGGACACGCTCGGCGCCTCGGGCGGTTCCATCGTCGGATACACGCCGATCAGGCCGCGCGCTGCAAGGTCGGCTCTTCCGCGTGACCCGGCTTCACGACCAGGTCGTAGTCGAAAGGCATGCGCCGCGCGACGTCGCGCCACACCGCGTCGGTCAGATCCTCGTAGCCCGCGGGCGTTCTCAACACGATCCGTCCGGGGTGCCAGAGGGTTTTCGGGACGACCTCGACGGCCAGCAAAGACTCGCCGTGGAGCCGTCGATTGACCGCATTGCGAATGTCGGCGCGGAGGGCATCGGCGCCGTCGCGCTGCCGGTCGACGCGGACCCGCCAGACCAGCGGTACGGCCACCAGGGCCACCAGCAAGATGATCGGAAACACTGTGTTCAGCATGGTTCATCGCCTCCGCGACTTCTGACGACGAAAGGGCGCTTCGGGATTCGTGAATCTTTCGTGGCGCCTGCGGAATCTAAACGGTACGGGCGAGTCTGCCCGCGCCCGCGCTGACGAGCGCGCACACCGCACAGACGATCCCGAGCGCGACCCTCAGGCTCGAGTTCTCGGCCGCGAGGCCGATCAGCGGTGGGCCCGCCAGAAAGCCGAGATATCCCGGAGTGGCGACCGCCGCCAGCGCCGATCCTGCCGAATTCCCGCCCGCCTGTCCGGCTGCGCTGAAGAGCACTGGAATGACGTTCGCGATGCCCAGCCCGACGAGCCCGAATCCCACCACGGCCGCGAGCGGCGTGTCGATCAAGAGCGCTGCGCCCAGGCCGCCGGCCGCGACAGCGCCCGACATGCGCAGGGCGTGCACGGCTCCGAATCGCGCGACGATTCGATCGCCGGCGAGCCGTCCCATGGTCATCGCGAGCGAGAACGCCGCGAAGCCGGTCGCGGCCAGCGCGGAGCTCGCGGCCAACGAGGCGTGGAGGTACACCGCGCTCCAGTCCGCGATCGCGCCCTCGGCGAGGAGTCCGGCGAAGGCTAGCAGGCCCAGGAAGAGAAGCGGCGGCGCCGGCCAGCCGAAAGCCCCCGGTGGGCGCTCGTCGCGCGCGATCTCGACCAGAAGGCGACGCCGCGCGGTGAGGACGATCAGCACACCCAAGGCGGCGGTGACCACGACGTGTGTCGTGTCCTCGACGCCGAGCCACATTCCGAGCCCGGCCAGGGCCGCGCCGGCGGCGCCTCCGAGGCTGAAGAATGCGTGGAACGACGACATGATCGGGCGCTCGTAGCGGCGCTCGACGGCGAGCGCGTGGGTGTTCATCGAGACGTCCAGGAGGCCGTTCGCGGCGCCGAGCACGATCAGGGAAAGCGCCAGCGCACCGATCTGGCCGCTGAGGACCGGAAGCGGCAGCGCGAGGCACAGCGCCACGCCGGCGATCGTGGTCATCGCGCGGCTCCCGAATCGCCCGACGAGCCGGCCGGCCACCGGCAGCGACAGCACCGAGCCCACGGCCATCGCCAGCAAGACGACGCCGAGCTGACCGTCGCTCAGCGCGTGACGGCTCTTGACCGCGGGAATGTGCGGGACCCAGCTGGCGATCACCGCGCCATTGACGAAGAAGACGGCGGTCACCGCCCTGCGCGCCTGCCTGATCACGCCGGTCCTTGACACGGGTGGCAACGCCGGCGATGCGCGTCGAGCACGGCGGGTGCGTCGAACCGTCCGCGTGGCTGGTGGTGTCTCAACGCCCGCGAGATCACATGAGAAAGGAGCATCCGGTAATGGACCGTCAGTCACTGAGAGGGCAGCGGGCGCTGGTCACCGGCGCCAATTCCGGGATCGGCGAAGGAGTCGCGCGTGCGCTGGCCGCCGCCGGCGCGTCGGTCGCCGTCAACTTCGTTTCCAAGCCGGACGCCGCCGCGAAGATCGTCGACGAGATCAAGACGAACGGCGTCGAGGCGATGGCGATTTGCGCCGATGTCTCGAAGGAGACGGACGTGGAGGCGATGTTCGCCGAGATGCTGTCGTCCTGGGGCGGCATCGACATCCTCGTCAACAACGCCGGGCTCCAGCGCGACGCGCCCTTCACCGAGTTGACCCTGGACCAGTGGAACACCGTGCTCGGCGTCAACCTGACCGGCATGTTCCTGTGCGCGCGCGCGGCGTCGCGCTCGATGATTCGTCGCGGCGTCCGCACCGAGATCTCACGCGCCGCCGGCAAGATCGTCTGCGTCTCGTCCGTGCACGAGGTCATCCCGTGGGCCGGGCATGTCAACTATGCCGCGTCGAAGGGCGGGGTGGGCATGCTCATGAAATCGCTCGCCCAGGAGCTGGCGCCACACCGGATCCGCGTCAACTCGATCGCGCCGGGTGCGATCATGACGCCGATCAACCGGGCGGCCTGGGACAGCCCGGAAGCGCTGGCGTCGCTCCTGACCCTCATTCCCTACGGTCGTATCGGTACGCCCGAGGACATCGGCCGCGCCGTCGCGTGGCTCGCCTCGGACGACGCCGACTACATCCACGGTCAAACCATCTACGTGGACGGCGGGATGACGCTCTATCCCGAGTTCGCCCAGGGAGGCTAGGCGATGACCACGCGCTACGACGTCGCGATCATCGGCACCGGCGCGGGTGGCGGCACGCTCGCCTGGACGCTCGCCGCCACCGGCAAGCGGATCCTGGTGCTCGAGCGCGGCGACTACGTGCCTCGCGAGAAGGACAACTGGAGCACGCGCGCGGTGAACCTCGAGGGCAAGTACAACACCCGGGAGGTCTGGCGCGATGCGGCCGGCGAGGAGCTGCATCCGCACACGAACTATTTCGTCGGCGGCAACACCAAGTTCTACGGCGCGGCGCTCTTCCGCCTGCGCCGGGAAGACTTCGGAGAGCTCAAGCACTGGGACGGTGTCTCGCCGGCCTGGCCTATCGCCTACGACGACCTAGAGCCTTACTACACCAGGGCCGAGCGGCTCTACCATGTGCACGGCGAGCGCGGCGTCGACCCGACCGATCCGCCGGCGAGCGGCCCGTACCCGCATCCGGCCGTGAGCCACGAGCCGCGCATCCAGCAGCTCGCCGACGATTTCGCGCGGCTCGGCTGCCGGCCGTTTCACGTTCCGCTGGGCATCATGCTGGACGAGGCGAATCCGGGAAGGAGCCGCTGCATCCGCTGCGGGACCTGCGACGGGCATCCCTGTCTCGTCTCCGCCAAGGCCGACGCCCAGGTCGTCTGCGTCGATCCGGCCCTCGAGCACGCGAACGTCACCCTGGTGACGCGGGCGCTCGTGACGCGTCTGGAGACCAGCGCGTCGGGCCGCGAGGTGACGCGGATCGTCGTCGAGCGCGGCGGCGCCGTCGAGACGTACGCGGCCGACATCGTCGTGGTCGCATGCGGCGCCATCAACTCCGCGGCGTTGCTCTTGCGCTCGGCCGGCGATCGGCACCCGCGCGGGCTGGCGAACGGCTCGGACGTCGTCGGCCGCCACTACATGGGGCACGTCAACTCGGTCCTCATGGCCGTCTCGAAGTGCCCGAACCCGACCATCTTCCA
>CAYVHH010000089.1:0-6281 GCA_964450175.1 uncultured bacterium | reverse complement strand
AGTGGGTCGCCGTCGTGAAGCCCGGGCGGATCATGTACGAAATGATCGGCGTGCCCGAGGACGTCGCTCGCGACGCGTTCCGGACGGCGGCGCAAAAGATCGGCATCACGACGAAGTTCGTGTCGCGAACGAGGGCGCTGTAGTGCGAGCCGAGGCGCGTCGAGCGACGAGGTGAGCCCTGTGAAGGATCGAGCCGAGGCGCGTCGAGCGACGAGGCGAGCCCTGTAAAGGATCGAACCATGAAAGCGGTGAAGTGGCGTGAGTTCTCCGAGGACGAGCTCCAGCAGAAGACGCGGGAGCTGACCGAGGAGATCTTCAATCTCAGGTTCCAGCTCTCGATGGGGGTGGCCAAGAACCCCTCGCGGCTGAGCCAGGCGAAGAAAGATCTGGCGCGGGCCAACACTGTGCTCCGCGAGAAGAAGGGCGCATCCCGTGGGTGAGCGAAAGAGTCGTGAAGGGGTGGTCGTGTCCGACGCGATGCAGAAGACGCGGGTAGTGCGGATCGAGCGGGTGTACCGCCATCCGCGCTACCAGCGGGTGGTGCGGGCGTCGAAGAAGCTCAAGGCGCACGACGAGACCAACGAGAGCCGGGTGGGCGACCGGGTGCTGATCGAGGAGACTCGGCCGCTGTCGAAGGAGAAGCGCTGGCGGATCCGCAAGGTCCTCAGCCGCGTGTCCTAGCGATGATCCAGCCTCGCTCGATGCTCGACGTAGCCGACAACTCCGGAGCGAAGAAGGTCCAGTGCATCCGGGTGATGGGCGGCGCCAACAAGCGATACGCCTCGCTGGGCGATACCGTCATCGTGGCCATCAAGGAAGCGACACCGGACGGGACCGTGAAGAAGGGCGAGGTCGCCCGCGCGGTGGTGGTACGGACGGTCAAGGAAGTGCGGCGGCGGGACGGATCGTATATCCGCTTCGACCGTAACGCGGTGGTCCTGATCAAGCCCGACGAGAATCCGGTGGGCACGCGCATCTTCGGGCCGGTGGCCCGCGAGCTGCGTGAGCGCCAGTTCACCAAGATTATCTCGCTCGCGCCCGAGGTCATTTGATGCAACACGCTCATGTGCGACGAGGCGATACAGTCGCGGTGATCGCGGGCCGGGAGCGCGGCAAGCGCGGCAAGGTGCTGCGAGTGCTGCCGGTCGGCGGGCGAGTGCTCGTCGAGAAGATCAACATGATGAAGAAGCACCAGCGCCCGACGCAGAAGCTGCGGCAGGGCGGCATCATCGAGCGGGAGAGCCCGCTGGCGCTGTCGAACGTGCTGGTGGTCTGCGGCCGGTGCGACAAGCCGTCGCGCAGCGGGATCAAGACGCTCGCCGACGGGCGCAAGCTCCGGGTCTGCAAGCGCTGCGGCGAATCGATCGACAAGGGCTGACACCATGGCGAAGGAAACGACGGCGGCACCGAAAGCACCCGCGGCCCAGAAGCCGGCGGCCAAGCCTCAGGCCCAGCCCAGAAAGGGCGGGCCGGCCACGGCGGCGGCGCCCATCGCCAAGGGCCGTCCGAAGGGCACCGGCGAGACGAAGCCGCGGCTCAAGGAGATGTATCACAAGACGGTCGTCCAGGCGGTCATGAAGGAGCGCGGGTTTTCCAACCCGTACCAGGTGCCGCGGCTGGAGAAGGTCGTCATCAACATGGGCGTCGGCGAAGGACGCGACAACGCCAAGGTGCTGGATTTCGCGACCGCCGATCTGCAGCTGATCTCCGGCCAGAAGCCGATCGTCACCCGGGCCAAGAAGTCGATCGCGAACTTCAAGCTGCGCGAGGGCGTGCCGATCGGCGCCAAGGTGACCTTGCGGGGCGCCCGGATGTACGAGTTCCTCGACCGGCTCATCAACGTCGCGCTGCCCCGCGTGCGCGACTTCCGCGGCGTGCCGCCCAAGGGCTTCGACGGCCGCGGCAACTATGCGCTCGGCCTGCGCGAGCAGCTGATCTTCCCGGAGATCGTCTACGACAAGATCGACAAGGTCCGCGGCATGGACATCAGTATCGTCACGACGGCGCGCACGGACGAAGACGCCAAGGTGCTGCTGACGCACCTCGGTATGCCGTTCAGGGAGTAGCTTCGTATGGCCAAGACCTCGCTCATCATGAAGTCGCAGCGGAAACCGAAGTTCTCGACGCGCGCCTATTCTCGGTGCAAGCTGTGCGGCCGTCCGCGCGGCTACCTCCGGAAGTTCGAGATGTGCCGGCTCTGTTTTCGCGAGCTGGCGCTCAAGGGCGAGGTTCCGGGCATCACGAAGGCGAGCTGGTAAGGCGTATGCGAAGCGATCCGATCGCCGATCTCCTGACCCGCATCCGCAACGCGAGCCGTGCCGAGCACGAGAAGGTGGACATCCCGGCCTCGAAGCTCAAGGTGCGGATCGCCGAGATCCTCAAGGACGAAGGCTTCATCAAGAATTTCCGGGTGCTCGAGGACGACAAGCAGGGGACTCTGCGCGTCTACCTCAAGTACGGCGTGGGCAACGAGAAGATGATCTCCGGGCTCGTTCGCGTCTCGACGCCCGGCCGGCGTATATACGTGACCCACGACCGGATCCCATCGATCCTGGCCGGGATGGGCGTGGCGCTGGTGTCGACGTCGAGGGGCGTGGTGACCGGGCGCGACGCGCGCAAGCAAAAGGTCGGCGGCGAAGTGCTCGCCTACGTGTGGTAGAGGAGCGCCATGTCACGGATTGGCCGACAGCCCGTTAACATCCCGCCGGGAGTGAAGGTCCAGATCGACGGGACGACCGTGCGCGCGGAGGGCCCGAAGGGCAAATTGATGCAGCCGGTCCCGGCGGGGCTCAGCGCGAAGCTCGAGAACAATCAGCTCGTGATCTCGCGCACCGGTGACGACCGGAAGATCCGGGCCCTGCACGGCCTGGCTCGCGCGCTGATGGCGAACATGGTGACCGGTGTGAAGGACGGCTTCGAGCGCAAGCTCGATATCGTCGGCATCGGCTACCGGGCGCAGATCCAGGGCAAGGCGATCACCCTCGCGCTGGGCTACTCGCATCCGGTGGTGTTCCCGCTGCCGGAGGGCATCACGGCCGACATCGAGCGCCAGGTCGCCATTACCTTGAAGGGAGCCGACAAGGCGCTGCTCGGCCAGACCGCCGCGAAGCTCCGCGCGCTCCGCGAGCCCGATCCGTACAAGGGCAAGGGGATCAAGTACTCGGACGAAGTGATCCGCCGCAAGGTCGGTAAGAAGGCGGGAGCGGGGGCCAAGTGATCACGAAAGAACGGCGGGCTTCGCGAGACGTCAGGCACCGGCGGCTGCGCCGGTACGTGCGCGGCTCGGTGACGCGGCCGCGGCTGGCCGTGTTCCGCAGCCTGAATCACATCTACGCCCAGCTGGTCGACGACGACGCGGGAAAGACCTTGCTCGCGGTGGACAGCCGGAGCAAGGAGTTCCGGGCGCGCCAGCCGCAGGGCGGCAACGTCGCCGCGGCCAAGCTCGTCGGCGAGCTGCTGGCCGGCAAGGCGAAGGCGCAGGGGATCGAGCGCGTCGTGTTCGATCGCGGTGGGTACATGTACCACGGACGAGTGAAGGCGCTCGCCGATGCGGCTCGCGCCGGCGGCCTGGTCTTCTAGGAGAATCGAGTGGCCGAAGCGAAGATCGATCCGAGCGTGCTCGAGCTGAACGATCGCGTCGTCTCCATCAACCGGGTGGCCAAGGTCGTGAAAGGCGGACGGAGGTTCTCGTTCACCGCGCTGGTCGTCGTCGGAGACGGGCGCGGTCACGTGGGCGTCGGTCTCGGCAAGGCCCACGAGGTGCCGGAGGCCATCCGGAAGGCGGTCGAGCACGCCAAGAAGGATCTGATCTTCGTCCCGCTCAAAGAGACGACGATCCCCTGTGAGATCACCGGGCATTTCGGCGCCGGCCGCGTCTTCCTCAAGCCGGCGGTGCCGGGCACGGGTGTCATCGCCGGCGGGGCGGTGCGGCCGATCCTCGAAGCCGCGGGCGTGCAGGACATCCTCACGAAGACCCTGGGGTCGAACAATCCCCACAACGTGCTCAAGGCGACGATCGACGCGCTGCGACGGATCAAGCGCCTGCAAGACCTGCATGCGGCGCGGCGACGCGGCGACGGCGTCGTCGCCCCGGCGGAGGAGATGGCCGGTGCCCGACAAGAAGCTTAAGGTCACCCTGACCAAATCGATGATCGGCCTCTCGCCCAAGCAAGAGGCGACTGTCCGGGCGCTGGGACTCCGCCGGATCCGTCAATCGGTCAGCCATGACGACTCGGTGACGGTTCGCGGCATGATCGCCAAGGTCGTCCATGTCCTGAGCGTGACCCATGAAGCTTAACGAGCTGCGTCCGGCGCCGGGCGCCACGAAGCGGCGCAAGAAGATCGGTCGCGGCCCGGGATCGGGTCACGGCAAGACCTCGACCAAGGGACACAAGGGTCACAGTGCGCGGTCCGGCGGCGGCAAGGCGGGCGGCTTCGAGGGCGGGCAGATGCCGCTCTACCGGCGGCTGCCCAAGCGCGGCTTCACGCCGTTCGGCGGCAAGACGGAGTACGCCGTGGTGAATCTCGAGTCGCTCAGCGCGTTCGCGGCAAACGCGGTCGTCGATCCCGAGGGCCTCGCCCAGGCCGGGTTGATCAAGCGCAGTGGCCGCGCGCGGGTGAAGGTCCTCGGCACCGGTGACGTCGCGCACGCGCTGACCGTGCGCGCGCACGCGGTGAGCGAGTCGGCGCGCGCCAAGATCGAGGCGAAGGGTGGCCGGGTCGAGACGCTCCCCGAGCGGGTGCCCGCTTCGTGATCGAGAGTCTCCAGAGCTTCCAGAACGTCTTCAAGATCCCCGAGCTGAAGCGCCGCGTCATCATGACGGCGGTGCTGTTGATCGCCTACCGGATCGGCGCGCACGTGCCCACGCCCGGAATCGACGGACACGCGCTCGCGCAGTTCTTCGACCAGGTGCAGGGCACCCTGCTCGGCATGGTCGACCTGTTCTCGGGCGGCAACCTGAGACGGTTGTCGATCTTCGCGCTCGGCATCATGCCGTACATCTCGGCCTCGATCATCCTGCAGCTCCTGACCGTCGTCGTCCCCGCCCTCGAGCGGCTGGCGAAGGAAGGCGAGGCGGGCCGCAAGAAGATCACGCAATACACGCGCTACGGCACGATCGTGCTGTCGGGGGTGCAGGCGCTCGGCATCGCCTACGGCCTGGAGAGCATGCGGAGCCCGACGGGTCTCTCGATCGTGCCGACGCCGGGCTGGGGCTTCCGCCTGCTGACGATGGTCACCTTGACCGCGGGCACCGCGCTGATCATGTGGATGGGCGAGCAGATCTCCGAGAAGGGGATCGGCAACGGGATCTCGCTGATCATCTTCGCGGGCATCGTCGTGCGTCTGCCGTCGGCCATCAGCGCCTCGTACACCCTGATCTCGACCGGCGAGCTGAAGCTCATCGTCGTCGCCGCGATCATCCTGGTGATGGTCGGCGTCACGGCGGCCGTCGTCTTGATGCAGGAGGGCCAGCGCAAGATCCCGGTTCAGTACGCCAAGCGTGTCGTCGGCCGGCGCGTCTATGGCGGCCAGTCGACGCACATCCCCCTGCGGATCAACACCGCCGGCGTCATCCCGGTCATCTTCGCCTCCTCGCTGATCCTGTTCCCGGCGACCCTGACGCGCTTCGTCCCGCATCCGTGGATGCAGGCGATCTCCGACGCGATGTCCCCGGGGCGGCTCTTCTACACCGTCTCGTACATGGCGCTGATCGTCTTCTTCGCGTACTTCTACACGGCGATCGTGTTCAACCCGATCGACCTGGCCGACAACATGAAGAAGTACGGCGGCTTCATCCCGGGCGTGCGGCCGGGCAAGAAGACGGCCGAGTACATCGACCGGACCTTGACGCGGATCACCTTGCCGGGTGCCCTGTTCCTGGCGTTGATCTCGGTGCTTCCGGACTACCTGATCCGCTGGTTCAACGTGCCGTTCTACTTCGGGGGCACGAGCCTCCTGATCGTCGTCGGCGTGGCGCTCGACACCGTCCGGCAGATGGAATCGCACCTGCTGATGCGGAACTACGAGGGCTTCTTGAAGAAGTCCAAGTCGCGCTCGAGCGGATACGGCAGTTGAGCGTGCGCGTCGCCTTTCTCGGACCTCCAGGCGCGGGCAAGGGTACGCAGGCCCGCGACCTCGCGCAGGAATGGCGCGTGCTGCATCTGGCCACCGGGGACATGCTCCGCGAAGCCGTGGCGGCCGGCAGCCCGCTCGGCCGTGAGGCCAAGGGTTACATGGACGAGGGTGCGCTGCTTCCGGACGACGTGATCGTCCGGATGAT
>CAYVHH010000088.1:0-3105 GCA_964450175.1 uncultured bacterium | reverse complement strand
AGCTCGAGCGGGAATCCCGCGCCGGGAACCAGGCGCGTCTCAATTCCGCGCAGGGTGCCACAAAATAGAACCTGCCGAGTGGAGTCGCGGCGGCAGAATTCGCGCGCCAGAACCAGGGCCGGGATCACATGGCCACCGGTGCCGCCCCCGGCCACAAGCAGCCTTAGTCCCCGTGTTCGACCGAGCGAATCTTCTGTCCCCATTCGGCATGTCTGCTGATATTGAGCAGGATTCCAGTTGCCGCCAGCGCAAAGAATAGGGAACTGCCGCCGTAGCTCATGAACGGCAGCGGGATCCCCACGACGGGGATCAGCCCCACCACCATGCCCACGTTCACGAGCACCTGGGTCGACACCAGCGCGGTGACGCCCAGCGCGACCAGCCGCCCCACCGGCTCGCGCGTCGACGCCGCGATGTCGAATCCGCGGAGCAACAGCAGCGCGTAGCAGGTGAGCAGCACCAGACAGCCGACGAAACCCCACGTCTCGGCGAATACGGCGAAGATGAAATCCGTGTGACGCTCCGGGAGGAACGACAGCCGGCTCTGCGTCGCGCCGGCCACGCCCTTACCCAGGAGCTGGCCCGATCCAATTGCGATCTTCGCTTGGATCACGTTGTACGCGCTCCCGAGGGGATCGCGAAACGGGTCCAGGAAGACGAGAATCCGTTCTCGCTGGTATTCCTTGAGCGCCAGCCAGGCGAGCGGCATCGACAGCAGCGCCGCGAGGGCCATGCCCCCGAGGAGCTTGAGGCGCACGCCGGCCCCGATCAGAAGAATGACCAGCACCGGAACGAGTAACAGGGCGGTGCCGAGGTCGGGCTGCTTGATGATCAGCACGACCGGGACCGCCACGAGCGGAACGATCATCGTCAGGGTGAGCTTGCCCACCGGCTGTGCCCAGCGGGATGTCAGCGCCCAGACCATCATGAGCAGGAAGCATACTTTGAAGAGCTCGGACGGCTGCACGGAGAGTGGCCCCCAGACGACCCATCGCCGCGCACCCGACACGGTGCGTCCCAGCGCGAAGACGGACGCCAGGCCGGCAAGCCCGACGAGGTAGATTGCCGGCGCGGCGCGTACGAGCCTTCGCGAGTCGAGGCTGGCCAGGAAGACCATGACGACGAGGCCGATGGCGAACCAGACGAGCTGCCGCACCACGACGCTGCCGCCCGCTCGCCCGACGTGAAGGCTCGCCAGGGTCACCGTGCTGATCGTCACCAGTCCGAACGCCGTGACCAGCAACAGCCAGTCGACGTTCTGCAGAAGGCGACGGTCGATCCGGAACACTATCCGGCGATCTCCACCGAGGCGATCTTCTCGAAGAAGATCGCATTCAGGATCTTCCGGGCGATGGGCGCCGCGACCTGGCCGCCCTTCCCGCCTCGCTCCACGAGCACGATGACGACCACCTCCGGCGCCTTCACGGGCGCGAACGAGGCGAACCACGCGTGATCCTGGCCCTTATCGGCCCTCGACTTGGCGATCATCTGCGCCGTCCCGGTCTTGCCCGCGATGTCGAGCCCGGGAATCCGCGCCGCCGCGCCTGTCCCGTTGTCGTTGACGACCGCCCAGAGGGCCTGGCGGAGGAACGCCCACACCACCGGCGAGAGCTCGACGTGGCCGGAGACCTGCCCCTGGTCGCTCCAGGCGACGCGATCCGGACGCTCGACCCGTTGCACCAGACGCGGCCGCCACAGGACGCCGCCGTTGGCGACCGCCGCCATGAACCGCGCGATCTGCATCGGCGTCACGAGCACCGTGCCCTGGCCGATCGACATGTTGACCGTCTCGCCCGGCGGGAACGCTTTCGCGGCCCGCCCGCGCACAACCTGGGGCTTCGGCAGAAGACCGGCCTTCTCGCCGGGGAGGTCGATCGCGGTCGGCTGCCCGAACCCGAACATGTTCGCGTACCGAACGATCGTGGCGCCGCCGATCTTGAGCCCGGCCTCATAGAAGAAGATGTTGCAGGACTGCTGGATCGCACGATGAAGGTCGACCGTCCCGTGGCCGCCTTCCTTCCAGTCCTTGAATGTCGACGTGCCCAGGTGGAACTCGCCGTTGCAATAGGTATGGTCCAGCGGCGTGATGCTGCCTTCCTGCAGCCCCGCCGCCGAGACGAGGATCTTGAACACGGAGCCAGGGGCGTATTGCGTCTGGATCGTCCGGTTCAGGAGCTGGAAGTTCGGATCCTGCACCACGCGCAACCAGGCGTCGCGATCAATCGTGCCCGTGAAGCGATCGAGCTCGAAGGCCGGTGTGGACACCATCGCCAGCACGTCGCCGTTGCGCGGATCCATGACCACGACCGCTCCGGCGAGACCTTCCATCGCGCGCTCGGCGGCCTCCTGGATGCCGCGATCGATCGTGGTGATCACCTGCGCGCCGGCGTGGGGCTCGGTGGCCTGCACGCGGCGGACCGGACGGCCCATCGCGTCGACCTCGATGCGCTCGCCGCCGTCTTGCCCGCGCAGGTACTCGTCGAGTAAGCGCTCGAGACCGCTCTGCCCGACCATATCGCCGCGGCGGTAACGTCCCTGCTTGAGCTGCTCGTCGTTGGCCTCACGGACGTAGCCGAGGAGATGCGCGGCGAAGCGGCTCGTCGGATAGACGCGCTGCGGCTCGACCTCCGTGATGACTCCCGGAAGCTCGAGCTTCCACTCCTCGATCTTCGCGACGTCCGCGAGCGTCAGGCCGCGCCGTACGCGCACCGGCAGCAGCGAGTCGGACGGCACGCGCGCCACCGCGTCGGTGAGATCGGCGTAGGGGATGTGGAGCAGGGAGGCCACGCGGCCGAGCACGGCGTCACGGCTCTCTTCCTCGCGCGGCAGCTCACGGGGAATGAACGACAGCGTGAAGGCCGGGCGATTGTCCACGAGCGGCATCCCGTGGCGATCGAACAGGATCCCGCGCGGCGCCGCGATCGGGCGAACGCGGATCCGATTCTTGTCCGACGCGTCGAGAAACCGGCCGCCCTCGAGCACCTGGAGGTACCAGAGCTGACCGATGAGCACCAGGAAGGCGAACACCACCGAGGTGGCGATCACCATGACGCGCCGGTGGCCGGCATCGCGACGGGGCAAGGATCGGCGAGTGACGCTCACGGC
>CAYVHH010000087.1:0-2892 GCA_964450175.1 uncultured bacterium | reverse complement strand
GGCGCTCGCGACGGTGCCGCCGCAGGCCCTGAAGTGGCGGCCGGCGCCGAAGGAATGGTCGGCCCACGAAGTGATCTGCCATTGCGCCGACTCGGAGACGAATGCCTACGCGCGCATCCGGTTCCTCGTCGCCGAGAAGAGCCCGAACATCCAGGGCTACGATCAGGACAACTGGGCCAGCGTGTTCGCCTATCACGACCTGCCGCTCGAGCCCGCCCTGGCCGTCGTCGAGTCTGTTCGCGCGACGACTGCGGCGCTGATCCGTGGTCTAGCGGACGACGCGTGGACCCGCGTCGGGACCCACACGGAATCCGGGCGCTACGGCGCCGAGGACTGGCTGGCGATCTACGCCGACCATCTCGAGATCCACTCGCGACAGATCGAGAACAACGTCGCGCTCTGGAAGTCGACGCAGCCGCGCTAGCGGACGCGTCCGCCGGCCCTCAGCCCCGCACGAGGAGTACCAGCCCCGAGAGCAGGATCAGCGCGAAGACCAGCTGACGGAAGCGACGCGGATCGACGCGGTCGAACAGGAGCACGCCGGTGATCGCGCCGGCGGCCGCGGGCGCCGCAAATCCCAGGGTGAGGCTCCACACCTGGCGCGTGAGCAGCCCGGCCCACCAGTAGCCGATCAGGATCGCGCCCTGATTCACGACGAAGAAGGCCTGGAGATTGGCCTTCACCGCCCGCGCGCTCCAGCCCTGTGTCGCCGCGTACAGCACCGTCGGCGGGCCCGGCAGGCCGACGGCGCCGCCGATCGCGCCGGAGAGAATTCCGGCGCCGACTCCCCACCGCCGACCGTCGAGCTCGCGGGGATAGAGCCCGCGCGCTTCGAGCACGAACGCGACGACGAGCATCAAGCCGATGAGGCGATTCAAGGCGCTCGGCGGCAGCGCGGCGAGCCCCCACACGCCGAGGGGCGTGCCGGCGAGCGTCCCGATCACGAGATCGAGGATCGCCCGCGGCTCGACGTCGCGCCGGAGCTGAACGAGCATCGCCGCCGACATGACGGCGGCGTAGACCGTCAGCAGGACGATCGCGTCCGAGGCCGGCATCAGGTACGGCAGGAAGGCGAGCGCGATCAACGCGATGCCGAAGCCGGCGAGTCCCATGACGAAACTCGCCGCGGCGATGACGACGGCGGCCGCCGCCCACGCGAGCGTCACGGTGCGGGAATCAGTCGCGCGATGCCGAGGACGGGCGCGCGCGCCACCACGGATAGAACGGCGGCAGGTCGGCACTCGGGCGCAAGGTGAACCGCGCCGGACGCTTCTCGAGGAACGCCGCGATGCCCTCGCGGGCGTCGGCGGAGCGTCCGGTCCAGAACATCCCCTGCGAGTCCAGCAGGTGGGCCTCCATCGGGTGGTCGGCGCCGAGGAGCTTCCACATCATCTGTCGGGCCAGGGTCACCGAGATCGCAGAGCTGTTGTCGGCGATCTCGCGGGCCAGCCGGCGAGCCGTCGGGAGCAGCGCGTCCGGCGCGACGACGCGGCTCACGAGCCGCCCGGCCAGTGCCTCCTCGGCGCCGAAGACGCGCCCGGTGTAGACCCACTCGGCGGCCTGGCTGATGCCGACGAGCCGCGGCAGGAACCACGTGCTGCAGGCCTCGGGCACGACCCCGCGCCGGGCGAACACGAAGCCGATACGCGCGGCCGAGGACGCGATACGGATGTCCATCGGGAGCGTCAGGGTGATTCCGAAGCCGACCGCCGGGCCATTGATCGCCGCGATCACCGGCTTCTTCATGTCGAAGATGCGCAGGGTCACGGTGCCGCCGCCGTCGCGATGCTCTTCGGCGGTGGCGGCGTGGCCGCGCGCCGCCGTGTCGAACGTCGACCCGCCGGAGCCGAGATCGGCGCCCGCGCAGAACGCGCGGCCCGCGCCGGTGACGATGACGGCGCGCACGTCGTCGTCGGCGTCGGCGCGGTCCCACGCCTCGCGGAGCTCGCTCAGCATCGTCGTGGTCACGGCGTTGAGGCGTTCCGGACGGTTCAAGGTCACCGTGCAGACTCCGTCCTCGACGTCGTAGCGGATCTCGGAAAAGGTCGTCACTGCTCGATCTGGAACTCGATGCGACCTTCGGTGAGGTCTTCGGTCGACGGGGCCTGGGCCGCGCCGGAGACCAACCGCTCGGCGGCGCTGCCTTCGTTCTTCACGAGGGCTTCACGAACCGCCTCGACGCGGAGACGCGGAACATCAGACCGCCACGAGCATCAGCTCGAACGCTGGTACCCGGCGCTCGTCATGCAGTCACTGAATGCATTGGCCTGCCGCGACTCCTGGACCGCAATCCGACCAACGTCGAGGAGGCCGCCGAGGATCAGATCCGGCCCCGTTCCGATCTCGAACGCCTTGCGGGCGCATTCCGTTTCGACCAGGGACACTTCCTGGAACATGGCTCCGGGCTTCTTCCACTCGGTTCCCCGCAGATCCAGGGTGCAGCCCGTGAGCAGCAGCACCGCCGCCGGCAGCGCGACCAAGGCTCGCATGAGAGCTCCTCTCATCAGGGCCTAGAGAATACCAGGAATCGGTCGGGCGGACCGATCGGCACCGATCGGGCAATTTACCCGGATCGCGAGTCTGCGGCTCGCAAAAATGCCGGAATTCGGCGCATGCGGACAGTGGCACGGTGCCTGCTGTATCGATGAAATCGAGGAGGATGGGTCATGGCACTGGTAAACCTGATCGCGTACGTGGTCGTGTTCGGACTTCCGATCTGGCTCGTGGCCGAAGAGATCGGCCACCGGCTCCTCCGGGCGCGGAAGGTCGAGTTCCCGGCACCGGTGCAGGTCCCGGCTTCGGCCGCCACGCCCGCCGGTCTCGAGCGGCGCGCCCCCGAGGGGGCGCGCGCTCACGCCTCGTTCGTCTAGTCCGGCGGCCGGGTTCACCGGC
>CAYVHH010000086.1:0-22651 GCA_964450175.1 uncultured bacterium | reverse complement strand
CGGATCACGGCGGTGTAGTAGTTGTCCCGGTAGCCCGCCTCGGCCGTGCGCTCCATCAGGTGCCGTGTCGTCGTCGCCTGCTCCAGCTTCACCCCCGCGGATTCGGCCAGCGCCAGCGCATACGAGAGGTCCTTGATGATGTAGCTCGTCGGGAACGCGCCCTGGGTGGGATGCGTATCGGGCAGCAGCGACTTCATCCCGTGATTGCGCAGCACGAAGCTGTCCGCGGAGCCCTTGGTCAAGGTCTCGAACAAGATCTTGGGATCGACGGCGCCCGAGGCGCGCGCGACGGCCAGCGCCTCGGCGAGGGCGACGACGGTCTGCGCGACGACCATGTTGTTCATCAGCTTGACCGCCTGCCCGGCGCCCACCGGCCCGCAATGGGTAATCTCCGTGCCCATGC
Organism: uncultured bacterium; assembly: GCA_964450175.1. Taxonomy (GTDB): domain Bacteria; phylum Methylomirabilota; class Methylomirabilia; order Rokubacteriales; family CSP1-6; genus AR31. The sequence goes on along the minus strand of CAYVHH010000086.1, from coordinate 22,248 downwards.
ACGCGAGATATGGCCGCAACCGTTCGAACACCGCGGCGTCGCCGCCGACCATGATCGACAGCGTGCCGTCCTTCGCCGCCTGGGCGGTGCGCGCCACCGGTGCGTCGGCGAAGTCCGCGCCCCGGGCGGCGAATGCGTGACTCAGCTCGCGCGCCAGCGCCACCGGCGCCGTGCTCATGTCCACCACCGTCTGCCCCGCACGCACGCGCATCGCGAGGCCGTCGGGTCCGAGAGCCACGGCGCGCACCTGCGGCTCGCCGGGCAGACACATGAAGATGAGGTCCGCGCGCGTCAGCACCTCGCCGGAGGATCCCGCTGTGGCCACGCCGTCGCGCGCGAGCGCCGCGAGCGGCTCCGCGCGCTGGTCGAACGCCACGACGGCCGCTCCTGACTTCGTCGCCAGGTTGCGGCACATGGGCTCGCCCATTACCCCCAGGCCGATGAACCCAATCGTCGTCGCCATAGCCTCGCCCCCCTCGGCCTTCAGGCGCGGCGGCTCGCGAGTGCCACGATGCTCGCCACGTCCTTCGTCTCCGCAAGGCCGCGCATCGCGGCCGTCAGCTCGGCGACGCGCGGCGCCGGCAGGACGGTCTCGGCGAGCCGCCGGAACTTGGTCTCGAGATCGTCGCGGGTGCCCGGGTTGTCCGGCGTCCCGCGCGCCGCGCTGATCCGCTCCTCGATGACGCGGCCATCCGAGAGCCGTACCGTCATGTGCGCGGCCGGAATCGTGAGCGAGTCGTCGGCCTCGGGTGTCACGCGCGCCATTACTTTGGCGATCGCCGGGTCGCCGAGGCTCGCCTCACTGAACTCCGCCTCGCCGGCGTCGCCCCGCAGCAGGGCCATCGCCGCGCAGAAGCGCACGCTGAACTTGGCCTCGAGCGGCGTCTTCGGCTCGCGCTGGTCGGCCGCTTTGAGCGTGAGCGGAATCACGCGGCATCGCACGCTCTCGATCGCGTCCGCGGCGAGCGGCGTGCGCGCGCGGATCGCCCGCCCGGCATCGATCGTCGCGTGCGTCAGGTGGCACGCCGCGTAGTATTTCGTGCTGTTGTGGGAGAGCTCCCAGCGCTTGCCGAAGTCCTCGGCAGCGCGGCCGAGATCGGTCACGCCGAGGAACGTGCCGGCGAGCCCCTCGGGCGCGTCGAGCATCGCGGTCGCGCCGGTGAAGCCCTCGCGGGCGAGCAGCGCGGCGAGCAGGCCGTTCATCGCGGCCTTGCCGGGATGGAGCGGCTTCGCCATCGTGCCGAACGACTGCGTGAGCCCGGCGGCCTGTGTGCCCGCGATGCCGAGCGCGTGCGCCAGCTGGCGCGCGTCGAGCCCGAGCATGCGCCCGGCGGCTGCCGCGGCGCCGAACGTGCCGACCGTCGCCGTCACGTGCCAGCCGCGCTCGGTGAGTCGCTTGCCGATCACGCGGCCGATACGCGTCTCGAGCTCGAAGCCGGCGATGAACGCGGCGAGCGCATCGGCGCCCGAGGCATGCCGCCACTCCGCGAGCGCGAAGACGACCGGCGCCACGGCGGCGGAACCGTGGAGCACAGCCGGCAGATGTGTGTCGTCGAAGTCGAGGGCATGGCACTGCGCACCGTTGGCGAGTGACGCCAGCAGCGCGCTCGTGCGCTGGCCGCGTCCGACGACGGTCGCCTGCGGCTCACCCCCTGTCGCGGCGATCACCGCCGCGATGGCATCGGCGAGCGGCTCGACCGACCCGCGGATCGCGGTGCCGAGCCAATCCGTCATCGATCGATTCGCGGCTTCCACCACCCCCGGCGGCACCGCCGCGAGCTCGAGGCCCAGCACGAAGTCGACGAGCGCATCCATCACCGGAGTCTTGCTGGTGGTCATCGTGATCTCCTCATTCCACGGTACGAGACCGCACCGTGAAGTCTCGGAAAAGGTAGCATGTATGCCGAGCGCGCCGCGATGACGACCCTGCCCCTGACGGGCTACCGAGTGCTCGAGCTGGCCCATCTGATCGCCGGGCCCGCATGCGGCATGTACCTGGCAGACATGGGCGCCGACGTCGTGAAGATCGAGCAGCCTGGCGGCGGCGACGCATCCCGCACCGCGTACGGCGCTCACCTCGGCGCGGAGAGCGCCGTCTTCCTCACCGTCAACCGGAACAAGCGCAGCGTCGCGCTCGACCTCGCCCGACCGGATGGGCTCGCCGCCTTCGACCGCCTGGTGGCCCGCGCCGACGTCGTGCTCGAGGCCTACCGAGGCGGCGTCGCCGAGCGGCTCGGCATCGACTGGCCGCGCCTGGCTCGGATCAATCCGCGGCTCGTGTACTGCTCGCTGTCCGCGTTCGGACCGGACGGACCCTGGCGGGACAAACCGGGCGTCGACATGCTGGTGCAAGCGATGGGCGGGCTCATGGCGGTCATGGGCGAGCCCGACGGCCCGCCCGTGCTGTGCGGGGCTCCGGTGCTCGACACCGTCGGTGCTCTCATGGCCGGGCAAGGGATCCTCACCGCGCTGCTGCACCGCGAGCGCACCGGCGAGGGGCAGCGCGTCGACGTCTCACTGCTCGCGGGGACCTTGCTGGCGCACGCCGCGAGACTCTCGATCTTCCTGGCGACCGGTGAGGAGCCGGGTCGCTGGGGGAGCGGCCATCCATATATCGTGCCCTTCCAGGCGTTCGAGGCGTCGGACGGATGGGTGTACGTCGCGGTGTGGCTCGACCGTTTGTGGGCGCCCTTCTGCGACGCCATCGACAACCCATCGCTCGCTCGAGACCCGCGCTTCGCGACGCGGGTCGACCGGGTGCAGCGCCGCGCCGAGCTCACCGCGGAGCTTGCGCCGGTCTTCCGCACGCGCACCGTGGCGGACTGGATGGCGCGTCTGGAGGCTCACGACGTCCTGTGCGCGCCGGTCAATCGCTATGCCGATCTGCCGCGCGATCCGCAGATCGCGGCCAGCCGGCTCATCGTCGAGCAGGAGCACCCGCGGGCCGGCCGTTTCCGCACGCTGGACACGCCGATTCGCTTCGACCGAACGCCGGGTGGAATTCGAACACCGGCGCCGGGGCTCGGCGAACATACCGACGCTGTCCTGGCTGAAGTGGGGATGACGCGAGACGAGATCGCTGGGCTGAGGAAGTCGGGGACGATCGGGTAAGGTGCGCGATCCCTCCGTCGCCGGGTTGCCGGTCATCGCCCGGCCTGATCGACTCCGTGCTTCATCAGCAACTCGCGCAGATCGATGATCACCGGGAAGATCTCCTGGTTCCAGTCGCCACCTTGCGTTTCGTACGCGCGTTGTTCGGCTTCGACGGCCATGCGGTCCTCGGCAAAGACCGACTTCACGAAGTGGCGTAGCACGGGCCAGGCCAGGGTGAGCAAGAGCCCGACCCGAGGTTTGCGGATCAGCAAGACACCGAAGCTCCGACAGGCGCGGTCCTGGCGATCGGTCGGCACGTAGGCGACCCAGAGCGACAGGCTGGGCGAAGCGTCGGCGCTCGACCCAGCGATCTTCAGCGTCTGATAGGGATAGTCGGTGCGGATGGTCATGACGTCGAATCGCCGCTCGTCCTCGTCACTGCCCATCCCGAGCCAGTTGACGCCCCGGTGCTTCTTCCCTCCCATATCGCTGAGGTGATACTGGGCTTCGACCCAGCCGTCGCCCTTGGCGTGGCGCAACAGCTGGGGCTTGAGGCTGCCCAGGAGACGCCGGTGCAGGATCTGATGGTTCATGTCCATCAGGTTCTCGTGCAGGAAGGTGTAGTGACACCCGACTTCTCGGTCGACCAGCATCGGCTTGTAGTCCTTCGAGTGGAACCAGGGCAGATCGGGGAACGCCGTCTGCTCCGCGAGCGCGGGATCGCCGGCGAACACGAAGATCAGCCCGTATGCCTCACGGCACGGGTAGGCCCGCACGGCGCGGCACGGCGCGTCGGCGCCCTTGACCAGATACGGAATGCTCCCGATCGCGCCGGACGCGTCGTACCGCCAGGCGTGATAACCGCACTGGATCTGCTCGCCGCAGACGATCCCCTTGCTGAGCGGGAACTGCCGGTGCGCGCAGCGATCTTCCAGCGCGAACACTCGATTCGAGTCTGTCCGGACGAGGACGATCGGGTCGCCCGCAAAGGCGACGCTCAGCGTCTTGTTTCGCTTCAACTGCCGGGCCCAGGCCAGCGGGTACCAGTAGTTGGGATTGCAGGCGATGCGACGCAAATCCGGTTGATTACCGCAGCCACTCCGCTGGGTCACCACCGGGCCCTCCGGCTGCACGTGGCACCTCGGAAACGATCGAGTCGGCGCTATTGTCACACAGAGATGAGAGGCGTTGAAGAAGGCTGACACGGTTGGGTCGGTCCGAGGGCCGTGTCAAGGCGGCTTAGCGCTGAAGTCGCTCTAGGGTCTCGTCGCGCCGCGGCCGCGGACGAGCGGGATCGCGACCGGCGCGATCACCGCGAGCGCCACGATCGCGTTGAGCGCGAACGCGCGCGGGGTGCCAAGCGTGCCCGCGAGTGCGCCGATCGCCAGCGTGCCGAGCGGCTGGGTGCCGATGCACGCGGACAGGATGCCCATCGCGCCGCCGCGCGCGTGCGCCGGCGCCGACAGCAGCACGAGCGTGCTCTGCATCGCCGAGAAGCCGGATTCCGCGATGCCCATGGCGACCATCAGCGCCACGCTCACCGCCAGCGACCGTGACGCCGAGAAGGCGACGAGGACGAACGGCGCGACGAGCACGGCCGCCGCGAACAGCCGGCCGTGCGGGAGACTGCCGCGGGACGCGGCGATGGCCAGCGCGCCGGCCAGCGCCCCGACGCCGTCGGCGGCGACGAGCAGGCCGAGCGTGCGCGGCCCGCCGGCGAGGACGTCCTGCGCGAACACGGACAGAAGCGGCTGGTACGGGAAGAGCAGCACGTTCATCGCGATCGTGACGAGCAGGACCGCGCGCGCGATCGGGCTCGCCCACGCGGCGGCGAGGCCGCTCGCGAGCGTGGCGAGGATCGGCGCCGGGCGCGCCGCCGGCGAGCCCTCGATCCGCCGGCGGAGACCGAACGTCGCCGCGAGACTGACGGCGAACGCGGCGAGCATCCCCGCGTAGCACGCGGCGGGCCCGAGGCTCGCCAGGCACGCGCCGGCGACGACCGGGCCCACCATCTTCGCGATCTGCATCGACACCGTTTCGAGCGACACGGCCTGCGCCACCCGCGAGGCGCCGAGCATGCTGAAGAGCGCCGTCCGCCGCGCCGGGAAGTCGAGGCTCCAGAGGATGCCGAACGCGCCTTCAAGCGCGACGAGCGGCCAGTATCCGGCGGCGTCGCCGGCGAACATCGCGAGCAAGGCCAGCGCGATGACGGCGCCTCCGGCCTGCGTGACGAGCAGCAGGTGCGCGCGCGATACGCGATCGGCGACGATGCCGGCGAACGGGCCGAGCACCATCATCGGCGCCGACCGGGCGAACGCGGCGACCGCGACCATGAACGGCGAGCCCGTCATCTGGAGCGCGATCCAGCCGACCGCGACGAGATCCATCCATCGCGCCATGTTGCTGCAGAGGCCGGACACCCAGAGGCGCCGGTAGGCCGGATCTCGGAGGACGCTCACGGTCCCGTACAGGGTATCTTGTCCGGCACGGCAACGACACGCAGGGTTGAGATCCCGAAGTTGGGTTAGGATCCAGCCGCGAAAGGGGGAACACCATGGCGTTTTGCGAGAAGGGCCACGTCCGCATTCACTACCAGGAGGCCGGCTCCGGCTTCCCGCTGTTCGTCATCCCCGGCGGGGGCCAGAACTCGACCATCGGCTTCATGTCGGACCGGGCGCCGTTCAACGCGACCGAGGAATTCAAGGACGAGTACCGCTGTATCACGGCCGACCTGCGCAACGCGCCGAGCGGCCAGTCTTCCGGGCCGCTCGAGATCGATCGGCCGTGGGACTCCTATGCCGACGATCACCTCGCCCTCATGGATCACCTGGGCATCCGGCGCTTCATGGTGATCGGCTACTGCATCGGCGGCCCGTTCATCTGGAAGCTGGTCCAGCGCGCGCCGGAGCGCATTGTCGCCGCGGTCGTGTCGCAGCCCGTCGGCTTCCGCAAGGAATCGAACCCGATGTACGACAACAGCATGCAGACCTGGGGGCCGGCGCTGGTCAAGCAGCGGCCCGACCTCACGATGGACATGATCGACAAGTTCCTGACCCGGATGTACGTCACGAACGCCGACTTCGTGTTCAGCGTGCCGCGCGACGTCGTCCAGGGCTGCCAGGCGCCCGTGCTGGTCATGCCGGACGAGACCCCATCGCACCCCTACGAGCCCGCCATCGAGTCGGCGATGCTGGCCCCGAAGTCCGAGCTGACCTTCTTCCCGTGGAAAGACACGAAGGAGAAGATCCCACTCGCGGTGCGGCACGTGCGCACGTTCCTCAAGGCGAACCGGCCGGCCTGATCGACTGAGGAGAATCTATGCCGTTCGGATGGGGCATCGTCAGCACAGGCAAGCATCCAGACATCAAGATCGCGCCGGCGATGGCCGCGGCCAGCGGCGGCGAGCTCGTCGGCGTCTACAGCCGCGATCAGCATCGCGCGGAGGCGTTCGCGCAGAAGCACGGCGCACGCGCCGCGTACAGTCAGCTCGGCGACCTCCTCAAGGACTCGCGTGTCGACGGCGTCTTCGTGTCCTCGCCGAACGCCTTGCATGCCGAGCACGTCGTCCAGGCGGCGGAAGCCGGCAAGCACGTGCTGTGCGAGAAGCCGATGGCCACGACGATCGCCGACGCCGTGCGCATGCTACAGGCGTGCCGCCGCGCCGGTGTCACGCTCGGCATTGCCTTCAACTTGCGCCAGCACCCGGCCTATATCCGCGCGCGCGAGCTCGTCGCCGCCGGGACGCTGGGGCGCATCGTGCTCGCCCAGGCGCAATGGGCGTTTGGCGTGCGCGGCCGCGACGGCTCTCCGCCGCGCACGGCGCTCACGCAGTGGTGGGACACGCCGGAGCTGATCGGGGGCGCGTCCACGATGATGGGCACCGGCGTGCACTCGGTCGACCTGCTGCGCTTCGTGCTCGGCGCCGAGGTGGACGAGATCACGGCTGTCACCGACGGCCAGACGGTCGCGCGCCCGCTCGAGCAGCTCGCCTGCCTCACCCTGCGATTCGGGAACGGCACGCTCGGCCAGGTAGTCGCGAGCCGCCTTCTTCCAGATTCGCGCAACGATTTCCGCGTATACGGGATCACCGGGCTCATCGCCGGACACCACTCCATGTGGGAAGCGCGCACGGGCCGCTTCGAGACCACGAGCGACACCGTCAACGAGACCGCCGACTACCCGGAAGCGCTGCTGCCGAACTACGTCGCAGAGATCGAGGACTTTCAGCGCGCGGTCGCCACCGGCGGCCAGCCAGCAGCGACCGGCCTGGACGGGCTGCGCGTCGTGGAGGTCACGCTGGCGATGATCGAGTCCGCGCGCACGCGCCGGACCGTGACGATCGAGCGCGTCGAGCCGTAGCGCGAGCCCGACGACGCCGAGGAGACTCAACATGCTCGACCTGCTCATCCGCGGAGGGCTCATCATCGACGGCTCGGGCAACCCGGGCTTCTACGGCGCCGTCGCCGTCGAGGACGAGCGCGTCCACATCCTGCGCGGCGACACGGCGGGCATCGAGACCCGTCGCGTCATCGACGCCACCAGCCGCGTGGTCTGCCCCGGGTTCATCGACATGCACGCGCACTCCGGGCTGGTGATCCTCGCCGAGCCGCAGCACGAGCCGAAGGTCCGGCAGGGCATCACCACGGAGCTGATCGGCATCGACGGCAACTCCTACGCCCCGTTCCACTCCCACGACGACTTCCTGAAATTCGTGCAGATCAACTCCGGGCTCGACGGCAACCCGCGGCTCCCCGGCCGGTGGTCCACCGTCGAGCAGTACCTCGATATGTTCACGCGGCGCGTGGCGGTGAACATCGCGTACGTCGTCGGCAACTCGCCGCTGCGCATCGGCGCCGTCGGCTGGGGCGACCGACCCGCCACGCGAGACGAGATGATGAACCAGAAGGCGCTGCTGCGGACCGCGATGGAGGAGGGTGCCTGGGGGATGTCGACCGGCCTCGATTACCCGCCCGGCAGCTATGCCGACACGGCGGAGCTCACGGAGCTCTCCCGCGAGGCGGCCCGGCTCGGCGGCATCTACCACACCCATGTGCGCTACAGCCTCGGCGACAAGTTCCTCGATCCCTTCCGCGAGGCCCTGGACATCGGCCGGGGCAGCGACATCCCCGTTCACATCACGCACTTCTACCACCGTACGACCTCGCCGGGCGGCGCCAGCCGCATGCTCGGTCTGGTGGAGGACGCGCGGGACGCGGGCCTGGACGTGACGTTCGACAGCTACCCGTACAACCTGTCGTCGACCCGGCTGACGATCCTGCTGCCGCAATGGACCCACGACGGCGGCTACGCGCGGCTGATGGAGGTGCTCCGCGATCAGAAGCAGCGCTCCCGGCTCCGCTCGGAGATGGGCCCGCGCGCCAGCTCGTGGGGCGACATGTGGCTCACCAACTTCCGCAAGCCGGCCAACCACCGCTTCGAGGGCCGGTCGATCCTCCAGGTCGCCGACTTGCTCGACAAGGATCCGATCGACGTCGTCTGCGACCTGCTCGTCGAGGAAGATCTGGAGACCTGCTACGTGTCTGCAGGCGGCAACCTCGCCACGTTGCCGAAGTTCGTGAGCCACCCGCTGTCGATGGTGGGCAGCGACGCGGTGCTGATCGGCGACTACCCGAGCCCGCGCACGTACGGCTGCTTCCCGGTCATCCTCGCCGAGTTCGTGCGCGAGGAGCGGTTCCTGGCGCTGCCCGACGCGATCCGGAAGATGACGTCGTTCCCGGCTCAGCGCCTCGGGTTACCCGACCGCGGCCTGCTGCGGGACGGCTTCAAGGCCGACGTCGTCGTGTTCGACGCCAAGATGGTCAAGGCGCCGGCGACGCGGACGCAGCCGAAGCAGTTCCCGATCGGGATCGACTACGTGATCGTCAACGGCCAGGTCGTCGTCGACGGCGGCAAGCACACGGGGATGCTGGCCGGCCGGGCGCTGCGGAGGGGCCGCGCCTCGACGTAGGAGTTCATTGCGCGCTGATTATGGAGGCAGCCAGGCGCTTCGCCAGGTTTCGTTGGTTGCGGGGGCCCGCACTCACCCGATATCGAACGCTCTGAGGTTCGAGGGCGATCTCCTTTAGTGAGTGCAGAGCGCGATATCAGCCGCCGGCAAACAGATCGCTAGAGTTCCGAGTTGAGGTCAAGCCAGGTACCGGCGCGCGCCTGGGCCTGCTTGACCACCCTCGTCCTCAGCGCTAACTTCGGCATGCGCGGAGGAAAAGGGGGCGGCCATGGCAATCGTCACCATCTCCAGCGAGCTCGGCGCTGGCGGACCTGAGATTGGGGCCGCCCTAGCGAAGCACCTGGGCTGTCGGTATCTGGACCGAGAGGTCATTGCGGAGGCAGCCAACCGATACGGCCTCGCAGAAGCGAAACTGATCCGTCTCGAAGAGACCAAACCTTCGCTCTTCGACCGCGTCGACGCCGAAGGGCGGCTCTACGTCGCCGGCATTCAGGCGGTCCTGTTGGAATTCGCGCAGAGCAACGACGTGGTGCTGATGGGGCGGGGTGGCCAATGGCTGCTCCGCCACATTCCTCATGCCCTCCACGTTCGGATCAGCGCCCCCTTCGACGTCCGCGTCGCGCGATTAGCGCAGCAAACGCGCCGAGAGACGGGGAGAACCTCGCCGTCGCGAGCCTTCGTCGACGTGGTGCGGCACGACGATGCGGGCCGGGCCGGTCGGATCCGCTATCTCTACGGTGTGGACATCCGCGACCCGGCGCTCTATCACCTGGCGATTAACACGACCCAGGTCGCCACCGCCGCGGCTGTCGAGCTACTTGCGACCCTGGCGCGCCGCCCCGAATTCACACCGACAGAAGTCGGACAGAGGATCCTCCTGGACCGAAAGCTCGCTTCGCTGGTCGACGTCGCGCTTGCTCAAAATCCTGAGACACGGAAACGGCGAATCACCGTGGAGGCCGCTGGTGGAGTGGTGACGTTGGGAGGGGCGGCAGACCTCTACCAGGCGAAGAAAGTCGCCCGCGAGGTGCCGGGAGTGAGAGAAGTGGAGATTGTGGAGGTTGAGCCACCGCCTGGTGTCATATGAGAGGCCATCGACCGCCCGGACGATCAGACAGTGGTCTTCAAGCTCCGCAGCCCCGCGATAGCCCCCAGCGGCCACATTCCCCCGAAGTACACCTGTGACGGTTCCAATCTGTCGCCCCCGCTGCGGCGGACTGAGCCACCCCTAAACACGAAAAGCTTTGCCTTGATCGTCCACGATCATGACGCGTCCGACGGGCCGACGGTTCACTGGCTCCTCTCCGGAGTCGCTGGCTCGCTGCGGGAACTGCCCGAGGGGGTCCCCACTCGGGACACCGTCGAGAACATCGGGACTCAGGGGACCAACGGCTTCGGGAAGGTGGGCTACGGAAGTCCGTGCCCGCCCCCGGGGCCGAGCCATCACTACGTCTTCAGGCTCTATGCGCTCGGCGCCCCGGTGGGGTTACCACGCTCGGACCGCCCAGGTGGACGTCGTAAGGGCCATACACGGGCGCGGATAGCCGAATTGACGATTCGACCGTCGCCGACCGCGCTCAATAACCCAATGTATTTGATTGGGAAATTGACGAACGACGAGACCAGCACTCGCATCCTCGCGGAGATCAATCTGAGGTTCGCGCGGATCGAGGAGATCATGAGCGACATGCGGCTCAATCGGCAGCAAGACGGATGGGCAATTAGTAAGCCGCGCTCGTTGCGGCTGCTCGATGAGCACATGGGGTGCTGGATCTGCTGATGGCCGAGTCCCGCTCGAGGCCGGAGCCCCTCAAGCGTCTGGAAGTCGCGAGGGCAGCTCTGGGTTTCCATTCCGAGAGGGTCGAACGCGAGCAAGGATGCCCCAACGATCGCGATGGAGATTCGCCGGCTCAAGGGCAAGTCCCGGAGACATGGTGGTCGCGGTGTGGCCGCCGCCGTGGGCATTCGCCAACGGGTGCGTCGTGACTTCAAGTGATGTGGAACTGCGATTGAATGGACGGAGCGGGGGATGACGGGACACCCAGTGTCGTTCCGACTGTCGGCAACAGCCTATGACGCCATCATGCACGAAGCGGTGTCGCGGGGAGATAACTCGACTCTCTCGCGGGAGTCTCGGGAGGCGTTGTCAACTGCGGCGCCGTTCTCAGACGGGGTGTGGGTCGTCGATTGCACCGATGAGGTCAGTCACGACATCGAGGATTGGTTTGCGATGGCGGCCGGCGTAGAATCCGCCACGCCAAAGGGTGCCGCCGGACGGTTCGGGATGTTGAACAGTGCAGTCAGGGCGATCCAGGATGGCAGGGCCGAGAGTCGCCACGAGGAAAATTAGCGAAGACACTCCCCAGCTTTCCGGCTCGACGGACTAGCCCTCCGCGATCTCGGGCTTCACCAAGGAGCGAACTGCGCTTCCAACACGCCAAGGGCGCGGCCGTGCCGCCCCGACCATAGCTTTGCAGGAAGGCTAAGGCTGCGACCTCATGATCTCGGGGACTGCGGCGAGGCGCTCGTGGTCGACGCCCGGATCTTCCAGGAGGACGAGGACCGCGCCAAGAGGCCCCGCGGCGGGACCGAATACACGGGTTCTTCGCGGACGCCCTCGTGCCGCAGGATCGCGTTGGCGGCCACGAGTCCCGACGTCACGGCCGCCTCCATCAACGCGGCGGGCACGGGAAGCGCGACCCAGTCGCCGGCCAGCACCAGTCCCGAATGCTCGGTCTCCACCGGCGGCCGGTGCGCGCGCATAGCCGTATAGAACGCCGTGAAGTTGCGATTCACCTGGAGGTGTTCTCCGAGGATCCGGCTGCGGCGCAGCTCTGGGAAGTGGGCCCAGAGCTCTTCCTTCAGGATGACCGCGATCTGCGCCTCGTCGATGGCGTCCGGCACCGCGTAGCAATGCAGCTCGAAGACGCTGCCCCCGGTCCCGGCGGCCCACGCCGCCGAGGCCTCCTCTACACGATGGCAGAACGTCACGGAATCGAGGAGCTTCTCCCTGGTTATGATGACGAAGCCCGGGAGATCAGATGCCGACGCCTGATCAATCCAGAGCCGGAGAACCGCGTAGGACGGCGAGGGCTCGAGGGCACGCAGCTTCCTCATGGTCAGCGGGGCGAGCCGACCCAGATCCGGTGACGATTCCGAAATGGCCCGCGCGCCGACGACGTCGGGCGCGAGCACGAGATAGTCGAAGGCCTCGTCCAGGACGCGGAACCCGTCTCCTTCGGCCGCGATCGCGCTCACCTCCGCCCCGAGCCGGACGGTCGCCCCGACCGCCGCCAGGCGCGCCCGGATCGGCTCGATCATCGTGCGCCCGTAGCTGTCCGACAGATAGTCATAGAGGAGCCCGAGATCGTGGGAGAGATAGAAGAAGTGGAAGCTCTTGATGACCTCGGCCGCCGACATCCGCTCAGGGGGGGCGAAGAACGCGCGCGCAAAGGTGTAGAACACGTGACGCAAGGCGGGGGGAAGGTCGACCCGGTCGGCAAAGGCGTCGAACGAGACGTCGTCGTAGCGCGCGAAGGTGCGCTCGGGATCGTAGGCCAAGAGCGCGGTGAGCCGCGCCAGTCGCGGCCGCCTCAGGAGATCGAGGGGTCGCAGCATCGGCGTCTTCAGCATGGCCAGGATGTTGAGGAGCGGCGTCGTGTCGAGATGACGGAATCCGTACGCGGGCCCACCCCGGACGAGGATGCGGTAGTCCTCCATCGGACGCAGGTAGGTGGAAGCGCCTACCTCGTCCATGAAGCGACGCAGGTTGTAGTACTGCCGAAAGAACGCGTGGAACCCGTGTTCGACCTCGACCGTCGTTCCGTCCGGCAGCCGGTGAGGCCAGGCCCCCACCTTGCCGCCGAGGTGAGCTGCCTTCTCGAAGAGATGGACCGCGAAACCCCGCTCGCCCAGTACCGTGGCCGCCCGCAGGCCGGCGAGACCGCCGCCCACCACGGCCACCCGGCGCGGCCGGCGGGGTCGGAGCGGGGCCTCCGGCCGTACCACGTTGATCCGCTGCCGGTAGCCTCCGAGCCGCCAGCGGACGATGCGTCGGAACACGGTGTCTCCCCGCGGCACGCGCGGCGCCTTCATCCGGTCCCGCAAGCGTTCGAACACCGTCACGTTGGCCACCACCAGGGCGAGCCCGTAGAGAAAGTCTTCGATGGGGATGGTGCCGATGCGCAGGTCCAGCTGATAGCGTGCGTCGTAGAGCACGACCGGGCGCGCGGTCAGGTAGCCATTGAAGATCACGGTGAAGCCGACGACCATCCCGGTGAAGACGCCGAAGCGCCGGTGGCGCAGCACTCGGCCGCCTCCCATCAGGTCGAGGGCGATGGCGCCAGCGAGGGCCCCGCAGCCGAAGCCCGTGTACTCGAGCCCCCGGCTCCACGCCGCCGCTCCCGCCGCCACTAGCCCAACCGCCGCCGCCCAGACGGGCGCGGCGCGCCGCACCGGAGCAGGATCGACGCCGCCGGTCAGCATCTCCCATGTGTAGGAGCAGGCCAGGGGGACGGTTAGGAAGAAGGCCCATTCGCCCAGCGGCAGGCCCAGAAGCCGAGTCGAAACGTAGGCGTCGTTGAAGGTCCAGTGTCGTCCTGCGACCACGGTGTCCCACGCCACGAAGGGCACTGCCACCGTGATAGCCGAGACGACGGCCGGCAGCCAGCGGTGGCGAAACGAGGTCGGCGGGCACCGCGCGGCCAAGAGCGGACCGGCGATCACCACCAGATTGAACAGCAGGTATTCGTTCGCCATGCCGCGCGCTCAGGAGGGCGGCGCGCCACCGGCGAGGTCCTGCGTGATCCGCTCGAGCGCGGCCCGCGCGTCGACCGCGGGCAAGGTACGGATCGACGCGAGCGCACGCCCGGCCACGAGCTGGACGGCAGCGCGCCCACGTTCCATGACCCGTTCTCGCGCGAAGAGCTCTCGGAGCTCGCTGATGTCGCCGGCCGTCAGCGTCGGCGAGCCGAGGCGCAGACGCAGCGTCGCCGCCGCGGAACCCCCCTGCTCGAGGACCAGCAGGAGCGGATAGGTCGGCCGGCAGGCGACTACGTCCTTCATGCCGGAGGCGAGATCGTCGAGATCGTTGTTGATCTGGTAGGCGATGCCGATCTCGCTGGCCCATTCGCCGAGGGCGGCCTCATACGTCGAATCTGCCGCCGCCGCGATCGCCCCGAGCCGAGCCGCGATGCGCACGAGCGCGCCGGTCTTGGCGCGGGCGAGGACGAAGTAGTGCGCCGTCCGGATCGCCATGTGCGGCAGCCGCGGCCCCAGCGCGAGGTCGAGCGCCTGGCCGAGATGAGCGGTGAAGAGCTCCTCGGCCAGCATGTCGAGCGCGCGCAGCCGTAGGTCGTCTGGCAGGGCGCGGCGCAAGATGTCGAAGGCCCGGAAGTACGCGGTGTTCGCCGCATTGAGGGCCGCCGGGATTCCAAAGACCGTGTGCGCGGCTCGGCCCCCGCGTCGCTCGGTGGCGCCATCCTGGATGTCGTCGATGACGAGGCTCCCAGTGTGCAGGAGCTCGGCGACCTGGCAGATCGGCTGAGGGGCCGGCGGCGTACCGCCGCTCATCAGAAACGCGAGTCGGGACACGGTGGGCCGCCACCGTCTTCCGCCGCGATCGACGAGACTCCAGATCGGAGCGTTCACCCGGCTCGCGAGCACGTCGCAGAGGACGTGATCGGCCTCCTCGCCGAGCAAGGCTCTGATGGTGTCGAGGTCGAATCGCCTGGGCCAGATGGCCTCGAACTCCGTGCTTGGTCGCTCGGGCACCCTTTGAGGGGATTGGGGACGAGAATTAGCAAGGCGACCGCGCGTCATGGATGCCTCAGGTGCATCAGCGTCCTACCGCCCTGACGGTATTGACCGCCATCGCCCTTCATCCGATCTTGAGAGGACCTCACGGCGCAGCGACGTTCACTTTCCCGCGCGCGTGGCGGCGTTCGTGATCGCCTCGCTCAGGCGCGTCACCCCCTCGTCCGTTGCCATGCCGCGCGCCTGGGCTAGCGTGCGATGGTCCGGCGAGAGCAGGACGAGCAGGACTTCCGCGCGCTCGGCTCCGAAGCGCTCGCCGAGCAGACCTCCCCAATCGAGCAACAGTGGTGAGCTTTGCCGCCGCTCCGCATCGCTGCGGCCCGCCTCCCATTCGCGGAGGCGCGCGCGGACGCCGTCCCGCGCGTAGTCTGGAACACGGCGGAGGTCGGCCACCGATATCCACGCGATCTTACCCGCGGCGCGCCAGGGAGCGAGCGCATCGATCCGCGCGGCCAGGCGCTCTCCCCAGTCATGCGCCTGCTTGGAGGCCTGGCGGTCGGCGATGACGAGCAGTACGGGCGCCCCTCGAAGCTCGTCGAGATGCCATGAGCGTCCAGAGCCGTCATCGAGCACGATGCCGGCGAGCGGGTCCGCCTCGGCCGTCGCCCCCAGGACCATCAGGGCCGCACTCGCCACCGCCACCGCGCGCAGGGCGGCGCTCACGGACGGATTCCGACCCGCTGGAGCGGCGCGTGCAACACCGACATGTCCGGCCTCGCCGCTCCCGGGCGCAGCCGCGCATCGAGCGCGCAGCGCGCGACCGCGACCGCGATGAGGGCCACCTTACGAGACGTCCGCACCCGGGCCCGACTCGTCACCCCGTCACCATCGCGCGCCGCGACCCGGCGGCCGATGGCCCGGTAGAGCAGCGCCGCCGAGAGGATCGCCGGCCGGCAGCGCCGCGGGAGCAAGCCGATGCCCGCGATCCCGCTCTCGTAGTAAGTCTCGGCGAGTGCGAGGACCCGGTGCGTCGTGCGCCGCACGGGAGCCGAGACCCGCGCGGCCAGCACGTCGGCCGCCGAGCCGCCGGCTTCCGCCAGCCACACGGACGGCAGATAGACCCGGTCGCTCCGCGCGTCCTCACCCACGTCGCGTGCAATGTTCGTGAGCTGCATGGCGATCCCGAGGTGCACGGCGCGGCCGAGCGCCTCGGCGTCGCCACGGCCCATGATACGGCTCATCATGCGCCCGACGACACCCGCCGCCCGGTAGCAGTAGAGCAGCAACGCATCCGCGTCGGGTATGCGGACAGGGCCGAGGTCATGGGCCATACCGTCCAAGAGCGCCTCCGGCTCTTCGCGCGGAATGCCGACGTCGGCGACGACGAGCGCGAAGGCACGTCCCGAGGCGGTGTCCACGCTCTCTCCGCGGTAGATGCGATCGAGCCGTCGGCGGGTCGCCGCATGCCGCGCCTGCACCGCCGCCGCGGTGCCGGGGTCGTCAACGGCGTCGTCGGCCGCGCGGCAGAAAGCATAGGTGGCGACGGCCGCGTCCCGCACATTTTTCGGCAGGAGCCGCGAAGCGGCATAAAAGCTCCGCGAATGCTCGCGGATCACCGCGTGACAGGCAGCGAGATCGACAGCTGCCGTCTCAGCCAACGGTGGCACGGCGCTCGGCGGGCGGCACAAACCCGCCCGGGGCTGGGGGGATGAGGGAATCGGTCACGCGGGCGCTCGACAGCACGCCCGGCAGGCCTGCGCCCGGGTGGGTACCCGCTCCGACGAAGTACAGGTTGGGAATGTCGGGACACACGTTGTGACCGCGAAAGTAGGCGCTCTGCATGAGGGTGGGTTCGAAGCTGAACGCGGCGCCGAGGTGGCTCCACAGCTCGGTCCGGAAGTCGTCCGGCGTGAATAGACGCTCGGTCACCAGGTGTCGGCGCAGCCCGGGCAGGCACGTCTGCTCGAGTCGGTCGTAGACCGCGTTGCGATAGCGCTCCTTGATCGTGGCCCAATCGAGGTCGGCACTCAGATTGGGCACCGGGGACAGCACGTAGAAGGCCTCGCAGCCCGCCGGCGCCAGCGAGGGATCCGAACGCGTCGGCGCATGCAGGTACAGACTCATGTCGTCGGCGAGCCGCCCATTGCGGAACACATCGTCCAGCAAACCCTCATAGCGCGGCCCCAGCACGATGGTGTGGTGCGCCAGATCCGGATACGTCCGATCTGTCCCGAAGTAGATGAGGAAGAGACTCATGCTGTACCGCAGGCGCCGCAGCTTGCGGTCGCTGTTGCGCGGTCGGTGGCGGCGGTCTATTAGGTGTTGATACGTCCAGCTCACGTCCCCGTTGCAAACTACGAAATCGCCCTCCAGCCGCTCGCCGCCCGCGATGCGCAGCCCGCGCGCCCGCCCCGCCTCGACGAGGATCTCCTCCACGGGGGTCCCCAGGCGAAGCTCGACGCCGAGCTCGTCGAGCAGTCGGACCAACGCGCGCACGACGGCCCCCATCCCGCCCTCGGCGAAGTGCACGCCCCACCTGCGCTCGAGATGACAGATGAGTGAGTAAATGGCGGGCGCGTGCTGCGGGTCACCACCGACCAACAACGGATGGAACGAGAAGACCTGTTGCAGCTTCGCGCTGCGGATGTGCCGGCGCACCAACCCGAGCACGCTCCGGTAACACTCGAGCCGGATCAAGCTCGGCACCGCGCGCACCATCGACCATGGTTTCAGGAACGGCACGTGACCGAGCTCGAGGTATCCTTTCTCGAAGATCTCTCGGCTCCGTCCCATGAATGCTTCGTACCCGGCCACGTCATCCGGACTGACCTTCTGCACCTCAGCCCGCATGCGCTCGGGGTCGCCCGAGTAGGTGAAGACCGTCCCGTCGTCGAAGCGGATGCGGTAAAAGGGATCGATCGGGAACAAGCGGACGTAGTCCGCGAGCCGTCGCCCCGCCAGCTCGAACAGATCCTCGAGGAGGTAGGGCGCGGTGATGATGGTCGGGCCGGCGTCGAAGGTGAAGCCGTCCTGTTCGAAGACGCTGGCGCGACCGCCGGGACGGTCGCGCTTCTCGACGATCGTCACCCCGTACCCCTTGACCGCGAGCCGGACCGCCGCCGCGAGACCGCCAAATCCGGCCCCGACGACGAGCGCTCGCGTTCGGCGGACACCAGCCATCGCGCGCGCCGCCAGAAGGGCAGGCGTGTCGCTCATGCCGATTCCCAACGCCGTGCCAGCCGGCGGGCGATGCCCAAACCCACGATCGTCATGCCGGCGAGCACGGACACCTGCGGCCAGAGCGCCGCCACCGGCGCGTCGTGCCAGAAGACTTTCTCGTAGCCTATGACCGCCCACGCGTTGAACGTCACCAGCCCGAGGCGCTGCATCGCCTCGGGCATGAGATAGCGCGGCATCATGCTGCCACCGACGGCCGACATGAGCAGGATAACGACGGTAGCGAGCCCCTGCAGCTGCGCTTGGGTCCGGCACGCCGTGCCGAGCACGAGCCCGAACGTCGCGGCGGCGGCCGCGGCCGAAACGGTCATCACGACCACGCCGGGCAGATGGCCATGCCCGACGAGGTCCACCCCGAACGTCATCCAGCCCCAGAGGAACATGACCGCGAGCTGCGTGCAGCCGAGGGCGAGTGCGAACAGCCAGCGGGCGAGCAGGAGCCGCCCCATCGTAAGGTCGGTGCTGAGCAGACGCTCCAGGGTTCCGGTTTCCTCCTCAACGATAAGCCCGCGCATCGCGGTCGTCATCGTGAAGAGCAAGAACATGACGCCGATGCCCGCCGCGTAGTACGAGACGACGTTCTTCCCCTCGCGCCCGCCCTCCGCCTGCACGTCGGTCACCGCGATCCGGAAGGGCGAGGCGACCGGAGTGGCCGACTCGGCGCGCATGGCGCCGACGGATCTTGCCACGTCGTCGAGGGTCTCGCGCTGCGCCGGCGTGAGGGCGCCGGCCTCCTCCTCCAACCACTGCGTCATCCCTCGCACCAGCCGCTCGGGGGCCGCCAGGATCACCGCTCGCTGCAAGAGCCCCTCGACGACGTGGTGGGCCACCGGATTGGCCCCGCGATCGCTGAACAGTTCCACGGTCAACGTCTCGGCGGGAAAGCGCGCAAAGCGCTCGCCGAAACCTGCGGGGACGACGACCGCCACCGGTACCTCTCCGCGCCACACGAGCCGACGCGCATCCTCCCGCGACGATGCCGTGCCGTTGGGAGGCAAGACCTCCACGGCGAGGCTCGACTCTATGCGGAGCGCTTTCACGAGGAGCGCACTCACCGCGGTGTGGTCGTCGTCGACGACGACGACGCGGATCGCAGGCAGCCCGTCCCGACCCAGGCCTCCGAAGACGAGTGCCAGGATCGAAAAGAACGCGATGGGCACGACGAAGCTGAGCACGAGCGCGTAGCGATCCCGGATCAGGGCCAGCCAGGAAATGCGGACAACGGGGCCGATCATTCTCGCAACTCGCGGCCGGTGAGGTGGAGGAAGACGGCGTGGAGATCGGGCCGGACGACCCGGACGTCCTCGACGCCGTATCCTGCCGCGCGCAACAGACCGAGCAGCATCGGCAGCTCCACGGCCAGGTCCTCCATGCCCGCGCGCAGGATGCGACCGTCCGCATCCACGCCTTCGGGCAGCGACTCCACCACCGGCGGACGGTCGAGCGTGATCACAACCTTCTGCGTGCGGCCCAGGGTCCGCTCGACCAGTTCGGCTGGCGCTCCCTCGGCGACGATCCGGCCGCAATCGATGATCACGACACGCTCGCAGACGCCCTCCGCCTCGCCCAGCTGATGCGTCGTGTGCAGGAGCGACGTCCCGGACCGTCGCAGCTCGGCCAGCATTGCGAGGATGCGCTCCCGACTCTGAGGATCTACCCCGGTGGTGGGCTCGTCGAGAAGCACCAGCTCGGGCCTGTGGAGGACGGCACACGCGAGGTTCAGCCGTCGCTTCATCCCTCCCGAGAAGGCGGCCGTGCGGTCGCCCGCCCGCTCGGCGAGCCCGGTCCAGTCGAGCGCCCAGTCGGTGCGCTCGCGCAACGTCGGGCCATGGAGTCCGTGCAGGCTGCCGAACACCTCGAGGTTCTCGCGTGGCGTGAGGAACGGGTAGAGGGCGTTCTCCTGCGGTACCAAGCCGAGCCGACGGCCGGCCTGCGCGCGGTACGATGCGTCACCCGCGAGCATGATCCGTCCCGTGTCCAGACGCACCCGCCCGGCGATGGCGCGCACTAGCGTGGTCTTGCCCGCACCGTTCGGCCCGAGGAGCCCGACCCACTCGCCACGGTTCACCCTGAGGTGGATCCCATCGAGCGCCACCGTACGACCGAAGCGCTTGCACGCCGCCTGGATCTCGAGGATCGCGGGGGCCACCATGGGGCCGGTGGCAGCATCACGGCCCGTTCGCGTCGCCGGACGGCCGCGTGCGGAACGCCGCCGAAGGCCCTCGGTGACGGCCCCTGCCAGACCGTGCGTCCGTCCACATCCTAGGGAGCGCATGCAGCAGGTCCTCCCCCGAACGATCAGACCATGTGAGAAGCGCTCGCAGCACACAACGAAGGCATCGCGCGCTATCGCGACCTCTGCGAGACTGCGCGCCGCACCAGCATCTCTCTCGATGAGCACGCCCCCGCGATGCCAGGACCTTCCGCCCCGCATGCTTGTCGCCCGCAAAGATATCGATAAAGAGACACAGTAAACAAGCGGGGCGGATCCTCTTCGTCTACTTCCCCGCCAGGCTGCGGCGCCCCACCAGCGACGCGTACAGCATACCTTGTTCGCGTGGCGCAGTCGGCGCATCCGCCAGCCGTTCTTCGGGAAGTCGCGCACCACGTCTTCCGTGACCGGCCGCACAGTGCGGGGATCGAAGACACGAGGTCCGCCAGATCGCATGGCCGCGCGCGGCTGCCGAGCGGCCTTTGCAAGCGCGTCCATGATCGCCGAACTGGGCAGCTGGCGCGCGTCCAAGGCTTCACGCATGTTGGGCGGATAAAACCCGCCTTTGAGTCCTGCTCAGCACCGCGACGGGGGATTCGACGTGAGCATGGAAGGTGACAAGACGGGAACCGAACACGGTCGGGATCGAGGATGAAGCGCTGGGAACCGTTCCGAGTTTCAGGGCGAAATGCTCATTGAGGGCGGCTTCGAGGCCCGAGCGCTCAGCCAACCCATCTACACCCAAGCGGACACGTTCGATGCCCTGAAGGAAATGGTCCGAGACGCCGTTCACTGCCACTTCGAGGAGAGCACGAGACCTCAGATCATTCGGCTGCAACTCGTGAGGCTCCCGCGAGATCTCGCGGGCACGGAACTCGCCACCCTTCTTCGTCGCTACGAACCGACCCGCCAGGCCGGCAGCCACATGCGGCTCACGTCCCGCCTCAAGGGCGCGGAGCACCATGTCACGATTCCACGCGAGATCGGATCTCGTCAACACGCTCTTTGGGTGAATCTCCTCTCGGCGCTCGGCGATCCTGAGCGTCACCCTCCGTCAGAATCAGAGTCCCAGCGCCTGCCCGAGCATCCGGTCGACGAAACCTTCCCCGTTCGTCTCGCTCGCCGGTCCGTGCCCGAGATTCGGGCGCCGTATCAAACCGACGCGTACCGGGCCGTGTACACCGTTCGGTTTCACGACGCGATCTACGCGCTGCACGCGTTCCGGAAAAAGTCCGCGCACGGGATCGCGACGTCGCGGCAACCGGGGGTTGTTACGCATCACCGCCTCTTCGAGCGCTGCTGGTCTCAGCCGCGCGCGCGATTCCCCGCAGCATGCTCGCAAACACCAGCTGGTGCAGCGGGAAGAGCGCGTACCAGTAGACACTTCCAAGCCATCCCACCGGATCGAAGATCGCAGTCTGCCGGATTGTCGTCGAGGGGCCATTACTCGTCACCTCGAATTCCAGCCATGCTCGGCCGGGCAGCTTCATTTCCGCGGCGAGTCGCAGCCGGCGATTCGGCTCGAGCGCCTCGACGCGCCAGAAGTCGATCGTGTCGCCGACGTTGAGGAGCACGGGGTTCGGCCGTCCTCGCCGCATGCCGACGCCACCGGCGAGCAGGTCCAGGAGTGCTCGCAATCGCCACAGCCAATTCCATCCGTACCACCCGATTGCTCCACCGATGACCTGAATCGGTGCGAATGCCACCGCGGAGGGGACCCCGACGCTCACGGTGCGCGAATCCACCAGACGCCTGCCGAAGCGCACCCCGCCCCACGACCGAGGCTCACCCGAGGACGACAGCGCATCCGACCAGCGCGTTTCTGCAAACTCCTGCTCTTCGCGTGCGAGGGCCCGGCGGATGGCCTCCTCGATTCCAATCGGACGGACGGCAAACGTCGTGAGGGCGGCCGCGTCCCGAACCACCGTCGGGTGGATGATGCTCTCGATGAGCTTGCGTCCGACGCGGGCGTACAATGGCGTGA
>CAYVHH010000085.1:0-18100 GCA_964450175.1 uncultured bacterium | reverse complement strand
GTTCCTCGACGTGATCATGCCCAAGCTCGAGGGATTCGAAGTCCTGAAATTGCTGAAGGAGGACGCGGCCACCGCGGGCATTCCGGTCATCGTCCTGTCGAATCTCGGTCAGGAGCGCGACGTCGCCCAGGCCAAAGCGCTCGGCGCCGTCGCCTTTCTCGTGAAGGCACACCTGTCACTGCAGGATCTCGTGGATCGGGTCGACGCCGCGCTCGCGCCGGGGACGCCGTAGCGCGGGTTCGCGTCAGACGCGGCTGCCGGGCTTGATCGCCTGGCCGCCCGCCCGGCACAGCGGGCACTCGTCCGGCTTCCAGGTGGTCGCCTTCACCGTCGCGAGCGTCGCGCGCTTCACCGCAAAGCTCGCCCCGCCGCCGCTCCGGTCGATGAGCGAGCCGACCCCGACCACGGCCCCGCCGAGCGCCTCGACGCAGGTCACGACCTCGCGGATCGAGCCGCCGGTCGTCATCACGTCCTCGACCACCAGACAGCGCTCGCCGCGCGCGACCGTGAATCCGCGACGCAGGCGCATGACTCCGTCCTCGCGCTCGGTGAAGAGCCCTCGCGCGCCGAGGGCGCGGGCGACCTCGTGGGCGACCAGGATGCCGCCGATCGCCGGCGCCAGAACCGTCTGGATGCCGTCCTGGCGGAAGGGCGTCGCCAGCGCGGCGCCGAGCGTCGCGGCGTGCACCGGATATTGCAGGACGAGCGCCGACTGGAGATAGATGTCGGAATGCAGGCCCGAGGTGAGCCGAAAGTGTCCGCGCAGCAGCGCGCCGGTCGCTTCGTAGAGGTCGAGCGTCTCGCGGTCGGTCACGGGCGGCCGACCTCGGCGACGATCGCGGCGGCCGCCGCGGCCGGATCCTTGGCGCCGCTGATCGGCCGGCCGACGACCAGATAGTCGGCGCCGGCGGCGATCGCCCGTCGCGGCGTCGCGATGCGAACCTGATCGTCGGCGTGCGGAGAGCCCGCGGCGGCCGCGCCCGCGTCCCACCGAATGCCCGGCGTCACGATCACCCAGCGAGGACCCATCGCCAGCCGCAGCGCGCTGATCTCCTCCGCCGAGGCGACGCACCCGTCGAGGCCGGCCTCACGGGCCAGCCCGGCGAGGTGCAGGACGTGGGACTCGACGCTCGCCGGCACTCCGACCTCGTTCTGGAGCGCCCGGCGGTCGAGACTCGTGAGCACGGTCACGCCCAGGCACAGCGGGCGCGGGATCGCGAACTCGCCGGCCGCTTTCGTGGCCGCTTCGGCGGCGGCGCGCGCCATCGCCAGCCCGCCGCTGGCGTGGATGTTGAGCATGAACACGCCCTGGCGCGTCGCCTCGCGGACGGCCGCGCCGACGGTGTTCGGGATGTCGTGGAACTTGAGATCGAGGAAGACGCGAAAGCCCCGCTTGCGGGCGAGCTCGATCGCCGCGGGTCCGGCGGCGGTGAAGAGCTGCGAGCCGATCTTGCAGCCTCGCAGGACTCCGTCCAGGCGGCCGAGCAAGGCGTCGGCCTCCTCCAGGCTCGGGACGTCAAGCGCGACGAGGACTCGCTCGGCGGGGCTAGGGGAGGGCGGCATGATACTCCTGCAGGCTCTGCACCAGCGGCTCCCCTTTGAGCAAGGTCTCGATCGCGCCGATGGCCGCTTGCGCGCCGTCGAGCGTCGTGTAGTGCGGAATGTCCTGGGCGACCGCGGTGCTCCGAATGATCGTCGAATCCTTGCGCGCGCGGCCGTCGGCCGGCGTGTTGATGACCAGCACGATGTCGCGCTGCTTCATGAGGTCGATGACGTTCGGGCGGTAGCCTTCGCCGACCTTGTGGATCGTCTCGACGCTCATGCCGTAGCGTCCGAGAACGCGCGCGGTGCCCGGCGTCGCGACGATCGAGAAGCCGAGGTCGATGAGCCGGCGAGCCAGCGGTGCCACGGCGCGCTGATCGCGCGGGCGCACCGAGACGAAGATCTTGCCCTGGATCGGCATCGGCAGGCCGGCGGCGATCTGCGACTTCAGGTAGGCCTTGCGGAAATCGTGGTCGATCCCCATGACCTCGCCCGTGGATTTCATCTCCGGCCCCAGCACGGTGTCGACGCCCGGGAACTTCACGAACGGGAAGACCGATTCCTTGACGGCGATGTGCGGCAGATCGCGTCCGTCCCACGCGAGCCACGGCTCGAGCGTCTCGCCCAGCGCGGCGCGGGTGGCGAGCTTGGCGAGGGGCAGGCCCATCGCCTTCGATACGAACGGGACGGTGCGGGACGCGCGCGGGTTGACCTCCAGCACGTAGATCGTGTCGTTGCGAATCGCGAACTGCACGTTGATGAGCCCGACCACGCCGAGGGCCTGGGCGAGCGCGCGCGTCTGCGTCCGCAGTGCGTGGATCTCGTCCTCGCCGAGCGAGTACGGCGGCAGCGCGCAGGCGGCATCGCCGGAGTGGATACCGGCCTTCTCGATGTGCTCCATGACGCCGCCCACGAGCACGCGCGTCCCGTCGGACACCGCGTCGACGTCGATCTCGATCGCGTCCTCGAGGAACTTGTCGATCAGGACCGGATGCTCGGGCGAGACCTGCACCGCCTCGTGCATGAACTCGGCCAGGTCCTGATCGTCGTACACGATCCGCATCGCGCGGCCACCCAGCACGTAGGAGGGCCGGACGAGCACCGGGTAGCCGATCTTGACGGCGATCACGCGCGCCTCGTCGAGGGAGCGGGCGGTGGCGCCGGCCGCCTGATGGAGTCCGAGCTCGGCGATGCGCGTGTTGAAGCGCTGCCGGTCCTCGGCGCGATCGATCGCATCGGGCGACGTGCCGAGGATCGGCACGCCCGCGTCGCGCAGCGGCACCGCGAGCTTCAGCGGCGTCTGGCCGCCGAACTGGACGACCACGCCCAGCGGCCGCTCGCGCTCGACGATGTTCAGGACGTCTTCCAGGGTCAGCGGCTCGAAGTACAGGCGGTCGGAGGTGTCGTAGTCGGTGGAGACCGTCTCCGGGTTGCAGTTGACCATGATCGCCTCCACGCCGAGATCGCGCAGCGCGAACGCGGCATGGACGCAGCAATAGTCGAACTCGACGCCCTGGCCGATGCGATTCGGGCCCGAGCCGAGGATGACGACCTTCGGCCGTGCGGTCGGCGGCGCCTCGTCCTCCTCTTCGTAGGTCGAGTAGAGGTACGGCGTGTGGGCCACGAACTCCGCGGCGCAGGTGTCCACGGTCTTGAACGTGGCGCGAATCCCGCTCGCAAGCCGGCGCGCGCGGACGGCCGCTTCGGTGGCCCCGGTGAGCTCGGCGATACGCCGGTCGGCGAATCCGAGCTGCTTGGCCCGCCGGAGCACGTCGGGGTCGGTGGCCGCCGCTGCGGTGATCTCCTGCTCGAACTCGATGACCTCGCGGATGTTCTCGAGGAACCACGGGTCGATGTGAGTCAGTGCCTGGATCTCGGCGGTCGTGAATCCAGCCCGATAGGCGTCGCCGATGGCGAAGATCCGATCCGGATTCGGGACGCTCAAGAGCGGCCGCAGCTCGTCAGGCGAGAGCCGGCGGCCGAGCGTCAGTGCCCAGCGATCCTGCTCGAGGGAGCGGATCGACTTCTGCAGCGCTTCCTTGAACGTGCGCCCGATCGCCATGACTTCACCCACCGATTTCATCTGGGTGGTCAAGGTGCGGTCGGCCTCGGGGAACTTCTCGAACGCCCAGCGCGGGAACTTGACGACGCAGTAGTCGATGGCCGGCTCGAACGACGCCGGCGTCTCGCGCGTGATGTCGTTGCGGATCTCGTCGAGCGTGTAGCCGACGGCGAGCTTGGCGGCGATCTTGGCGATCGGGAAGCCGGTGGCCTTGGAGGCGAGCGCCGACGAGCGCGAGACCCGCGGGTTCATCTCGATCACGACCAGGCGCCCGTCGGCGGGGTTGACGGCGAACTGGATGTTCGAGCCGCCCGTCTCGACGCCGATCTCGCGGATGATCGCGATCGCGGCGTCGCGCATCAGCTGATATTCCTTGTCGGTCAACGTCTGCGCCGGCGCCACCGTGACCGAGTCGCCGGTGTGCACGCCCATCGGGTCGACGTTCTCGATCGAGCAGATGATGACGACGTTGTCGGCCAGGTCGCGCATCACCTCGAGCTCGAACTCCTTCCAGCCGATCACCGACTCCTCGACCAGCACGGTGCCGACCGGCGACATCTGGAGCCCCCAGCGCACCGCGCTCTCCAGCTCGTCGGGGTTGTAGGCGATCGAGCCGCCGGTGCCGCCGAGCGTGAACGAGGGGCGGATGATCGCGGGGTAGCCGACCGAGGCCACGACGGCGCGCGCCTCGTCGAGGCTCCGGGCGTGGCCCGAGCGCGGGAGCGCCAGGCCGATGCGCTCCATGGCCTGCTTGAAGAGCGCACGGTCCTCGGCCTTCTTGATCGCGTCGAGCTTGGCGCCGATCAGCTCGACGGAGAAGCGGTCGAGCGTGCCCGCCTCGGCCAGCGCGACCGCGATGTTGAGGCCGGTCTGGCCGCCGAGCGTCGGCAGCAGCGCCTGCGGGCGCTCGCGCTCGATGATGCGCGCGACGAACTCCGGCGTGAGCGGCTCGATGTACGTCCGATCCGCCAGCTCGGGGTCGGTCATGATCGTCGCCGGGTTCGAGTTCACCAGCACCACCTCGAATCCTTCTTCCCGGAGCGCGCGGCACCCCTGCGTGCCCGAATAGTCGAACTCGCACGCCTGACCGATGACGATCGGCCCGGAGCCGATGATCAGGATGCGTTTGAGGTCGGTACGCCTGGGCAGCCTATTCCTCCACGAGCCCGTAGACGATCGAGGTCTCCGGCGCGGCCTCTTCGCGG
This sequence comes from uncultured bacterium, assembly GCA_964450175.1. Lineage (GTDB taxonomy): Bacteria > Methylomirabilota > Methylomirabilia > Rokubacteriales > CSP1-6 > AR31. The sequence continues at coordinate 13,291 of CAYVHH010000085.1, read as the reverse complement.
CGATAGAGCACGTCGTCGAGTCGGCCGTTGCCGACCCACGCGACCTCCCCGCTGCCCCAGAGCTGCTCGCCCAGCACGCTCATCCGGCGGTCGACGCGCTCGCGGATCGCGTGGGCTTCGAGCGACGTCTCGGTCTGCGTGGTGAACGAGGTCCACTCGGGTTTCTGGCCGCCCCCCTCGGTCTTCCGGTACGAGATCAGGTACTTGGGCATGACGAGGTCAGCCTCCCTTCTGGCTCATCAGATCGGCGAAGCGATGGAACAGGTAATTGGCGTCGTGCGGGCCCGGCGAGGCCTCCGGATGGTACTGCACGGAGAAGACCGGCCATTCGCGGTGCCGCAGCCCTTCGCAGGTGCCGTCGTTGAGGTTCTGGTGTGTCGGCTCCCACCCGTGCGCCGATACCGACGCCGGGTCGACGGCGAAGCCGTGGTTCTGCGCGGTGATCTCGACCTTGCCGGTCGCGAGGTCCTTGACCGGGTGATTCGCGCCGTGGTGGCCGAACGGCAGCTTGTAGGTGCGCCCGCGCGCCGCGAGCCCGAGAATCTGGTGACCCAGGCAGATGCCGAAGATCGGTACGCGTCCGAGTAGCCCGCGCACCGACTCGATCAGATAGGGCACGCCCTCGGGATCCCCCGGCCCATTGGAGACGAACACGCCGTCGGGCTTCAGGTCGAGAACCTGGCCGGTCGTCGTCGACGCCGGCACGACCGTCACGTCGCAGCCGATCGTGCGGAGCTGGCGCAGGATGTTGAACTTGATCCCGCAGTCGTACGCCACGACCCGGAAGCGCGGCGGCGGCGGCGCCACGTACCCGCGCGACAGCTCCCAGCCGCCCTCGGACCACGTGTAGGGCGCGTCGGCGGTGACCTCGGCCACCAGATCGCGGCCGACGAGCCCCGGCAGCGCCCGCGCGCGCTCGAGCAGGCGCGCGGGATCGGTCTCCACCGAGGAGAGGATGCCGTCCTGGGCCCCGCGGTCGCGCAGGTGACGCGTGAGCGCGCGCGTGTCGATGTCCTGGATCCCGACGATCCCGTGCCGCGTGAGGTAGGCGTCGAGGCTGGCGCCGGAGCGAAAGTTCGAGGCGACCGTCGACGCTTCCTTGACGACGAACCCGTTGACCCACGGCCGCCGCGACTCGACGTCCTCGTCGTTGACGCCGTAGTTGCCGATCATCGGGTAGGTCATCGTGACGATCTGCCCGCGGTACGACGGGTCGGTGAGGATCTCCTGGTAGCCCTGCATCGCCGTGTTGAAAATGACTTCGCCGGCGGCTTCGCCCACCGCGCCGAGAGATCGGCCCCGGAACGTGCGTCCGTCGCGTAGTACCAGCCAGGCCGGCGTCATCGCTTGGCCGCTCGCGCGATCGTGCCGCCGACGACCGTCATCCACGGGCCTCCGCGGAGCTGCCAGCCGCCGAACGGCGTGTTGCGGCTCCGTGAATGAAACCGCGACGGATCCACGGTCGTTTCCGCAGCGAGGTCGAGGACGGTCACGTCGGCCGGCGCGCCGACCGAGAGGGTGCCCCCGGGCAGGTTGAGGAGCCGCGCCGGGTCCCGGCTCCACCGCGCAATCAGGGTCGCGAGCGGCAGATGGCCGGCCCGCACCAGCCGGTCGAGCACGACCGCCACCGCCGTCTCGAGCCCGACGATGCCGAAGGCGGCGTGGTCATACTCGCCCTCCTTCTCGGACAGCGCGTGCGGCGCGTGGTCGGTCGCGATGCAGTCGATGGTCCCGTCGGCGAGTCCCTCGATCAGCGCCTCCACGTCTCGCTTGGTGCGGAGCGGGGGCGCCATCTTGGTGTTGGCGTCCCAGCTGCGGACCGCGTCCTCGGTCAGGATCAGATGGTGCGGGGTGACCTCGGCGGTGACGCGGATGCCGCGCGCCTTCGCGTCGCGCACCTGGCGAACCGTGCCGGCGGTCGACGCGTGGGCGATGTGGACGTGGGCGCCGGTCAGCTCGGCCAGCAGGATGTCGCGGGCCACCATCACCTCTTCGGCCGCGGCGGGTTGACCCGGGAGCCCGAGCTCCGTGGAGACGACGCCTTCGTTGATCGGGGCGCCTCCGCTCAGGTTCGCGTCCTCCGCATGGCTGATGATCGGCGCGCCGAACGGCAAGGTGTATTCCATGGCGCGCCGGTAGAGGCCGGCGTTCATGACACACTTGCCGTCGTCCGAGAACGCGACGCAGCCCGATTCCGCGAGCTCGGCCAGCTCGGCCAGCTCCTCGCCGCGCAGATTCCGCGTGACCGCCCCGATCGGATAGACGCGCACGAGGCCCTCGACCTTCGCCTTGGCGAGAATGTAGTCCGTCACCGCGCCGTTGTCGTTGACGGGGCTCGTGTTCGCCATGCAGCACACCGCGGTGAACCCACCGGCGGCGGCCGCCCGCGTGCCGGTCGCGACGGTCTCCTTGTACTCCTGGCCGGGCTCGCGCAGGTGCACGTGCATGTCGATGAATCCGGGACAGACGACCTTGCCGGTCGCGTCGACGACCTCGACGTCGACCGGCGCCTCGAGGCCCCGCCCGAGCCGCGCGATCTTGCCGCGCTCGATCAGGACGTCCTGGACGGTGTCGACGTTGTTGGCCGGATCGATCACGCGCCCGCTCCGGATCAGGAGGCTCATGCGCTGGCTCCGCCCTTGCGGCCGGCGAGCAGGAGCAAGACGCCCATGCGCACGGCCACGCCGTGGGACACCTGGTCGAGGATGAGGGAGTACGGGCCGTCGGCGACCTCGGGCGCCAGCTCGATGCCGCGGTTGACCGGGCCGGGGTGCATGATCAGCACGTCGGGCCGCGCGTGCCGCGAGAGCTTGTCCAAGGTGAGCCCCCAGTACCGCGCATATTCGCGCAGCGACGGAATCAACCCGGCGTGCATGCGCTCCTGCTGCAGGCGCAGCATCATGATCACGTCCACGTCCCCGATCGCGTCTTCCAGGCGATAGCTGACCTTCGCGCCGAGCTCCTGCACGTACGGCGGGATCAGGGTCGGCGGGCCGGCGACGGTGACCGTCATGCCCAGCTTGCGCATGCCGTGGATGTCGGAGCGCGCGACGCGGCTGTGGGCCACGTCGCCGACGATCGCCACGTGGAGGCCGTCGAGGTGGCCCTTTTTCTCGCGGATCGTCAGCAGATCCAGCAGCGCCTGGGTCGGATGCTCGTGCGCGCCGTCACCCGCGTTGACGATCGAGCACGGGAGCGTGCGGGCGAGGAGGGCGGCGGCGCCGGCCGACGAATGGCGGACGACGACGACGTCGGGGCTCATCGCGGCGATGTTCTTGGCCGTGTCGATGAAGCTCTCGCCCTTGCTCGCGCTGGACCCGCTCGCCGAGAAGTTGATCACGTCCGCCGAGAGCCATTTGCCGGCGATCTCGAACGACGTGCGCGTGCGCGTCGACGCCTCGTAGAAGAGGTTGACGACCGTCTTGCCGCGGAGCGCCGGGACCTTCTTGATATCGCGCGAGGCGATCTCCTGGAGCGACGCGGCGGTGTCGACCAGCAGGGTGATCTCGCCGGCGTCCAGCTCGCGCATCGAGAGCAGATCCTTCCGCGTCCAAGCCATCCTAGGCCTCCTCGGGTTCTTCGATGACGACGCGGTCTTCACCATCGTGCTCGCGCAGGCGCACGGCGACGGATTCGCGGCGGGAGGTCGGCAGATTCTTGCCAATGTAGTCCGGGCGTATCGGGAGCTCGCGGTGACCGCGATCGATGAGGCACGCCAGCTGGATCGCGGTCGGCCGCCCGAGGTCGATGATCGCGTCGAGCGCGGCGCGGATGGTGCGGCCGGTGAAGAGGACGTCGTCGATGAGGATCACCGTCTTGTCCTTGATCGAGAACGGGATGTCGGTGCCGCGGATCACCGGCGTGCCGCGCATCCCCAGGTCGTCCCGATAGAGGGTGATGTCGAGCGCCCCGACGGGCAGGGCGGTTCCGTCGATCTGGGCGATCTTCGCGGCGAGTCGGTGCGCGAGGCTCACGCCGCGCGTGCGGAGCCCGACGAACGCCAGGTCCTTGGCGCCGCCGTTCCGCTCGAGGATCTCGTGGGCGATACGGGTGAGGGCTCGGTCGAGCGCGGTCTCGTCGAGGACCTGCGCCTTCTCGCGGGGGCGTGGTGCGCTCATCTTCTCTCCTTGCGAGCCTCTCCGGGCCCGCTTAAAGGAAAGCTCCCAAGAACTGACGTCAGTCACTCTACATGGCGCTCTTCGTCCGTGTCAACCCGACGAACGCGGTGAAATGTCATCGGCGCGCCAGCGCTCGAGAATTCGCCGGCGGTGCTCGACCGAGACACGACCCGCCTTCACCACGAGCCGCCGCGGCGGGAGGGCCATCACGATCTCTTCCGCTCGCTCGCACTCCCACACGACGAGATCGGCCCGGCAGCCGACGGCGGAGCCATAGTCGCGAAGGTTGAGGATGCGGGCCGGATGGCTCGTGATCGTGGCCACCAGCTCGCGCATCAGGTCTCGAGTGCCCATATGGGCGGCGACCGCTCCGACGAACGCCAGATGGGCCGGGTCGGCGGTGCCGATCGGCGTGAACGGGTTCCGGATATTGTTGGACGCCAGCGCGACCGGGATGCCGGCCTGCAGCAGCCGGCGAATCGGCGTGAGGCCGCGGCGCGCGTTGCGCTCGTCTCGCCGACCCATGAGGTAGAGATCGGTCAGCGGCAGGCTGATCACGCCGATGCGCGCCGCGGCGAGCTCGGCGATCACGGCCGATTGCTCCGGCCCGGGCAGCGCCGCGAGCTCGGTCAGGTGGCCGACCGCGACCCGCCCCTGCCAGCCGGCGTGGGCCGTCTGCCGAATGATCTCGCGCACGTGCAGATGCTCCGGCTCGTCGCTGAAGTCGACGTGGAAGTCCGCGTCGACGCCGAACTCCGCCGCCAGCGCGAAGACGATCTCGATGTGCCGGCGCGGGTCGGTGTCGTTGTAGGGGCAGCCGCCGATGAGGTCGGCGCCCATGCCGAGCGCCCGGCGCAATAGCCCCTCGGTGCCGGGCGATTGTAGGATCCCCTCCTGCGCGAAGGCGCAGAGCTGGAGATCGACGGCGGGCGCGTATTCGCGCTTGAGCGCGAGCATCGCGTCCATGCCCATGAGCCCGACGATCGGATCGACCTCGACGTGCGCGCGCATGGCGGTCGTGCCGGCGGCCACGGCGAGATCCAGCACGCGCCGCGCCCGCGCGCCGATGTCGTCCGCCGTGAACTCGCGCTTCGCCAGGCCGGTCAGCCGAATCGCATCCGCGGCCGTCTCGGCCGAGCCCGACACGCGGTCGTTCAGGAGCGCCTTGTCGAGATGGATGTGCGCCTCGACGAGGCCCGGCGTCACGAGCCGACCGGCCACGTCGATCGTCTCGCGCGCCGGCTCGCTCGTCGTCCCGACGCCGCGGATGCGCCCGCCGGCGATCGCGAGATCGACGGGCTCGACACGATCGGGCAGCCGGCAGCCGCGCAGCAGGAGGTCGAGCACGACCGGACAGTATGCCGAAATGTCGGCGGAGGGAAGACCGGCCGGCGATAGAGTAAGCCGCGGGGGGACGCGTATGGCGTCGGGCTTCGCGCATCGCCTCCGCGACGAAGCACAACGCTGGGTCGGTGACGGTCTCGTCACGGCCCAGCAAGCTGAGGCGATCCTCGCTCGGTATCCGGTATCGGCCGCGTGGTTCTCCCGGCCGATCGCCATCTTTTCCGTGCTGGGCGGCTCGCTGCTCGCATGCGCCGTGGCGCTCCTGGTCGCGCACAACTGGCAGGAGATTCCCCGCTGGGCGAAGCTCGGCGGTGTCGTGACCTCGATGCTGGCCGCCCACGGCGCGGGTCTCAAGGTTCGGGCCCGAGGCTACGAGAAGCTCGGGGCGGGACTGTTCGTGCTGGGCGGGGGAATCCTGCTCGTCGGTATCGCGCTGATCGGCCAGCTCTACAACCTGTCCGGCCGCCCGTCGGACGCGATCCTTCTCTGGTGGATACTCCTCCTGCCCGTCGGCTACGTGCTTCCGTCGGTCGCGCTCGTGGTGCTCGGCTGGGTCGGCGCCTGCGCGTGGTACGTGATGCTGGTGTTCGACCGAACGACGTGGCTCGGCCGCGACGTCCAGAACAACGCGTCCCTGGGGCTGGTCGCCCTCACCGCGGCCGGTGTTCTGGCGTGGGCGCTCGGCGCACTCCACGGCGACGGCGAGTACCGCCGCGTGCGACAGTTCTTCGAGCAGATCGGGCTGCTCGCGACCGGGGTCGCCCTCGTTCCGCTCGGCCTGTTCGGTGCTCAGGTGTGGTGGGTCGCCGCGCCGACGTTGCGCTGGCCGACCGCGCTGCTCGGCGTGCTGGTCCTCGTGACGGCCGCGCTTGCGGCGGTACCGTCGCGGCTGCCTCGAGATCGTCTCGTCGTGCGCGCGGGCCCCTCTGCGGCGCTCTTCCTCGTGGTGCTCGACCTCGTGGCCATCGTGGTGGCGCTCCTGACGCACGCCCCCGCCCCGACGTTCCGCGTCCTCGACTGGGCCGACTGGGCGCTGCTCTTCGTCGTGGCCCTGACGCTCATCCTGTACGGCGCCCGCTGGGACCGGACGTCCTGGATCAACTGGGGGATCGTCTGGATCGGCGCCGACGCGGTCGCGCGGTATTTCGAGCTCTTCGGCTCGATGCTCCAGACGAGCGCACTCTTCTTCGCGACCGGAGTGTTCGTACTGCTGCTCGGCTGGGCGCTCGAACGGCTGCGCCGGCGCATGACCGCGCGCGCCGCGATGCTGCAGAGGAGCCGGTAGTGCGCGCCCGATTGTTCGCTGGAGCCGTCGTGGTCCACACGCTCGTGCTGGTCGGCTGGGCGGCGAGCCTCGAGTGGGACCTCGCGCGAGCGTCCAGGATCCGCCTCGCCGTCGCGCAGCGCGATCCGCGCGATCTGCTGCGCGGCATGTACGTGGATCTGAGGTTCGAGATCCAAGAAATTCCCGCGGACGTGATTGCCGGTGGCCAGCCGGACCACGGCGACCCGATCTGGGTGACGCTCGCCCCGAAGGGCGCCGTCTATGCGGCGGTCGCCGCGAGCCGCACGCGGACAACGCCCGGGCCCGATCAGCACGTGATCGTCGGCCGCGTCGCATCGTTCGGCGCGGGAGCCGCACGCCGGCTGTCGGTCGAGTATGGGATCGAGCGATTCTACGTGCCTGAACATGCGGCCACCGCGCCCCGCGGTCAGCTCGAGGCCGAGATCGCGTTGACGGCCGGCGGCCGCCCGTTCCTCACGCGCCTGTTCGTGGACGGTCGTCCGTACCCCTAGGCGCGTTCCAGCATCGCAGGGTGTCCAGTCCGAGCAACAGCAGCGACGCGATCATCGTCAGCGCGCCGAGCGCGAAGATGGCCCGGCCGATGCTCTCGGCGGACCGCAAGAGGCCGAGTCGACCGAGCATGTAGTGCCAGTCGTGGATCAGACCTTCGGCCAGGAGCGGCAGCGTTCGGGCTCGGCCGTCGGCCGCGTAGATCGCCACGTCGGTGAGCGCCTGGCCGGTCCAGAAGAGCGCGACGGCGGCCGAGGCCCATTGACGCGTTCGCAGGAAGGCCGCGGTGACGATCACCGGCATCAAGACCTGGGTCAGCGAGCCGCCGAGCACGGCGAGAAACTCGCCGAAGAACCCGAAGATGACGTGCCCGGCCTCGTGGAAGACCAGGTCGATGCCGTGGATGAAGGCGAGAACGGCATCGTCCTGCAGCGACAATTCCAGGTCAGCACGGCCAGGATCACGAGACCCACGCCGCGGCCGGCGACCGCCGCCATCCTGGCGCGCTCGGGCACGCGCGGTCGGTCAGGCGTCGCGCTTCGGGGGATTGATGCTGTAGGCCTTGAGCTTCCGGTAGAGGTGGCTACGCTCGATGCCGAGGCGCTCGGCGGTTCGCGTCACGTTCCAGTCGTTGGCGCGAAGCTCGGCCAGGATGTAGGCGCGCTCGAAGTTGTCGCGCGCGTCCTTGAGCGACCGGTCGCGTGCCTCGCCCCCGGGCGCCGCCGCCTCCTTGGGGCGCAGCGGCGCCGGCAGGTCCTCGGCCGTGATCACGTCGCCGGGCGCCATGATGACGAGCCGCTCGACCATGTTCCGGAGCTCGCGCACGTTGCCCGGCCAATCGTAGGCCAGGAAGTAGCCGAGCGCCTCGCTGGAGAGCGTCTTCGCGCGCTTGCCGTTCTCGGCGCAGAACTGGGCGATGAACTGGCTCACGTGCGCGGGAATGTCGTCCTTGCGCGCTCGAAGCGGTGGGACCTCGATCGGGATGACGTTGAGCCGATAGTAGAGGTCCTCGCGAAACTGCCCCTCGCGGATCAGCGCCGCCAGATCGCGATTGGACGCGGCGATCACCCGGACGTCCACGCGGAGCGTGTCCTTGCCGCCGACGCGCTCGAAGGCCTGCTCCTCGAGCGAGCGCAGGACCTTCGCCTGCGTCTTGAGGCTCATGTCGCCGATCTCGTCCAGGAAGAGCGTGCCGCCGTCGGCGAGCTCGAACTTGCCCCGGCGCCGCGCCAGCGCCCCCGTGAACGCGCCCTTCTCGTGGCCGAACAGCTCGGACTCGATCAGCTCCTCGGGGATGGCGGCGCAGTTGACCTCCACGAACGGGCGCTCGTGGCGCGCCGACTGCACGTGGATGGCGCGTGCCACCAGCTCCTTGCCGCTGCCGTTCTCGCCGTGGATCAGCACGCGTCCGGTGGTGGGCGCGGCCGTCGCGATCTGTTCGCGCAGCGCCCGGATCGCCGCGCTCTCGCCGACGATCTCCGCGCGCTGCTCGAGGCTCGCGCGCAGCGCCGCGTTCTCGCGCTCGAGCCGCGCGTGCTCGAGGGCGCGGCTGACCGTGACCAGGATTTTCTCGAGCGACAGCGGCTTCTCGACGAAGTCGTACGCGCCCAGGCGCGTGGCTTTCACGGCGGTCTCGATCGTGCCGTGGCCGGAGATCATGACCACGACCGCTTCGGGACGCGTCCGCTTGATCTCGGCGAGGGTCTCGAGCCCGTCCATCCGGTCCATCCAGATGTCGAGAAACGTCATGTCCGGGAGCTCGTCCGCGAAGAATCGCAGCGCGTCGGCGCCCCCGCCGACCGCGGAGACGCGATAGCCTTCGTCCTCCAGGACGTCGCGCAACGTCGACCGGATGGCCGGCTCGTCGTCGACTATTAATATGTGCTCGCCGGCCATTTTCGTCCTCGGAGGGGTGCCCCTGGCACAAGCGCGCTTGCGCGCGCGAAGCGGTTTCGGTTGTGCGTCGTGACTCGGGTTCGGTTGTACGTCGTGAGCATCTCAGGCCTCGACCGTGACGCCGGCGCGGGAGACGGGGACTTCGATGACGAAGCGGGTGCCGCGGGGGTCGTTGTCCTCGATCCAGATCGTGCCGCCGTGCTCGCTCACGATCTCGTGCACGATCGGGAGCCCGAGGCCCATGCCCGCGACCTTCGTCGAGAAGTACGGCAGGAAGAGCTTTTCCTTGTCCTCCGCGCTGATGCCCGGACCGTTGTCGGCGACGATGATGCGCGCGTGGCCGGCCTCGGGCCCATGCGCCGTCTCGACCCGGACCTCGCCGGTGCCCCCGACGGCCTCGACCGCGTTGTCGACCAGGTTCAGCACCGCGCGCTTGATGTGGTCCGGGTCGACCTCGAGCAGCGGGAGATCGTCGGGGTGGTGCGTCGTGATCGACAGCGCCGGGTGCGACTCGCGATACAAGCTCGCGACGCTGTCGACCAGCTGGCGAACGTCGGTCGGGCGCGGTGCCAGCACCGGCATGCGCGCGAAGCGTGAGAACTCGTCGACCAGGCGCTTGAGTCCGTCGACCTCGTGGATGATCGTCTCGGTCGCCTCGAGGACGAGCCGCTCCTCGCCCGGCGTGCGGGCGAGCCGCCGCCGGAGCCGCTGGGCGGAGAGCTGGATCGGCGTCAGCGGATTCTTGATCTCGTGCGCGATGCGCTGCGCGACCTCCCGCCACGCCGCGACGCGCTGGGCCTTGAGGAGCTCGGTCAGGTCGTCGAGGACGACCACGGTGCCGGCGTATTCGTTGTCCGGCCCCCGGAGCGCGGTCGCCGACGCCACCAGCGAGAGCGTGGCGCCGCCGCGTCGGAGCTGGACCGCCAGCTCCGCGCTGGACGCGCTGGGGCGGCGCATGCGCTGCACCTGGGCGACCACGGGCCGGAGGTCGGGGCCGGCGAAGACTTCCTCGAGGTGGCGCCCCGGGGCCGTCGCCTCGTTGACGCCGAGCATACGGGCGGCGGCGCGATTGATCGTCGTGAGGCGCCCCAGCGGATCGAACGAGACGACGCCGGTCGTGATGGCCTCCAGGACCGTCTCGATGTAGACGCGCCGATCCTCGAGCTCCGTGTGCTTGTCGGACAGGTCGAGATAGGCTTCCTCGAGCTGGCGCTTCGATCGCCCCAGATCGTCGGTCATCCGGTTGAACGAGCTGACCAGGACGCCGATCTCGTCGTCCCCGTGCGCCTCCACCCGGTAGGAGAGATTGCCGGCCGCGATCTCCCGTGTGCCTTCCGCGAGCTGCTCGATCGGGCCCGTGATCCCGCGGGCGAGATAGAGCGCGAACCACGTGAACGAGAACACGACGATGAGGGTCATGAGCAGGAACAGCAGGATGTAGATGCCCTTGATCGGCGTCTTCAGGAGCTTCAGCTGCTTGTACTCGCGGAACGCCTGCGAGATGGCGCGGACTCGCGCCTCGAGCCGCTCGGTGACATGCGTGCCCACCACCACGACGCCCACCACGCTGCGCTCGCTGCCGCGTGTCGACCAGATCGGCACCACCGCCTCGACGAGGTCGCCGGATGAGAGCTCGCGCACGGTGGTGAGCTCCTGCCCGGCGGCGCCCTGACGCAGCTGGCCCTCGTTCACCTCGCGCGTCGCCAGATCTCCGAGGATCGGATCCTTGACGTGCACGAGCTCCTGGCCCTGGGCGCCGAAGACGGTGATCGCGCTCAATCCGAGCCGGTCCTGCTGATCGACGAGATAGGCCGCCAGCGATTCGCGCCGGTCTTCGGCCAGGAGCCCCTCGCGATCGACCACGCGGCTGATCTGCTGCGCGTGACGCAGCGCCGTGCGCTCGAGGTTGCCGTAGTAGGTCTGTGCCACCGCGAGTGCCTGATCGAGCGGGCGCTCCACCTGTGGCTTGAACCATCCCTCGATCGATTTGTTGATGAAGTTGGAGGCGATCAAGAAGATCAAGGTCGACGGGATGAGCGAGAGCGACAGAAACGCCAGCACGAGCTTCGCCTTGAACTTGGCGCCGATCACCTTTTCGCGCCGCTCGAACCAGAGCTTGACCAGATTGCGGAGCAGCAGCAGCACGAGCAGGAGGAGCACGATCAGGTTCAGGTTGAGCAGCGCGAAGACCGCGATGTTGGAGGCGAGCGGCAGCTCCGGCGCGTAGACGCCGACGTCCAGGAGGTTCGCCGTGCCCACCAGCAGGACGAACCCGGCCAGGATGACCAGGTTTCGCTTGCGCCGGTTCTCTTCGCTCAGGAGCGGCACTATTGCACTCGCTGGATCGTGCGGTAGTCGGACTGGCGCGCGGTCTGCTCCGCGGTGCCGTTCATCCGGGCGACGAACGTGTTCTCGCCGTTCAGCGCGGTCTCGGCACGCACCCGGACGTAGATGACCGCGGCCGGATCGAGGGTGGCGGCGGGCGTCATCTTCACGCCGCGGATGTCGGAGAGGACCCGCTGAGCATCGCGCAGGTCCCGGGTCGTGAAGACCGGACGGGTCTCGCCCTGGACCGCCGCGACTTTGAATTCCCGGGTGACCACGTTGTAAGCGATCGTGCGCTCGATGGTCTTCGTGATGAGGATCCGGTCGGGAATCATGCGCTGGTACTGCCACAGCTCGATGATGAGCCGGACGTGCGCCGGGATGCCGCTCTGGATGCCCTCGGTGAGCCCCTCCGGAATGACCCCGAGCAGCACGACGTGGACGGTCACCTCATGGTCGTTGAGGAAGACGTCCAGGTCGCTGATGCGCAACTCGGCGCGCGCCGGCGCGGCCACGGCCAGCACCAGCGCCGCCGCAACGAGATGACTGGGGAACCACAGGGCACGCATACGGCGGACGGGACATTATAGCGTGGCAAATGAGAGACAGGCGTTGCAAATCCGAGACAGCGGGACCGGCTGGAGCGGCTAGATCGCCGCGAGACCCGGGGACGGGACCAGACCTTCTCGGCGCGCGGTGTCTCTCGCCGCACCGTCGGTCGCCGCCGCGGAGACAGTCGCCGCGGCCCGGCGCTCGAACCCGACCGCGCGCTGGACTGCCTGCACGAGCTCGAGGTTGAGCGCGTGACCGCCGTTGCGCGCGATGACGTGGGCACCGACCGGACGGCCGAGCAGGGCGAGGTCGCCGAGCAGGTCCAGGATCTTGTGGCGCACGAACTCGTCGCTGAAGCGAAGACCGTTCAGCGCGCCGCTGTTGCCGAGCACGATCGCGTTGTCGAGCGAGCCGCCCCGCGCAAGACCGTTCTTCCGCATGAGCCCGAGGTCGCGGAGGAAGCCGTACGTCCGGGCTGGAGCGAAGTCTTCGACGAACGATCGCTCGGTCGGTGACCAGGAGAGGACCTGGGTCCCGATCGCCGGATGATCGTTGTCCAGTGTGTACGTGATCCGAAGGGCCTCGGCGGGAACGATGTGAATCCACCGGCCGCCGCTGCCGACCCGAAGCGGACACGGAAGCGCCAAGGGCCGCCGACGCGCCGACTGCTGCACCCGGCCCGCGAGCGCGAGCAAAGCCACGAACGGTTTGGCGCTGCCGTCGAGCGCGGGGATCTCGGGCCCGTCCACCTCGATCTCGACGTTGTCGATCCCCAGCCCGGCCGCCGCCGCCATCAGGTGCTCGACCGTCTGGATCCGCGTCCCGTTCACCCCGAGGGTCGTCGCGTAGTGCGAATTGACGACGCTCTCGGGCCGCGCGGGGATCCGCTCACCCGTCGCACGCACCTTGAACACGACGCCCGCGTCCGCCGGTGCTGGAGAGACCGTGACCCGAGCGACCTTGCCCGAGTGCAGGCCGATCCCCTCGATGCTGACGATCTTCCGAATCGTCTGCTGGCGCATAGACCGTAGCCGGAAATTAGCAACGGGAGTGCCAGTGGCTTCGAAGACCGCAAATAGCTGGTTATCAAGGTCATGGTTGAAGGCACAGCTGGGTCTGGTGGTGTAGATGACACGGGCTTCTGGACTCCGTGTCTCTGATATGAGACATCACACGTCGACGATCACGCGCACCTCGTGATGGCCGGCGGACTGGGTCACCAACACCTGGTGGAGCGTCGCGGCCTTGACGACGGTCCCGG
>CAYVHH010000084.1:0-4180 GCA_964450175.1 uncultured bacterium | reverse complement strand
GCGCCTGGAACTGGTCACGGACCGGACGATCACGAGCGACCCACGGCGAGGCTGGCGTCGCGCGCACCGATCTCTCGGGCGAGGTCGGCGAGCACGCGGTCGATGGGCACAGCGCCCAGATCGTCGCCGGAGCGGTGCCGGAGGCTCACGGTGCCGTTCTCCGCCTCGCGGGCGCCGACGACGAGCATGTACGGCACCTTGCGGACCTGCGCGTCGCGGATGCGGTAGCCGAGCTTCTCGTTGCGGTCGTCCAGCTCGGCGCGGATCCGCGCGGCGCGCAGGCGGCCGTGGACCGTGCGCGCGTAGTCGATGTGCTTCTCGCTGATCGGCAGCACACGCGCCTGGACCGGCGCGAGCCAGGTCGGGAAGGCGCCGGCGTAGTGCTCGACCAGGACGCCGACGAAGCGCTCGAACGAGCCGAAGATCGCCCGGTGGATCATAACCGGGCGCTTGGGCTGCCCGTCGCTGTCGATGTATTCGAGCCCGAAGCGATCCGGCTGCTGGAAATCGACCTGGATCGTCGCCACCTGCCAGCGCCGTCCGAGCGCGTCCTGGACGTCGACGTCGATCTTCGGGCCGTAAAAGGTTCCGTCACCCGGATTCAGCTCGAATGCGAGGCCGTTGGCGCGCAGCGCGTCCTGGAGCGCCCCCTCGGCCGCCTGCCACTGCTCGTCCGTCCCGAGCGATTTCTCGGGGCGGGTCGAGAGCTTGAAGAACGGCTCGAGCATGAAGGTCTTGTACCACTCGCGGATCAGCTCGAGCACCGCGGCGATCTCGTCCTGGATCTGATCGAGACGGCAGTAGATGTGCGCGTCATCCTGCGTGAACTGTCGCACCCGCATGAGGCCGGTCAAGGTGCCCGAGCGCTCGTTGCGGTGGAGCCGTCCCATGTCCGCGAAGCGGAGCGGCAGGTCGCGATACGAGCGCAGCGTGTGACGATAGACCAGGGTCGACTCGGGGCAGTTCATCGGCTTGAGGCCGAAGAGCTGCTCCTCGGATTCCACCAGGAACATGTTCTCCCGGTAGTGATCCCAGTGACCCGATTCTTCCCAGAGCTTCTTGTTGACGAGGATCGGCGTCGAGATCTCCTGGTAGCCGCGCGCGTCCAGGACCTCGCGGACGAAGCGCTCGAGCTCGCGCACCATCACCCACCCGTTCGGAAGCCAGAAGGGCGCGCCGGGCGAGACGTCGTGGAAGGCGTAGAGATCCAGCTCGCGTCCGAGCTTGCGGTGGTCGCGCTTCTTGGCCTCTTCGAGGCGCCAGAGATGCTTGTCGAGCTCCTCCTGCGTCAGCCACGCGGTGCCGTAGATGCGCTGGAGCATCGGGTTGCGCTCGTCGCCGCGCCAGTAGGCCCCCGAGGACGACAGGAGCTTGAAGTGCTTCACGTGGCCCGTCGACGGCACGTGCGGCCCGCGGCAGAGATCGATGAAGTCGCCCTGGTGGTAGAGCGACACCCGCGCGGCGTCGATGCCTTCGAGGATCTCGACCTTGAACGGCTCGTTCTGCTCGCGGAAGAAGCGAATCGCCTCCTCGCGCAGCATCTCTTGCCGCTGGAACGGGAGGTCGGCCTTCGCGATCTCCTTCATGATCTCTTCGATCTTCGCGAGATCTTCCGGCGTGAAGGGCTCCGATTTCGCGAAGTCGTAGTAGAAGCCGTCCTCGATCGACGGACCGATCGCGACGCGAACCGCGGGAAAGAGCCGCTTCACGGCCTGCGCCATGACGTGCGACGTGGAATGCCGCAGGGTCGCGAGCGGCGACGGATCGCAGTCGAAGTCGCCGGTCAGCTTGAGGTGACGATCTTCTTCAGACAGGGGTGCGCTCGTCAGTCAGTGTGAGTCGTCGTGCGCGCGGTCGGCGCGCCTGTAAAGTGGTAGGCTCGGGCGGTTTCGAACCGCCGACCTCCTCTGCGTCAGAGAGGCGCTCTCCCACTGAGCTACGAGCCTATCCAGAGTGACGCTCATGCTACATGCGACGCGGCGAGCATGTCAAGGCAACGTCCTGGAATTACGAGCGTTTCAACGAAGGATGTTCGTGAGGGAGCTCTCGACCAGCTGATAATGGAATGCGGCGACGATCTTGACGCCCGAGCTGCCGGACTTGGCGGTCGCCAGGAGTGACGCGGGAACCGGTGGAAATGGCTGCGCCAGCAGGATGGCGTTCTTCGCGTACTCGTCGTAGACGTCGTAACCCGACACCTGTGCCACCGCCACCACGGGGACGCGCCCGTCCTTGAGGATGCCGAACACGATCACGAGTCGGGCGGACTTGTAGTCGCAGTGCCCGGTCGCCATATTCTTGACGCACGGATAGCCCCACTTCTCCTTGATCATCCGGCGGACACGGTCCAGATAGTCGTTGTACTTGGGATCGCTCGAGTCGAGCGGAATCGGCTCGCCTTCGATCCCGGCCCACGCCTCTCCCGACCCTCCGGCACCCGCCGGCCCGCCCCGACGCAGCGCCGACCGGCTGTCAATCAGCGGCGGGCGAGGCGGGACCGCGGCCACCCGGGGCTGCGGCGGAGCCGGCGGCGTCGCCTCGCGCGGCTGAGCCTCGGCCGGGCGGGCCGGCTCGTTCAGCGCTGGCTCGGAGGGCTGAGGCTGGTCCGGCGGTGTCGCCGCCTGGAGCCCATCAGGCGCGGGCGGCTCGGGCGTGGCCGGCCGGGTTGGTTGGCTCGGTGGGGCCGGCTGCTCCGGGACCTGACGCGGTTGCGCGGCACGCGCCTCGCGCTGCGGCGGCTGGGGCGGGCTCGGAGCCACCCTCGGCTGCGGCGGAGCCTTGGCCACCGGCGGCGTCGGCGGCGCGGCCGGTGTCGGCGGAGCCTTGGGCGCCGGCGCCTCGCCGGGCGGAGCCCCGCGTTGCGCCGCCTCTTCGGCCTGCGGCAGCTCGACGAAGAGCGGCTCACCCCGCTTGACCATGGGCTCGTTCGCCGGCACCCGCATGAAGAAAACGACAGCCAGCAAAAGGAGATGGAGGCCGACCGACACGCCGATGGCGACGGCGAGAGGGCCTTGATTCACACGTCGTGGCCCGTGCACACGCATCTCCCGAGATTATAGCCCCGCGCCGCCAGCTACAGGTCTCGGTCCATGGCCCTGGCGATCTTCCGGACGCGCTGCATCAGGGCCGCGAAACGCTCCGGCTTGAGCGATTGTGGCCCGTCCGACAGGGCCTCCTCCGGATGCGGATGCACCTCGATGATGAGCCCGTCGGCGCCGGCCGCGACTCCGGCCAGGGCCATCGCCTCGACGAACTGCCAGTGGCCCGTTCCGTGGCTCGGATCGACCAGGATCGGCAGGTGCGAGAGCTGCTTGACCGCCGGCACCGCGTTGAGGTCGAGCGTGAACCGGGTCGAGGCCTCGAACGTGCGGATCCCGCGCTCACAGAGGATGACGTTCGGGTTGCCGCGCGCGAGCACGTACTCGGCCGAGAGGAGCCACTCCTGGATCGTCGTCGCCATGCCGCGCTTCAACAGGACGGGTTTGCCCGCATCGCCCACGCGCCGAAGCAGCGGGAAGTTCTGCACGTTACGGGCGCCGACTTGCAAGATATCGGCGTGCTCGGCGACGATGTCGACCTTGTCGGGCTCCATGACCTCGGTGACGATCGGGAGCCCGGTCTCGCGCTTGGCTTCGGTCAGGAGCTTCAGCCCCTCGTCCTCGAGTCCCTGGAAGGCATAGGGGGACGTGCGCGGCTTGAAGGCGCCACCGCGCAGGATGTGGGCGCCGGCCGCCTTCACCTTTTCGGCGGCCTCGAGCAGCTGCGGGCGCGACTCGACGGAGCACGGCCCGGCCATGACCACAAGCGACTTGCCGCCGATCGTCACGCCGCCGACGCGGATCTCGGTCGGCTCGTCGCGGACCTCGCGGCTCGCGAGCTTGAAGGGCTTGAGGATCGGGGTGACGGACTCGACGCACTCGAGCGACTCGAGGCTCCGCAGCGCGTCCTTGCCGCGATCGTCGCCGACCGCGCCGATCACCGTGCGCAGGGCGCCGCGGATCGTGTGCGGGCTGTAGCCCATGGCGGTGATGCGATGACAGACGTCCTCGACCTGCGCGTCCGAGGCTCCGGATTTCAGCACGATGATCATGGCTCTTGTTGTAGCGGGGACCGTGAGGCCGGCTCACACCACGGGTGGCCTGCGATAGGCGCGACCCGGCTCCGTTTCGCCCGCTCCTTT
>CAYVHH010000083.1:0-3955 GCA_964450175.1 uncultured bacterium | reverse complement strand
GTTGTCGGTGTTGCCCTGGATGTTGGCGTGACCGCGCTCGGCGTTCATGCCGCCGCCGGGCCGCCCCATGTTGCCGAGCAGGAGCTGGAGGAGCGCCGCCGAGCGGATGAGCTGGCCGCCGGTGGTGTGATGCGTGAGCCCGACCGCGTAGACGATCGTCATCACCTTGTCGGGCCGCCCGGTCTCGCCAACGAGCTGGGCGATCTCGAGGAACTGGTCCTGGGGAATGCCGGTGATCGACGCGACCATCTCCGGCGTGAAGCGAGAGTAATGCTTGCGCATGAGCTGGAATACGGAGCGCGGGTGCTCGAGGTGCATGTCGCGCTTGGCGAGCGCCACGCCCGCGCCGGCGCCGGCCGGCCCCTGGCCGTGCGCGACGATCTCTTTCTGCGTCCGCTCGAACGCGGCCTGAGCGGGAGCGTCGCCATCGTAGGCCCACGTCGCGGTGTCGTACGTGCGTTTGACGGGGTCGTAGCCGCTGAACAGCCCCTCGCTGAAGCCGAACCCTTCCTTCACGATGAACGACGCGTTCGTGTAGTTCTTCACGTACTCGTGGTGAATCAGATTCTTCTCGAGCACGTAGTTGATCAGGCCGCCGAAGAAGGCGACGTCGGTGCCGGTCCGGATCCGCGCGTAGACATCGGACACGGCCGAGGTCCGGGTGAACCGTGGATCGATGTGAATCATCTTGGCGCCGCCGCCACGGCCGACACCCCGGCGCGCATCGAGCTTTGCCTTTAAGAACCACTGGAACCCGACCGGATGCGCCTCGGCCGGATTCGCCCCGTTGATCATGATCACGTCGGCGTGCTGAATGTCACGCCAGTGATTCGTCATCGCGCCCCTGCCGAATGTGGCCGCCAGACTGACGACCGTGGGGCCGTGTCAGACTCGGGCCTGCTGTTCTATGTGCACCACCCCCAGGGTGCGCATGAGCTTGGCCGCGAAATAGCCTTCCTCACTGCTGAAGGCGGCGCCGCCCGCGAACGCGACGCCCTCACAACGGTTGACGGTGTTGCCCTTGGCGTCCTGCGTGATGAAGGTCGCGTCGCGCGACTCCTTGATGCGCTGGGCGAGCTTGTCCAGCATCTCGTCCCAGGAGACCTCCTGCCACTTGTCGCTGCCGGGCGCGCGGTAGAGCGGCTTCTCGACGCGCCGGGTGGATACGGCGAGTTGCATCGACGTGGCGCCCTTCGGGCAGAGCCGCCCCTCGTTGATCGGGCTGTCGGGGTCGCCCTCGATCTGCAGGAGCTTCGCGTGGCCCTTCCCGTCGTCCTTGGTGTAGGCGATGATCGAGCACCCGACCGCGCAGTACGGACACAGCGAGTGCACTTCCTTCGCGCCCTCGATCCGGAGGTCCCGCTTGACCTGGACCGCCTCCGCGAGATCGAAGCCCAAGGGGGTAGCGCCCAGCGCCCCCGCGCTGACGGCGCCGAGCTTGACGAAATCTCGTCGTGTCATCTGGGACATGGTTTCGTTCCTCCTACGAAGCGACAACGGCGTTGGTATCGCCGATCAGTAACATCCGAAACATCACACGAGTTCCGCGACATTCGGCACCACCCGATGGGCGCCCGCGTACAGGTTGAACCCGCCGTTCCGCGCGAACCCGATCAGGGTCATGTCGGCGGCGAGCGCCATCTGCACAGCCATACTCGAAGGCGCCGAGACCGCGGCGATCACGGGGATCCGTGCGGTCAAGGCCTTTTGCATGATCTCGAAGCTCACCCGGCCGCTGACCATGAGCACGTGGCGGTCGAGCGGCATGCTGCGAGCCAGTACCCGATGGCCGATGACCTTGTCGACGGCGTTGTGACGACCGATGTCTTCGCGCAGCGCGATCATCCGGCCCCCGGCGTCGAAGAGTCCGGCCGCGTGCAGCCCTCCGGTCTTCTCGAACGTCGACTGGGCGTCGTGCATCGCCGCCCCGAGATGGTTGAGCCGGTCGACGGAGATCACGAGGTCGGACTGCACCGGAGGGAGTGTTGCGCGAATGGACTCGATCGTCGTCTTGCCGCAGAGACCGCAGGACGACGACGCGACGAAGTTGCGGCGCAGGCGCTCCTTGGCGACCCGCGGGTCGCCCTTCAGCAGCACGTTCATCACGTTGCCGTCGTCGGGATCGCCGTCGGGACCGCGGTATCGCGCGATCACGTCGAGGTCGTCGGCGCTCGCGATGATGCCCTCCGAGAAGAGGAAGCCCGCGACGAGCTCTTCGTCGTCGCCCGGGGTCCGCATCGTGACGCTCAGGCTGATACCGCCCAGGCGAATCTCGAGCGGCTCTTCGACGGCGAGGTGGTCCAGGCACTCGGAGGCGCCGTGATCACGAACTTTGACAACGCGATGACGAACGGCGGGAACGCCTCGAGGAACTTCTAGATCAGGCTCTAGACTCATCGGCTCTCCATGTGGAACCAGAGTCTATCCGATCAAACTCTGTTTATTGACGGCCTATGCCCTGCTGAGCATATCCCTTTTCTGACGTGATTCTAGGCATTTATACAACGCGTCGTCAAGGGCTATTCCGCACCCCTAAAGGTTAGTGCGGAGTCTTCGCGGCTTCTTCGTCGACGAGCGCCTGGAACGCCTCGGGCGAGAGCGCGCCGCGAATGACCCGATCGCCGATCACGAAGCTCGGCGTCGCGTCCAGCCCGAGCGCGGCCGCGAGCGTCATGTTGGCCTGCAGGGCCTTGTCGGTGGCCGGCGACATCATGTCCGTCTTGAGCCTGGCGGAGTCGAGACCGACCGACATGCCGAGCGTGAGGATGCTGTCGACCGTGAACTCCCCCTGGAAGGCGAGCATGGCTCGATGGAGCTTCAGCCACCCTCCCTGCTGCTGGGCCGCCACCGCCGCGCGAGCCGCGAGGACCGAGGGCTCGCCGAGCACGGGGAAGTTCTTATAGACGACGCGCACCGACGCGTTCGAGCTCACGATCTGCTCGATGGTGGGCGCGACGTGCCGGCAATGCACGCAGCGGTAGTCGAAGAACTCTACGATCGTCACCTTGCCCTGCGCGTTGCCTTCGACCGGCGAGGCCTGATCCGACAGGAGAGCCCGCTGGTTGTCCTGGATCGCTTGCTTGGCCTTCATCGCGGCCGCGGCCGACTGGCGCTGCTGCAGGCGCCGGAACGCCTCGGCGAGCACCTCCGGCTCGCGCAGGAGATAGTCGCGCACGATCTTCTCGATCTCTTGCTGCGTGAGCTTGGGCTCGTCGGCGAGCACGCGCCCGGTGAACGGAACCGCCACGACGAGACCGAGCACGACGGCCACGGCGAGGAGTCGAAGGGTCCACATGCTGGCTACAGAGTATATCGCGGCGCGCGCGCCGGACGCTTCTAGACGAGCAGCGCCAGCGGCTCCTCGACGAGCTCGGCGAGCGTGCCGAGGAACTGGGCGGCGCGCGCGCCGTCGAGCGCACGATGGTCGCAGGACAAGGTGAGCACCAGGGTCGGCTCCACGACCGGCTGGCCGAGGCGCGCGACGACGCGGTCGGCGATCCGTCCGACGGCCAGGATGGCGGCCTGCGGCGGATTGACGATCGCGCTGAAGGCGTCCACGCCGAACATTCCGAGGTTGCTGATCGTGAATCCTCCGCCCTGGATGTCCGCCGGCCGTAGCTTGCCGGCCTGGGCGCGGCTCACGACGTCCGCGCGCCGCGCGGCGAGCTCGGGCAGCGGCAAGGTATCGGCACGATGGACGACGGGCACCACGAGCCCGTCGTCGATGGCGACCGCGAGGCCGACGTTGATGTCGGCATTCTGCACGATCGTGCCGTCCTTCCACGACGCATTCACACGCGGGTGGCGTGACAGCGTCGCCGCGACGAGCTTGACCAGCAGGTCCGTATAGGTGACGTGCGCGCCGGTCTGCTTGCGCGCCTGGTCGAGCCACGACGCCAGCCGGGTCACGTTGACCTCGCGCACCAGGTAAAAGTGCGGCGCGGTCGTCCAGCTC
>CAYVHH010000082.1:0-9574 GCA_964450175.1 uncultured bacterium | reverse complement strand
AGTACTGCAGATCGAGCGACCGTTCCGCGAGATCGGCCAGGGCGAGTCGCGCTTCGAGCGCCTTGCGCCCGTAGCGCATGTAGAGGACCGCCGACTCCCCGGGATGCTTGGCCACCGCCGGATCGAAGAGGCGGCCCAGCGTCGTCGCTTGGTACTCCCGAAACGCGGTCGACGGAGAACGAGGGTATTTCGTATTGTAGGTCGAGCAGCCAGTCGCGACGGCGAGCGCGAGCAATGCGCCGGCCCCCCGTCCGAGCCGTGAGGTCGGGCTAAAGAAGCTCGTGATCTGATTCTTCGTGCGGTGGGTGGCGCGCTCGCCGCGGCGAGGTGTCATCGTCACCCCGCCAGGGGCGCGATTGATGGATATCGAAGCCATTCATCGCTCGGTAGCGAGGCTTCCGGCTCCGGTCTGCCGAAGCCTCGCACACCCGTACCCGTGGGACGTCAACGCCGCAGCCGTGCTCGACTCCACCAGAAGCCGAACCCCGATCGCCTCGCCCTTGGCGTGTTGATCTCGGCTACATGCCCGGCTGGTCGGTGTTCACATCCCGATCAGTCGTATCCCCAAACTTTGAGGGTGGCCGTCGGTGCATCATTGAGTATCTTGTACTGGACCGCTACGGACATGAGCGTCGCCTCGTGTCCTGGAGCGTCCTTCGGAGCCGTCTGTCCTCCCGACTTCAGGACTCCGAGATTGTAGATGGAGTCGTCTGGGCTATTGTTCCAGTGGAGGACGACCTTCGTGATCTCCACGTCACCGCCCTCGACCGAGATCTTCGTCTTCTTGATGTCCTCCTTCCATCTTTTCCCCTCTTCGCCCTTGATCTCCACGCTTGGATCGGCGGACCTGATCGTCTGCTGGCCGAGGACGAACCACTCGTCAGCAGCTCTCACGATGCCCACGGCGCCCATCAGGAGGACGGACGCGACACCAATAGAGGCCATCAGGTATCGTACCTTCATTGCTCTCCCCTCCTTTCTGATCTTTGTGACCCAAACATCGGTACCCGCTTGGTCCGATTCGGACGGCGGTGGGACTGCTCCCCGTCGTCCACGCGCGCGACGATGATCAAGATGCAGTTTTTGCGCCAGTGCTCGAGGTCCGAGGATTCCTGGATCCGCAGGGCGTTGCCGTCCCGCCTTGTCGGTGATCACTTCTTTTCCCCCGGCCTGAGTTGATATCTTCACAAGGTTTCCCCCCTGCGGGGTGGGAGATCTTCACAAGGTATCCCCCTTCGTGGGCTGCGGGACGTTTCCCCATTCGCCTCTCCCCAGCCGGCCACTGTACTCCAACACCCGGCCGGCGTCGGTGATGCCAGCGGCGCTCGCCTCGAGGATGGACTCTGTCCGCGCCGCATCGCCGCGCAGCGGATGAGCGACGACGACGTCGTTTTCGAGCGTCGGGAAGAGCTCGTGCTTCGTCACGCGGGAGAGCAGCGCAACCGCCTGGTCGTAGTCCGATCGCCAGCTCGCCGCGTGCGAAGTTGATGTAGTCCCTGCCTGCGGGCCGAGGCGGGTCGTCCATCGCGACGCGGTGGAGAGCAGGCGTTCCGCCTCGTCGGCATCGATCCAGTTGAGGTTCGCGACCAGGAGTGAGTCCTCGGCACCAGCCTCGGCGGGATCCTCGGCGATGTCGACGGCCGTGCGGGCCCGTTCATTGGCCACGAAGAAGGCGCCTTGCCCCTCCGCCACGCCGGCCCGGGCCTGTGGCATCTCACGCGCAGCGGGCGCGGCAGCTCCGCCTCGTGGGCGGGCGGGCCCCGCCCCGTGCGGGACGGCCGATGCGATATCCGACAGTCGCCGCGTGATGCAGTAGCGATTCCGCACGCGCGTATCCCTGCGACCCCTTGATCCTGACGCCCCTCCCGTCAGGAGCGGCCGGGGAGCGACGCGTCCTGACTCGCGAACCTCGCAATCGCGCGCCAGCAAAACCCGCGTGGCATCCCGCGTGCAAGCCGCACCAGCCCGGCAAGCTCGGTCGCACCGACACGGGTGCACCAGATGAGCCCGCTCTCACCGGGAGGTCCCCAACGCAACGAGTGGAGCCGTGAGAAGAACGTCAGGGCCGGCGTGCCCGACCAGCGTCGGCGCACGTCGGGCTCCAGCGGGAAGCGACGCGGGGATGCGAGGAGCCCCAGGACCTTGCACGTCGCGACGAGGGCCGGTCGTGTCATCCGCCCGGATGGGACGACACGACATCCCTCGTCTCGTCACAGAAGGGGGCTCATGGCGCGTCTGTTCCCTTGCGCGCTCATACTGGCGTTGGCCGCGGGGACGACGACCACGGCCGCGGAGGGCCCGCTCTTCAACGACGCCCACTTCCACTTGACCAACTACATTCAGCAGGGGCCGCCGTTACGGGATTTCCTCATGCACACGATGGGTAACAAAGTCGGCCGGGTCGCGTTATTCGGGATTCCGCTCCAGCAGACGTGGTCCTACGAGAACTCGGGGGAGTACGCGCCCACCTATTACCTGCAGACCGACGCGCCGCTCTACTACTACTCCTTCACCGACGCTTTCATCGCGATGGCGTATCGCAGCCTGTCGAAGAAGGACCAGGCGCGCTTCGACCCGATGATCACCGGGTTCAATCCGGCCGACATGTACGCGGTGGACCACATCCGCCGGGTCCTCACGACGTTTCCGGGCGTGTTTGAAGGCATCGGCGAGTTCACGATCCATAAGGAGTTCGTCTCCTCGAAAATCGCGGGCGACATCCCCAGTCTCACCGATCCGGCGCTTGACCGTATCCTCGATTTCGCTGCCGAGGCCGGCCTCCTAGTCATCCTCCACAACGATATCGACGTGCCGTTCGCGAAGGTCGACACGGAGCCGGTCTACTTGAGCCAGATGAAGGCGTTGCTGCGGCGGCACCCCACGACGACCATCATCTGGGCGCACACGGGGCTCGGACGAGTGATCCACCCCAGACGGACGTCGGCATCCGCGGCGGCCACCGAGCGCAGCCCGCGCCACATCGACATCGTCGAGGGCCTTCTGGCCGATCCAGCGCTTCCGAATCTCTACTTCGACATCTCCTGGGACGAGGTCGCGAAATACGTCGTTTCCACGCCCGAGACGGTCCGGAACACGGCAGCTCTCATCGAGAGATACCCGAGTCGCTTCTTGTTCGGCACCGACGAGGTCGCGCCCGGGGACCAGCAGACCTACCTCAAGGTGTACGAGATCTACGACCCGCTCTGGCGGGCACTGACGCCCAGCACGAGCGCGCAGCTTCGCCTCGACAACTACACGCGCCTGTTCGACGAGGCCCGCCGCAAGGTGCGGGCCTGGGAAAGGGCGAATGTGCGGGACCTCCGATGACGTGGGCCTGGGCCTGACCGCGGCCATCGACGAAAGGAGAATCGCGATGATCGAACGTCTCTCCGGCTACGGCCGGAGCATCGCCTTCGTCGGGCTCACAGGCGTGCTGCTCGCGACTCCTGCAGCGGCACAGATCCCGAGCAAAGCGGAGGTCGAGGCCACGCTCACCGCGGCACTCGCGAAGTACAAGGACCTGAAGGAAGGGAAGAACGCCGACTACATCCCAGCGCTGGCCAAGGTGCCGTCGAACCTGTTCGGGATCGCCGTCGTCACGGTCGACGGGCAGGTCTACGCCACCGGCGACGTCGCGCAGCTGTTCTCCATCCAGTCGATCTCGAAGGTCTTCACGATGGCGAACGTGATGCAGGAGGCCGGCGAAAGGCAGATCGAGGACACGGTCGGGGTGGATGCGACCGGTGACGTCTTCAACTCGATCTGCGCGGTGGAGAAGTTCAAGGGGCACGAGATGAACGCGCTCGTGAACCCGGGCGCGATCGCGACGACGAGCATGGTGAAGGGCGCCAATGCGGACGAGGTGTGGGCGAAGATCATCGGCACCTACAGCAACTTCGCCGGCCGCCCGCTCGACGTGAACCAGGAGGTCTACAAATCGGAGTCCGACACAAATCAGCGGAACCAGGCCATCGCCATGCTGATGCATGCGTACGGCCTCATCAAGGAGAACCCGGGGCAGGCGACCGACCTCTACACGCGGCAGTGCTCGGTCAACGTGAACACCAAGGACCTCGCCGTGATGGCCGCGACCCTGGCCAACGGCGGGACCAATCCGGTCACCAAGAAGAAGATCGTCGATTCGAGCCACGTATCGGGCATCCTCTCGGTGATGGCGACGGCCGGCCTGTACGACGACTCCGGCAAGTGGCTCTTCCATACCGGGCTGCCTGCGAAGAGCGGCGTCGGCGGCGGCATCATCGCGGTGTCGCCGGGCAAGTTTGGCATTGCCGCGTTCTCGCCGCCGCTCGACGCCGCGGGCAACAGCGTGCGGGCGCAGAAGGCGATCGCCGACATCTCGAACGCGCTCGGCGGCGATCCCTACGACGTCAAGCCGCGCTGACGCAGCGCCAGGGAGGGCGCGCGCACATGAGACATCGATCCATCACGGCGATCGCCTGTACGCTCCTGCTGTCCGGGCGTGGGTTCGGTGCCTCCCCCCAGCCGCCGACGCGGAGCGAGGTGGACGAGCTGAAGAAGCTGGTCGCGCAGCAGGAGGAGTCCATCCGGGAGCTCAAATCGCGCCTCAAGGATCTCGAGTCGAGGACGGGAGCCGCAGCCGAGACGCCGGCACAGCCCGCCGCCCCGGTGGCAGCGGCTCCGCAGGCGAAGCCCGGCCCGCGGTCACCGTTCGAGGAGGCAGAAGCCAAGGCCTTCAAGGAGGTGCGGCAGGCAAAGGTCGAGTATCGGAGCAACTTCAACGACCAGCAGGAGCCCGCCCCCCGGCCGGCGGACATGGTGCTCGACCCGAAGTTCCGCGGCTTCATCCCCATCCCAAACACGCTTCTCCTGTTGAAGTTCAACCCGAAGCCACGCCTGGACCTGATGTTCAACACGACGAACCCCGGCGACGCGAAGTACCGCTTCGTCCCGGCGCGGTTCCCGCTCACGAGCGATCCACGCTTCGGCGGCGAGGATTTCGAGGCGACGTCCAACGGCAGCCAATTGCGCCTCGACATGCGCGCCCCGTCGATGCCCGGCAACCCGCGCATCTACTACCAGAACGATTTCTTCGGGGACGACACGGCGCAGATGCGGTATCGGCTCCAGCACTTCTACGGGGAGTACTACGGCCTCGTCGCCGGGTTCACGTACGGGGTCTTCGAGGATCCCGACTCGTGGCCCGACACCGTCGACTATGAGGGGCCGAACGCCCTCATCTTCGCCCGCCGCCCGCTCCTGCAGTACATCCACGAGCTGGCTCCAAACTGGGACATCAAGTTCGGCCTCGAATCCCCCCAGATCGCGGTCGACACGGCGAGCAACGAGGGATCGACCAGCCAGCAGCGCGCACCCGACACTGGCTTCAACATTCGCTGGACGCCGGGCGATCTCGGACATCTGCAGTTCAGCACGATCCTCCGTGCCCTGACCGCGAAGGGTGGCAGCTTCGGGGAGCACAATACGATCGGATGGGGTGTGAACCTCGGCGGTTCGCTCAACGCGAGTGCGAGCGACACGATCCAGTTCCTCGGCGTCTACGGCGAAGGCATCGGTGGCCTGGGCAACGACTCGGGATTCGACAACACCGACGCCGCCTTCAACTCGTCCGGCGACCTCCAGGCCCTGCCCTACGTGAGTGGTCTGGTGGCACTCACCCATCAATGGACGCCGAGCTGGCGGTCGACCGCAACCTTCGGCTACGTCCAGCTCGACAACACGAGCATCCAGGCGCCCACGTCGTACCACATCAGCCGGTACGGCAGCGTCAACCTGATGTACCAGGTCTACAAGCGCGTCAACGTAGGCGTCGAAGGACTGTACGGATTCCGCGAAGTGAAGAGCGGGGAGGACACCGGGGACGTCTTCCGCGTCGACATCGGCCTCGTGTACTCGCCCTTCGACTGACGGACCATTTCAGGCGAACGCACACGTCGCCACGACGGCCGCTTCGTTCGACCCGAGAGGCGAATGCCCGCATGTGGAAAGCGCTCGGCGCACTCGTGTTCCTGTTCCTGCTCCGATTCCTGCTTCCGGGTCGGGCGACGGCGGAAACAGGCGAGCAATCCGAGCTGCTCGAGCGCCTGAAGCGGCTCGAGGAGAATCAGACGAAGCTCTACGAGCTGTTGAAGGAGAAGGACAGACGCCTCGAGGCACTCGAGGCGGAGATCAAGCGGACCAAGCAGACGGAAGCGCAGACGCCGGAGGCACCAACGCAGGCGGAGGCCCCAAAGCCGGCGGCGGAGCCGACGCGGGCGGAGGCACCAAAGCAGCCCCCGCCGCCACTCAGCGGTCCCCCCATCGCCGACGTACCGGCGCCGTCGGGCAGCGAGGCGGACATGGCCAAGGCGCCGCCGCCCAAAGAGGCACCGCGGCAGGTCGGCATCTACGTGCCCGGTCGCGGCTTCGCGCTGGCACGTGACCAATGGGGCGAGCTGAACTTCGGCGTCTACACGTACCTACGCTTCCTCGAGCAGAAAGGGCTCAACAGCGAGTACACGAACGGCTTCGGCGAGACGGTCAAGCTCGACAGGCGCGAGGACCTCCAGCTCAACAAGGTGAAGCTCGAGTTCAGGGGCTGGCTGATCGACCCGCGCTTCCAGTACGTGCTCTACACCTGGACCAACCAGACGTCTCAGGGGCTCGGCGCACAGGTCGTCGTCGGCGGCAACCTCAACTGGGTCGTGAACGACGCGCTCAAAATCGGCGGCGGCATCCTGTCCCTCCCGACCACGCGCTCCACGCAGGGCAGCTTCCCGTACTGGCTCACCGTCGATCACCGGACACTGGCGGACGAATTCTTCCGCGGCTCGTACACCCAGGGGTTCTACGCCTACGGCGGGACGCACGGGGTCGGGTACTACGCGATGCTCGCCAACAACCTGAGTACGCTCGGGGTCCCCGCCACGCAGCTCGACCCCAATTTCACCACGTTCTCCGGGGCGCTCTGGTGGAACCCGACGACGGGCGAGTTCGGTCCGCGTCAGGGCTTCGGGGACTACGAAATGCACGAGAAGCTCGCCACCCGGCTCGGCGTCCACTTCACGTTCAGCCCCGAGGACCGACAGGAGCAGCCCAACGAAACCGATTTCGACAACTCGCAGATCCGTCTGTCGAACGGCACGAACGTCTTCACGACCGGCGCGCTCGCTCCGAAGGTCACCGTGCAGAACGTCACCTACAACATGGCGGACTTCGACGCCGGCCTGAAGTACCGGGGCTTCGCGCTCGAGGGCGAGTATTATCTCCGGTGGTTGAACGACTTCCGCGCGGACGGGCCGGTACCGGTGACGCAGGTCTTCGATGACGGCTTCCAGCTCCTCGCGTCGGCGATGATCGTCCCGAAGACCCTACAGCTCTACACCATGGGCTCGTACATCTTCGGAGATTTCGGGGATGCGTGGGAGATGACCGGCGGTCTCAACTGGTTCCCTTTCAGGCGGCGGGAGCTGCGCCTCAACCTGGAATACATCTACGACCACAAGTCGCCGACAGGTGGCCCGTCCTATCCGCAGGTCGTGGGAGGAACCGGCTCGATCTTCCTCGGGAACCTCGAGCTGTCCTTCTGAAAGTGCCGTGCAGATATTCGCCGACGCACTTCGCCAGAATCCCGAGCTTGCGCTCTTCCTCGCACTCACGATCGGCCATGCCGCCGGTGCCGTGCGGGTCGGGGGATACACGCTCGGCCCCATCATCGCCACACTGCTCGCCGGCGTCGTGATCGGTCAGTGGCACGTTCCGGTGTCGGTGCCATTGAAGAACGCCTGCTTCCTGCTCTGGCTGTTCTCGATCGGCTACGGCACGGGCCCGCTCTTCTTCAGGGGGCTGCGCTCCACGGGTCTGCCGCAGGTGGCGCTGACCCTCTTCCTGTGCGCGACGGCGGCCGCCTCGGCGTACGCCGTGTCGGCCCTGATCGGCTTCGACGCCGGCACCACCGGGGGGCTCTTTGCCGGGGCCATGACCTCGTCAGCCACCATCGGCGCGGTTGCCGACAGCCTGGCGAAGCTCGACCTCGATCCCGCGCGTGCCCATGCCCTCGGCGCCAACAGCACGGTCGCGTTCGCGGTGACCTACCTGGTCGGGACGGCGCTCGTCATCGCGCTCCTGTCGCGCGTGGGTCCACGCCTCGTCGGCGGCGACCTCGCGGCCGCGTGCCGCGCGCTGGAAGCCGAGATGGGAATGGACCGCCGCGATCCATTCGTCGTCTCCCCCTATGCGGAGATCACCGCGCGCGCATTCTCCATCCCGTCCGCCTTCGACGGCAGAATGGTCGCCGACCTCGAGGCCGCGTTCGGTGCGAGGCGCGTGTTCGTCGAGCGCGTGTCAGGCACACATCCGCACGGACGATCCTTCCTCGACGAGGACCCGCCGTCCGACCTGCGGCTCTGCGCCGGCGACCGGGTGGTCCTCTCCGGCCGTCACGAGACCCTTGCGAGCGAGTCGAATCCGCTGCGTGCACACGAGGTGGACGACCGACGGTTGCTCGACCTTCCGACCGTCGGTGTCGACGTCGTGATGACGCGGAAGGAGCTGGCGGGCCGCCCGCTCGGGGAGCTGGTGAAGGAACTCGGCGCCCGCGGCGTCTTCGCCGAGCGCTGGACTCGTGCGGGTGTCGAGCTGCCGATCGCGGCGACCACCGCAATCCAACGCGGCGACGTGCTTCGCCTCGTCGGGACGAAGGCAAGCGTTACGCGGGTGGCGCAGCGGGTCGGCCGCGCCACGTGGCCCACGAACGTGAGCGACCTCGCGAGTGTTTCCCTGGCCATCGTCGTCGGTGGCCTCATAGGCCTGCCTGCGGTGCGCCTGGGGCGGTTGGATCTCGGCCTGGGTGTCTTCGTCGGCGTCCTCCTCGCCGGCCTCGTCTGCGGGTGGCTCCGGTCCGTCCAGACGCGCTTCGCGTACGTTCCGCCGGCCGCGCTCGCGCTCATGGAGTCCTTCGGGCTCACCGGCTTTCTGGCCCTCGTCGGCATGGAAGCGGGGCCCGACTTCCTGCGCGGTCTGACGCAATCCGGGCCGACGCTGATCCTGGCGACGGTGGCCGTCGTCACCGTACCTCACGTGCTGACGATCCTCGTCGGGCGGTATCTCGTCGGCTTGCACCCGGGGATCCTGCTCGGCGTCTGCTGCGGAGCCGGCACGTCGGCCCCGGCACTCGCCGCCGTGCAGGAGGTCGCCGAGAGCAAGATTCCCGCCCTCGGCTACGGCGTCGCCTGCGCGCTCGGAAACGTGACCCTCGCGGTGATGGGGGGCGTGATCGTGCTCGCGATCGGCGGATGAGCCACGGGACCGTGCGCCACGGTCCTCGGCAACCCGACGACAACTCTTCTAGGGCAAGCGTCCCAATCTGGGGAGCAGTCCATCCCATTCGGTGGAAAAGGCAGTTCGGCGATCTCGGCACGGCCGAGGTCCGCGAGCTCCGCCAGCTCCGGGAGGAGAATCGGAAGCTCAAGCAGCTCGTCGCGGACCGGGCGCTCGACAAGACGACCGGCGACGGTCGCGGCTCCTAGCGGAGTCGACGTGCTGGTCGGACGCCGCCTCCGCGTGGCCGTCATTGCGGTGGATTCGCCGCGGGGGG
>CAYVHH010000081.1:0-17450 GCA_964450175.1 uncultured bacterium | reverse complement strand
AGGCCGGAGTTACGAGCACCAGAACTGCGAGGCTGGCTAGGGCTAACTTGCGCATCTGACCCTCCCAACAGAAACAAGTGCCAGACTCTATCGAGCAACCTTCAGGTTGTCAACGGCTATACGATGGCGGCTCAACAGATTTCCGGAAGGCTCCGTCGAGTAGGTGGCTCGGCTCGCCGAACCAATCTTCCGAAATACGCTCACCGCCTAGTTCGCCGTGTCTCTTCGCTACACTCGTGGACACCTGCTTGAGCGATGGTGGGTCGCTGGTGTGCCCATCCGAAGGAGGAAAATTGTATGCGGAGGCGATCCCTGCTCGTTCTGATTGGTCTCACAATCGTCGGCTGCGCCTCCATACAGAACGCCCCGGCGCAGGACGCGGTGTGGGCCGCCTACAACCAATGTCGTACTGAGGGTCGGGTTCCAGCGAACGTGCGGTTGATCCGTGTCGAGCCCAATGGCCATGCGTGGTACCAAACCTACAGCAGCTCGTACGGAGGGGCCGATTTCGAGCGCTGCATGACCGAGAAGACCGGCGCCAGCGCAACCACTAACGGGGGACCAGAGCTTTCAGAGACGACAAGCCCCCGTGCCTGCCCGTCTGGTGAAAAGTGGGACGGTGCGAGCTGGCGGTGCGTGAGGGCCGGAAACGCGTGCCCGTCCGGTGAGTACCGGAGCAGTCTGGAGGAGACGTGCGATGCGAGCCCGAGGGCTCCACGGCCGGGTCGTGTAGGCTACCCTGTAGTCGGACGATGCAAAGCGATCGGGCGCGGGTCTCCTGGCACCTGAACACGGAGACGCGTTATCCCTACGGTCCGAACTCGCCGGATCCCGATCGCGTCGAGCCTCTCGGCTTCCCGCCGCCGTGGCCAACCCGTCCCTGGATCTACGCAAACGTGATCGCGTCGAGGAACGGAATCCTCGCCTGGAAGAGGACCGGAGTGCGTGACGATCCCGTCCGCGCTATCGCCGGCGGCGATTTCACTCGACCGGGCCGACTCGCCGATCTGCAACTGATGCGCTATCTCCGTGCCTGCGCGGATGCCGTCTCCTTCGGCGCTCAAACGCTCCGGGATCAGCCCGATCTCCTCGGAACGCCCGACATTGAAGGCGGGCTCGGAGACGCCCTCTATCAGCTCCGGGTGCAACACGGGCTAGGCCGGTTCCCACTCCAGGTGATTTACTCCGAGTCCGGTCGACTGGACCTCGCCGTGCCGATGTTCAACACCCCCCATCTCCGTGTGATCATCATCACGACCGGCGCTGGAGCGCGCCTTCTCCGCTCGCGGGGCAGTGACGACAAGGGCCTCACGATATGTGTCGCCGCCGAGGGCGGAATCGATTCGGCCGGACTCAGCAGCTCACACGAGCGTCTCCTCGGCGAATTCGGCGTGGGTTACCTGGACTGCGAAGGCGGAGCCGTCGTCCTGCGGTCTCTTCACCAGGCTCACCTCCTGGACGAGGTCTTCGTCACGATCACGGACATCCCTGTCGAGGCTGCCGAGCATACGGAAATCAAGCGCGTTTTCGACTTCGAGGCCGAGGGCGCACGTTTGATCAGCGAAGGTCGAACGGTCTCAGATCCGGGATACGTCTTTCGACGCTGGCGTTTCAACCAGCGCTGAGCTCGCGCGCACGGCATCGTAGAGCTTCGTTCCGCGCCCCCGCGACGAGGGCCTCTAACCAACGCAGGCCCGCCGGCGTAATCCGGCGACCGCGAGAGAGGATGTTGGCGATGCGGACGACCAACCCCGACACCGGGCTCACGCACGCGGAGGTGGACGTCCGCCGTGCGGAGCACGGCTACAACGAAGTGGCCGAGCAGAAAGGGCACCCGGTTCTCAAAGTCCTCCAGAAATTCTGGGGAATCTCCGCCTGGATGCTCGAGCTGATCATGGTTCTGTCCGCCGTGCTCGGCAAATATTCGGACCTCGTCGTGGTGAGCGCGCTGCTGGTGATCAACGCCGTGTTGGGCTTGATGCAGGAGCGTCGAGCCGCCGGCGTCGTTGAGGCACTGCGGCGACGGTTGCAGGTCAGTGCGCGCGTTCGGCGCGATTCGAGCTGGCAGGTCATTCCCGCGCGGGAGCTGGTCCCCGGCGACATCGTTCGCGTGCGACCCGGCGACATCATCCCGGCCGACGTGACACTCCTCACGGGAGCGTTGACGGCGGACCAATCGGCGCTCACCGGCGAATCGAAGGACGCGGACAAGGCGCCCGGCGACGTGCTTTCGTCGGGGTCCGTCGTCCGCCGAGGCGAGGGCAACGGCGTGGTCATGCTGACGGGGGCGAAGACCTATTCTGGCCGCACCACGCAGCTCGTACAAGAGGCGCGACCGAAGCTCCACATCGAAGCGGTCGTGACCAAGGTCGTCCGCTGGCTCTTCGTCATCGTCGGCGCCCAGCTGGGGGTGGTGGTCATCCTGTCGCTCATCCGCGGCGCGCCGCTCCTGGAAATGGCTCCTCTCATGCTCGTGCTGCTGATGAGTGCAGTGCCGGTTGCCCTCCCCGTCATGTTCACGATCAGCATGGCCGTCGCGGCGAAGGAGCTGGCCAAACGCGGGGTGCTGGTCACCCGCCTCAGTGCCGCCGAAGATGCCGCGACGATGGACGTGCTCTGCGTGGACAAGACCGGCACCATCACGATGAACCAACTGGCCGTCACCGGCGTGATCGCGCTGGAGCCAGCGACGGAAACCGACGTGTTGTTCGCCGGCGCACTGGCATCAGAAGAGGCCAACCAGGATCCGATTGACCTCGCGTTCCTGGCCGCGGCCAGGGAGCGGCACATCTTCGACAACCTTCCCACGGTGACGCCCGTCTCGTTCGCACCGTTCGATGCGAAACAACGGCGCACGGAAGCCGTGGTCGAGCAGAACGGGCAGCGGCTGCGCCTGATGAAAGGCGCCGTGCGCACCCTCGCCGAGGCCTGCGGACTCCGGCCCCCGGCCATCGAGGCGTTGGAGGCGCGCACCAGCGCAGCGGCCGCGAAGGGCTATCGGACGCTGGCGGTGGCACGCGGCCCCGAGACCGGCGCCCCCGTCTTGCTCGGCTTGGTGTCCTTGTATGATCCGCCGCGAGCGGACGCCAGGCAGCTCATCGCCGCGCTCCGGGACCGCGGGGTGGCCGTGAAGATGCTCACCGGTGACGCGCTGGCGGTCGCGAACGAGATTGCGGGCGGCGTGGGGCTGCGCAACATCCGGCGTATGGCGGACCTGAAGGCCGCGCAGGCCGGCGACAAGGCGAGTGATCTTTTCGCGGGCGCCGATGGTTTCGCGGAGGTATTTCCGGAGGACAAATATATCGTGGTGGAGCGCCTGCAGGCCGCGGGGCATATCACCGGCATGACCGGCGACGGGGTCAACGATGCGCCCGCGCTCCGCCAGGCCGAAGTCGGCATCGCCGTCAGCACCGCGACCGACGTGGCCAAGGGCGCGGCGAGCGTCGTGCTGACCGAAGCGGGCCTGACCAACATCATTGCGCTGGTCGAGCAGGGGCGGACAATCTACCAGCGCATCCTGACCTGGATCATCAACAAAATCAGCCGGACCATCCTGAAGGCGGCGTTCGTGGCCATCGCCTACGTGGTGACCGGTAAGTTCGTCGTCTCCGCCTTTGCGATGCTGCTGCTGACCTTCATGACGGACTTCGCCAAAATCGCCCTGGCCACCGACCACGTACGAGCGTCGCGGGAACCAGAGACGTGGAACATCGGGGGCTTCATCACCGTGTCGGTGATCCTGGGCGTGGCGATGGTCGCGGAGACGCTTCTCCTCTTGAGGATCGGCTGGTCGCATTTCAGCTTGGCGACCAACACCGATGCCCTCGACACCTTCAGCTTCCTGGTGCTGCTCTACTTTGCCGTGTTCTCCGTGGTGTCCGCGCGCGAGCGGCGCGCGTTCTGGTCGACGATGCCCAGCAAGACCCTCCTGGCCGCCCTCGTCGTGGATGCGCTGGCGGGCACCCTCCTGACGCGCGTCGGGCTCCCGGGACTCAGGCCCTTGCCGTGGTCGCAGACGCTCGCGATCCTCGCGTATGCCATGGTCTCGTGCCTGGTCGTGAACGACGCCGTGAAGGTCGTGTTGATCAAGTGGCGCGGGCCCTCGGCCATCGCGTAGCCCAAGTGAGCCGGTCGCCTTGACACCCCCAGGGGTCGGTGTAATCTCTCGTCGAAATCCATCCGCGCCTGGAGAATATCGCATGCGGCTGTCTGGATTGTGTGCCGTGCTCCTCGCCCTCAGCGTCGCCGCCGCCAGCGTACCCGCGGGGGCCCAGGGCTCCGGGCCCATCCGGCTCGGCGCGTCCCTCTCGCTGACCGGAACCTACGCCAAGCTCGGCAAGAACCAGCACGAGGGCTACAAGCTCTGCGAGAAGGATCTCAACGCCAAGGGCGGGCTGCTCGGCCGCAAGGTCGAGTTCGTCGTGTACGACGATCAATCCATGCCGGCCACGGCCGTGCGGCTCTACGAGAAGCTCATCACCGAGGACAAGGTCGACGGCATCATGGGCCCGTACTCGTCGCCCGTCACCGAGGCGTCCGCCAACGTCACCGAGAAGTACAAGAAGGTGATGGTGTCACCGCTGGCGGCGACGACGTCGATCTTCAAGAAGGAGCCGCGGCGCAAGTACATCTTCATGGTCATCTCGCCGGCCGAAGGCTACCTGGAAGGCCTCGTCGATATCGGAGCCAAGCGCGGTCTCAAGACCGTGGCCGTGGTGAACGAGGACACACTGTTTTCGAAAGCGGCCGCGGCCGGGACCGTCGAGGCGGCCAAGAAGAAGGGCCTCCAGGTGGTCTTCCAGGAAGCCTATCCCAAGGGCAACACCGACTTCTCGGCGCTGCTCACCAAGCTGAAGTCGGTCAACCCCGACGTCGTCGCCGCCGCGACCTACTTCGACGACGCGGTCGCCCTCACTCGGCAAATGAAGGAGCTGAACGTCAATCCGAAGATGTACGCCGTGACCGTCGGCGGCGACCTGCCGGAGTTCTATGACACGCTCAAGCAGAACGCCGAGTACGTTTATGGCGCCACCCAGTGGGAGCACACGCTGCCGTACCCGGGCAACCAGGAATTCTTCGACTCGTACAAGAAGGACTTCGGCCACGAGCCCTCGTACCACTCGGCCGCCGGCTATGCCGGCTGCCTCATCTACGCCGAGGCGGTGAAGCGAGCGGGCTCGCTCGACGCCGACAAGGTGCGGGAGCAATTACTCAAGCTCGAAATGAAAACGGTCTTCGGCGACTACAAGGTCGACGCGGATGGCTTTCAGATCGCTCACAAGATGGTGCTGTTCCAGTGGCAAGGTGAAAAGAAGGTCACCGTCTGGCCCGATGAGCTGGCCCAGGCCAAGCCGCGCTTCCCCACGCCGCCCTGGACCCAACGCTAAACTCCTTCGGGGGGGACTCGACGTCCCCCTCCGAGACCTCTGCCAGAAATCGATGGCGCGGGCCAAGCCCGTGCTCGAAAGCGCCGTCTAGCCGATGAACGTGGTGATCACGCCCGAGATGGTTGGACAGGTGATCATCTCGGGAATTCTCTCGGGCGCGCTGTATGCGATGGTGTCCCTGGGGCTGGCGCTCATCTTCGGAGTCATGCGCGTCATCAACGTCGCCCATGGCCCGCTCCTGATGCTGGGAGCCTACGTCACCTACTTCCTGTTCAGTCGACTCGGTCTCAACCCTTATCTCACCGTCCCCGCGAGCATGGTCGTGATGTTCTTCGTGGGCGTGATCCTCCAGCGCGCCCTGGTGTTCCGTGTGGTGAACGCGCCGGAGCTGTCGTCGCTCCTGCTCACCTTCGGGATCTCGATCGCGCTGGTGAACCTGGCCCAGCTGGTCTTCACCTCGGACCTTCGCGCGATCGAATATCTGACGCGGTCCTTCGTGGTCGGACCGTTCGCGATTTCCGGCTCTCGGTTCATCGCGTTCCTGTTCGCGATCGCCGTGACCGCGCTGGCCTTCCTCTTTCTCCAGCGCACGAAGCTCGGCAAGGCGATCCGGGCGACCTCGCAGAGCGCCGAGGTGGCCATGGTGTGCGGGATCGACGTCGGCCGCGTGCACATGATCACCTTCGGGCTGGGGGCGGCGCTGGCCGCCGGCGGTGGCTCCCTGATCGCGGTCATCATCGCGATTCAGCCCGAGATGGGCCAGGTCTGGACCTTCAAGTCCTTCCTGGTCATCGTCCTGGGCGGGGCTGGCAACTATCCGGGAGCGCTCCTGGGCGGCCTGCTGCTGGGGCTCGTCGAGCAGCTGGCCTCGCTGTTCCTCACCACCCAGCTCTCCGAGGTGGTGGCTTATCTGCTCCTGGTGGTTGTGCTGC
This sequence comes from uncultured bacterium, assembly GCA_964450175.1. GTDB lineage: Bacteria > Methylomirabilota > Methylomirabilia > Rokubacteriales > CSP1-6 > AR31. Next base: position 11,131 of record CAYVHH010000081.1, on the reverse strand, counting down.
TGCTCCGGCCCAGCGGGCTCTTGAGCGGCCGGCAGACGTGACCCGGGCCTTCCTGGCGACACTGGCCGTCGTGCTCGTCCTGCTCGCCGTCTACCCGACCTTCGGGACCGGCTATGGCGTGCGGGCGACCCAGCAGGTCTTCATGTGGATCGTGCTCGCCGGCTCCTGGAACCTGATCTCCGGTCTCACTGGCTACGTCTCCTTCGGCCATGTGGCCTTCTATGGCATCGGCGCCTACGCGGGTGCCATCCTCGTGACCCGCGCGGGCTGGGCCTGGGAGCCGGCGGCGCTGGCGGGAGGCCTCGCGGCCTGCCTGCTGGCGGTCCTCATCGGCTATCCGTGTCTGCGGCTCAAGGGCCCCTACTTCGCCATCGCCATGCTGGGACTCAACGAGGTGCTACGCGCGCTGGTTTCGTACTTCGAGGGGCTGACCGGCGGCGGCTCGGGACTCTCGCTGCCGACGCTCGACGCCTCGGTCCCCATCTACTACGCCATGGGGCTCACGGCGATCCTGGTCACGTTGCTGACGTACGTCATCGTCACTTCGCGCTTCGGGCTTCGCCTCATGACGATCCGCGAGGACGAGGTGGCGGCGGAGGCGATGGGCATCGACACCGCACAGCACAAGCTGAGCGCCTTCATCCTGTCGGCGGCCGGTCCCGGGATCGCGGGGGCGCTGACCGCACGCGATCAGGGCTACATCGAACCGGTGAGCGTGTTTCCGCTGGCCATGACCATCACCATGATCGTGATGGCGCTCTTCGGGGGCAAAGGCACCGTGTGGGGGCCGGTCCTCGGCGCCGTCGTCCTCTTCGTGGCCCAGGAGATGGTGTGGGCCCGTTTCCCCTACCTCCATCAGCTCCTCTTCGGGACGATCATCGTGGCCGTCGTGCTCCTCATGCCGCGCGGCGTGCTGGGCATTCTGCAAATGAAGTATCGATTGCCGAGAACTATCTGATGGCGGTCGTGCTCGAGGTGGATGGCCTGCGCAAGCGGTTCGGTGGCGTGGTGGCCGTCAACGGGGTCTCGCTGGCTCTGGAGGCGCGCCGCATCTATGGCCTCATCGGGCCCAATGGCTCCGGCAAGACCACCTTCTTCAATTGCATCACCGGCCTCGAGCGGTGCGACGGCGGACGCGTGATCTTCAAGGGCGAGCGCATCGACCACCTGAAGCCCTACCAGATCGCGCTCAGGGGGATCGGTCGTACCTTTCAGGTGATCCGCGTGTTCCCCGAGCTTACCGCGCTGGAGAACTTGATCGTGGTGACCCGCGGCGACATGGACGCCGCCGAGCGGCGGGCCCGGGAGCTCCTGGGCCTTGTGCGCCTGGACGGCCTCCGCAACGAATACGCCGGCAACCTCTCCTACGGCCAACAGAAGCTGGTGGAGTTTGCCCGGGTGCTCATGCGCGACCCCGCGCTCATCCTGCTCGACGAGCCGGCCGCCGGTGTGAACCGGACGCTCCTCAACGATCTCCTGGAGGCCGTCCGCCAGCGGCGCGATCAGGGCGCCACCGTGCTGCTAGTCGAGCACGACATGAAAGTCGTCATGGGGCTCTGCGAGACCGTCTTCGTCCTCGATCACGGCGAAAAGATCGCCGAGGGTCCGCCGGGGACCATTCAAGCCGATGAGCGCGTCATCGAAGCCTATTTCGGCCGTTAGCCCGTCCGGTCCGCCTTTGCTAGCCGCGGCGGGCATCCACGCCGGATACGGCAAGCTGGAGATCCTGCACGACGTCTCGCTGGAGGTGCGGCCGGGCGAGATCGTGAGCGTCATCGGCCCCAATGGCGCCGGCAAGTCGACCGCGTTCAAGAGCATCGTCGGCCTGCTCCGGCCCCGGGCGGGGACGGTCCGCTTCAAAGGACAGGACATCACCGGGCTCCGGCCCGACCTGGTGCTCCGACGGGGTCTGGCCTACGTCCCGCAGGGACGCATCGTCTTCCCCCAGATGACCGTGCTCGAGAACCTCGAGATGGGCGCCTACATCGAGCGCGATGGGGCCCGGGTGGCGGCGGCCCTGGAGCGGGTGTACGCGCTGTTCCCCGTGCTGGCCGAGCGCCACAAGCAGAAGGCCGGCACCATGTCCGGGGGCGAGCAGCAAATGGTGGCCATCGCCCGCGCGCTGATGACGACGCCCAGCCTCATTCTCCTGGACGAGCCGTCGCTGGGCCTGGCGCCCCGGTACGTGGCCCTCATCTTCGACAAGCTCACCGAGATGCGAGGAGCCGGGTACACGCTGATGCTGGTGGAGCAGAACGCCACACGCGCCCTGGCCATCGCCGATCGGGCATACGTGCTGGAGCTCGGACGGAACCGGTTCCACGGTCTGGGCCGGGAATTGCTCGAGGACCCAGAGGTCAAGCGCCTCTACCTGGGCGGATGAGCGCGCGCGTCACTCTCGTGATGCGATGGCCGGTGAAGAGCCGGCCTCTCTTGTTTCCGCGAGCTTGCGCGTAACCACTCGATCAGTTTACGCAGTCGTCGGCTGATCGCTCGAGACAGAGAGGTACTTTCGAGACAGACGGGGACGCGAGAACACACCGCTTCACGGGGCGCTCAGCGCAAGTCAACGCTCGCTGGCCCACGATGCCCGAGCCGCCTGCCAAAGACTACCCGATAGACAAATGCGGTGCTTCGGCGGTGTACCGGTTATCGACGTCCGGCAAGCCATCGACGTCGCTCAAGGGTAGCCCATTCCCCGATCGAGTGGCGACTAGACTGATCGCGAGCCTCTCAGACCGAAGGCGAACATCACGTCTCACGTCGCCCGACAAGCAGTTCAAGCGCGCCGGGGTGAGGCAAGCTGGCATTGGTGGATTTCGTGGTTAGCAAGCCGAACTCACTGAGCGCGAGCAGCAAATAGTTCGCTTCATCGGGCGGGTAGTCGCGGTCCTTTACGGCGAGGAAGAGTCCACTGTCACCGACGTTTCCCTGAGATGCGCGGTAGACCCCTTGGGCAGGCCATCCTGCTTCAACAAAAACGTTGAGTAGCTCCCGGGCGAAGCGCACGGCTTCTTCAGATGGCACGGCGACGATCTTGACTTCGGCCGCCGGAAGTTGACGCAGTCGGGCGAGAAGCTGGGCCCTTTGAAGTTCCTCCAGCCGGCGATGGGTCGAGAGGTCCCAGGCGCGATATCCGAATAGGGCGGACAGCAGGGTGAGAAGCGCGGCCGCGACGTTGTAGCCTGCGTGACGACCGATGCCCACGAGGATGATGCCGACTCCGACGACGGCAGTGACCACGCCCGCCACCATCAGCAACCGCGGCGGATCATCCCGGCGCATCAACCTCACATAATAAAGCGCCGACTCCAAGGCCTTGCGGCCTCCGGGCCAATTTAAACGGCTCCTCACTGGCAGAGATCCGTTTCTCATCCTGTAGTCCTTCTGCCGTGCCGCAGTCTCTCACCACCACCTCTCACGCGTGAGCTTTTTCGAGCGTTCAGTGCGCGGCCGAGCCACTCCGGCCGCCCAGCTGGAAGTCACCGCGCGAGCGGACGCCTCCTCCAGGCGGGGGCATGGTGTTCCTCTTATGGGTGCCTATACCCTACGTTCATCTCTCGTTTCCCGAATCGCGCGCCTGCAACGGTCTCGGCGAAGAGATCGCAAAGTTTTTGGCGGCGGCGTCCCGAGTCGTGTGGAAAAAGAAAAATGGCGCATTCTTCCGGTCGTGAAGTTAACGACCAACGCGCCGCCTTGCCGGGCGGCGACCGGAGGAATACGCCATGGGCAAGGGTATCAGGAAGCCGGTTGCTCCGTCTGAGATCGAGCGCGTCTCGCTGGGCGAGCTGATCCACCAGCACGTGCGCGTCGCGATCGAGACGGCTGTCCACGAGGAACTGTGCGCCACGCTTGGCGTCCAGTTCTACGAGCACCACGAGGCGCGACGGGGCTATCGCAACGGAACGAAGACGCGCACGCTGACCGGGCCGAGCGGCCCGCTGGCGCTGACCGTGCCGCGCGCGACCCTCTTCAGCGGGCGTGAGTGGACTTCGGCGCTGCTGCCGCGGTATCAGCGGCGGCTGCCTGAAGTGAATGAAGCGATCGCCGCGACGTACCTGGCCGGCGGCAACACGCGGCGGATTCGTGGCGCGCTCCAGCCGTTGCTCAAAGCGGCGCCACTCTCGAAAAGCGCAGTCTCGCGCGTCGTCGCCACGCTCAAGGACGGGCTGGCCGCGTGGCGGACGCGCCCGCTCGGTGACGTCGATGCGATCTATCTGTACCTCGACGGTTTCGCCCTGCGCGTGCGCAGCGCCGGCAGAGTCGTGAGCGTTCCGGTGCTCGGCGTGGTCGGGGTCCTGCCTGACGGCCGCAAGCAACTCCTGGCCCTGGATCTCTGCGCCGGCGAATCGTTCGCGGCGTGGAAGGGCTGCTTGGACGACCTCGCCGGACGCGGGCTGCGCAGCCCTGTGCTATGCATCACCGACGGCAATGCTGGGCGCCGCCGTGCAACGCTGCTGCGTCCACAAGCTGCGCAACCTTGAGCGGAAGGCGCCCAAGCATGTGTTGGCCGAGATCCGCGACGACTACCATCGCATCGTCTACGCGACCAATGGCGAGGCCGCCCGCGCTGCATACGCCGCTTTCGAGCGCACATGGGCCAGGCGGTGCCCGGGGGCCGTCGCGAGTCTGCGCGAGGGCGGCGATGAGCTGCTCACGTTCTTCCGCTTCCCCAAGGCGCAATGGAAAACGCTCCGCACGACGAACGTGATCGAACGGCTGCACGAGGAGTTCCGGCGCCGCGTCAAGACGCAAGGCTCGCTGCCGGGCGAAGAAGCGGCCGTCGTTCTGCTCTTCAGTCTCGTGGCCAGCGGGCAGATCAAGTTGCGAAGGATCGATGGCTGGCGGAAGATCGCCGCTGTGTTGACCCAGCACACGGCGGTGGCAGCGTGACGATCATACGTGCTGCGTTCGCCGCTCTCACAATCGGCCTCCTCGCCGCGCCGCTCGCCGCGGATGCCGCGCCAGCCCGGAAGGTCCCGGTGATCGGCTACCTCGCGCCCGAGGCCGAATCTGGCTTCGGCGGCCTCAACGCCTTCCGGCAGTGGCTGCGCGACCTTGGCTACGTGGAAGGACAGACGGTCGCCCTTGAAACCCGGTTCACGAACGGCCACGAGGAGCGCGCCCGTCCGCTGGCGACGGAGCTGGTGCAGCGCGGCGTCGACGTCATCGTCGCGCGAACGACGGTCGCCGCGCTGGCGGCCAAGCAGGCGACCAGCACCATCCCGATCGTGTTCACCGAGGTCGGCGACCCTGTGGCGCGCGGGCTCGTCGCCAGCATCGCCCGGCCAGGCGGGAATGCGACGGGCCTCGGGAGCTTCGCGTCGGTCGAGGTGAACGGGAAGCGTCTCGCGCTCCTCGTAGAGGCCGTGCCCGGCATTGCCCGGGTGGCGGTGCTACGGTACAAGAACCCCTCCCTCCAGGAGCTGCCGCGCTCCTCGCTGGACGTATTCCGCGAGGCGGCCCAGAAGCTCGGCGTGGCGCTCCAGATCCTCCACGTGCAGCAGCCCGCCGATCTGGAGATGGCCTTCGCCGCCATGACGCGCGACCGCGCGCGCGGTCTCGTGCTGGTGGGCGCGCCGTTCTTCGTGACGCACCAGGCGACGATCCTGCGCCTCACGGCCCAGCACCGGCTGCCGGCGATCTCGACCAATCGGTCCTTCGCCGAGCAGGGTGGCCTCATGGCGTACCAGGAGTACACGCCGGACACGGAGCGGCGCGTCGCCGTGTTCGTCGACAAGATCCTCAAGGGCGCCAAGCCCGCCGACCTTCCCATCGAACAGCCCACCAAGTTCGAGTTCGTCATCAACCTCAAGACCGCCAAAGCGCTCGGGCTGACCATTCCACCGTCGCTGCTGCTGCAGGCGGATCAGGTCACTGAATGAGACAAGCGCCGGAAGTTGCGCCCCGGATTTTCCACATCACGCGGGACACCACCTTTTTGGCCGACGAGGAGTCGAGTCCCGCCGGCAGAGCGCGGCGAGCCCCATGAGGCTCCGGGGAACCAAAGTGATGGCCGTCATCGATGGTATCCGGTGAGTCCCTGTGCCTTCTGATCCGGGGGAAGCTCGCAAGCGACGCGTTTCCCGGCCACGACTGCACGAAAGTGTTCGGCGGTGTCTCCGGCGGCGACCGAACTCTGGCCCGAGCCCCGTCTCTATACGGTCGTGATCGGTGAGGTCGGCTGACACAAGGAAATCGACGGCTCCCCTGGCTCGTGAGCGATCTAGCGACCTCGCGAATCGCGGTGCCGCCGAGGGCCTGGCCGCCGAGATCAAGGCCCCTGACCAACCCCCTGAGCCCCATCGCCCGGAGTCCCAGGCTGCACTGGGGACCCCCCGGCGCTTTGGCCCGACTCGGCCAGCAGGGTGACCCGGGCATCGAGCTTGAGCTCCCACTCCCCGGACGGTCACCCAATCGCCGGTCGGCGTCTGGAGCGTTCCTCCGAGGCGCGGCCCTCGGAAACGGCCACCCGGAACATTGATGATGGCGCGGGTCCCCTGTGGGCATCTTGGATGGTGTTCCGAGGGCGACGGTTCGCCTCAACGGGCGGGTGCTATGTCGCATTATCGTTCTTCAATCTCGCCATTCTTCAACACCTCCCACGCCGCTCGCTGCGTCGCATGTCATGGCCCGCGCTCCCACCCGATGGCCGGTCGCGCTCGTGGGCGAGTGCTCAATCCCCGTCGTCTTAGAAGGTCCGAGTCGGATCACACAGTGCGTCGGATCGCGTGGTAGACCACTAAGAACACGACCGCTCCGATGACGGCCACGATGAGACTGTAGATGTTCAGCCCTGTGACCCCTTGCATGCCAAACAGGCTGAACAACCAACCCCCGATCACCGCGCCGACGATACCCAGAGCGATGTCGAGGACGAACCCTTCACCCGTCTTGTTGACCAGCTTGCTGCCGATGAACCCCGCGATCAGGCCGAGCACTATCCACGCGATGATCGACATGGTCTGCCCTCCCGGTTTGCTACAGGTGGTGTTGCTCACTCGATCACCTGATCCGCCCGCAGCAGCACTGACTGGGGGATCGTCAGACCCAGCGTCTTTGCAGTTTTCAGGTTGATCACCAGCTCGAACTTCGTCGGCTGCTCGACGGGGAGATCGGCCGGCTTCGCGCCCTTGAGGATCTTGTCCACGTAGCCCGCGGCGCGCCGGAAGCTCTCGTGAACATCGATCCCATATGTCATGAGACCACCGGCCTCCGCGAACTCCTTCACCCCGTAGATCGCCGGGACGCGGCTCTCGGCCGCAAGCTGTGCGATCCGTGTCCGCTCGGCATAGAACATCGAGGACGTGATGATGATGACTCCGTCCGCCCGCTCTTTCGTCATCGCCGAGAAGGCACCGGCGAAGTCGCCGGGAGCCCGCGCTTCCAGCAGTTGAAGTTGCACCTTCAACAATCCCGCCGCGACCTTTGCCTCTTTCAACTCGAGCACCTGCGATGAAATGGTTGGATTCGAGAGCACGGCCACGCGGGAGATTCCGGGAATCGCCTCCTTGAACAGTTGCAGCCGCTTGCCGATCAGCTCCGGCGAGAGAGTGGACATTCCAGTGACGTTTCTCCCCGGCCTCGCCAGGCTGGCCACGAGCCCACTCCCGACCGGATCGTTATGATTCGCCATGACGATGGGGATCGTCGACGTGGCGCGCCTGGCCGCCTCGGGAGCAGGTGCGGCGCCCGCGACTATGACGTCCACTTTGAGCCGAACAAGCTCGCCCGCGAGGGCGGGGAGTCGGTCGGTTCGTTCCCCGTACCATCGGCCCTCGACGAGGATGTTCTGGCCTTCGACGTACCCCAGCTCACGCAACCCTTGGAAGAACCCCTCCCAGGCGCGCCCGCCCCCCGGGCTGTTCGGCGGGGAACCCCCGAGAAGGCCTATCCGATAGAGTTTCCCGGCCTGCTGTGCCTCGCCAGCGAGCGGTGTTGCTAGAATGCCGCCCACCATCGTGATGAACGCTCGCCGGTCCATCACTGGATGATCTCGTCCGCCCGCACCAAGAGCGATTGCGGAATCGTCAGGCCGAGCGCCTTCGCGGTCTTGAGATTGATGACCAGCTCGAACTTGGTGGGTTGCTCGACGGGCAGGTCGGCGGGCTTGACGCCTTTGAGGATCTTGTCTACGTAAACGGCTGCCTGCTTGAACTGGGGCCCGAAGCTCGGGCCATAGGACATGAGGCCCCCGGCATCCACGTCCTCCCGGTAGCCGTGCATCGACGGCAGCCGGCTCTTTACGGCGAGATCGGCGAGGCGTGCTTGGTGGAGGAAAAACATCGAATCTGCCACGACGAAGAGGGCTCCCACGCGCTCCCTCGCCATCGCCGCGAAGGCGGCGTCGAACGCGTCGGGCCCGCGTGCCTCCAGCAGAAGAAGCTGGAGCGTCAGCGATCGGGCCGCGCCCTTCACGGCGTCTACTGCGCGCGCGTGGGCTGGATTGTCCGGATTCGAGAGGATCGCCACGCGTCGGACCTTGGGAACGGCCCCCTTGAGCAGCTCCAAGCCTTTGCCGAAGGTTTCCATGCCCACGCTGTAGGACAACCCTGTCACGTTCCCGCCGGGCCGCGCGAGGCTCTCGATGAGCCCGAGTCCGACGGGATCGCCGACACCTCTCATGACGATCGGGATCGTCCGCGTGACGTTCCTCGCTGCCACGGCTGCGGGCGTTGGCGTCGCGAAAATGAGCTCTACCTTGAGCCGGACCAGCTCGGCCGCGAGGTCTGGTAGCCGGTCGAGCCGGCCCTCGGCAAAGCGGTACTCGACGACGATGTTCTGGCCCTCGACCCACCCCAGCTCGCGCAGCCCTTGCCGGAATGCTTCGACGTAACTGACGTTAAGGCTCGCCGAGCCACCGGCGAGATATCCTATGCGGTGGGCCTTTTCCGTCGGCTGCGCCTCGGCGGCGGGCGGCACAAGCGTCAGGCCAAGCGCAAGAACAAACCCGATCAGCCGCATGGGCACCTCGCTTGGATGGCTGGCGGGAGTCTCGCAGGGCGGTATTGCACCGGTCAAGATCTGGTTCGAGGCGGTTCTAACCCTAGCCGCCTAGCCTAGCCCGTCCAATTGTTCATCGCGCGCCCCGGTGCTGTCCTGGCCGGGGCGCTGGTGCGTCTATGGGCATTCGGCTAAACTCGCCCCTGCAGCCATCCCAACCGAGGTGCCCATGCGAAGGATCGGGCTCGCGGTCGTTCTCGTCCTCAGCTTCCTCCTTGCTCCGCTCACGACTGGGGCGCAACTAGCGGGGAAAGTCTATCGAGTAGGTGTCCTAGTTCAGGCCCCCACCACCAAGGCGCTCGGACTGACGATCCCGCAGACGCTGCTCCTGCGGGCGGACCAAGTCATCCAGTAGCGCGTGCTCGACCAGCGCGGCCAACTCCTGCGACCGGCCGTCGTCTGCTAGACTCCCGCCAGCCGTCCCAACCAGGTGCCCCATGCGGCGGATCGGGCTCGCGGTCGTTCTCGCTCTCGGCCTGAGGCTCGCGCCGGTCACCGTCGACGACAACGGCGATTGCTGACAACTCGGGAGTGGGGGAAGATGGCGTATACAACGATTCAAAAAGTTAGATACTCGCAAGAACTCCCCGAGCAACAACTCCCGGACTATTGGCAACTCGACTTCCCTGTTACCCCGAAGGGGAGTGCTTCCAAGACCGATGTAATGCTTGTTCAGGCTCTGCTTGTGACATACGCCCTGTCCGAGGCTCCACGAGGCAACGACAAGCTGGAGGCAATGAAAATACTCAACTCCCAGCCAGGCCGGTTTGACGATGGCATTTATGGTTCGAGAACGCGTGCGCTGCAAAAAATCTTCGAAAATCAGTTCGATTTCCCATACAAAGACGGGATTGTTCGTCCTACGACGGATGATGAATTGATGAAGCTCGCACTGGGGAGCGTAGTCCGTCGCACAAAGCTATCCTGGCTGAATGAAATATGGGACGAGACGATGGTATGGGGCCCGACCAAGAAGGACCAAGCCCGTCTAGCATTCAACCCAATTCTATTCAGTAGATTGTATCCATCGTGACGCCCCGCGTTTAGTTGCCATGCACGACCAACGTGGACAAGGAAAGGGTTAAGACGGGAGGCGGTCATGGCCTTCATCCAGGGAACGATCCCGCCCAAGGAAGCGCGCAACACGTACAACATCGATTTTCCGATTGGGCCGGGACGCTTCAACAAGAAGGACGACGTGGCGCTCGTGCAGAAGCTGTTGCGTTACATCTACGTCGAAACGGACCACATGCGGCGGAGAGGATCTCCGATGCCTCGCGGCACACCGGACATCGTGGTGGACGGCAAGTTCGGGCCGACGACGAGCAAGTACATCCTGCATTACAAGCAGTTCTTACGTTCGCACGGCCCCTCGGTTTTCCCGGACGCGGTCATCCTTCCGTTCGGGCCGAACGAGGACCAGATGAGCGTCGTGACCAAGACGTTCTACACCATGCGGCTGCTGCTCACGTCAGCGCGGCACGCCGACGACGAGGCGCCGGTGAAGAACCTGGAGCAGCTCCCGTCAAACCCGGACATCCCCGCAGAGCTGCGAGTCAGCTTGAGGGTGATCAAGCCGCAGGCTGACGGTTTCGAGGAAGGGACCTAGCCCGCGTGTAGCATGCTCGACCAACGCGGTCAACTCCTCCGTGCGGCCGTCGGACTCGCCGCCGGTCGGCGAGGTCTGCCGCAAGCTCGGCGTCAGCGAGCAGAGCTTCTACCGGTGGAAGAAGCGCTTCGGAGCCCTGGGCCTCAGTGAGTTGCGCGAGCTGCGGCAGCTGCGGGAGGAGAATCGCAAGCGCAAGGGCCTGGTGGCCGATCTGAGCTTGGACAAGACGATCCTCGACGAGGCGCTGCGAAAAAAATGGTGAGGCCCGCCGCCCGCCGGGCGCTCGTGAAGACTCTCCTTATACGACTTGGCGGTGAGCCACGTCTCAGCGTACTCGCTGAGCCGGATATTGGGCTGTGAGACTCCCAGGGGGCTCAGACTCTAGCCCACTTTGGGAGGTGAGGTGGTGACTTCGTGGTGACCTGGTGACCGGCAGGAGCAGGCTAACTCGCTGTAGGAATTGGCTCCCCGGGCTGGGCTCGAACCAGCGACTTCCTGATTAACAGTCAGGCGCTCTAC
>CAYVHH010000080.1:0-8700 GCA_964450175.1 uncultured bacterium | reverse complement strand
GTTGCCCAGGCTCCTTTGGCGCAGGCCGCAGCGGGGCCTTCGGCGTGAACCGCACGATCGTGAAATCGCCGAGCGGCGAGATCGTCCCTTCGCGAATCCGCCGCGTTCTCACGTGGCGCCGCTCGTCCGAGATCCGGCCTGGCGCCGCTCGACGGTCGGATACCCGGCGGTCCACGATCACCCTCACGTGAGACAAGGCCGCGAACGACAGCTTGAGGCGCTCGTAGAGCGCCGTGTTGCTATGGTGCACGACGATGAGCACCTGGATATCCGGAAATGATCGCGAGGGCAGGGACTCCAGGAGCTCGGCCTTGTGGTGCGCACAGACGCCGTGCGTTGGCTGCGGGTTCTCTAGCGGCTCGCGCTCACCCATGTAGCCGGGCCGGCCCTCGCGGCAGCACCAAGCGCACAAGATCTTCATGCTGGCGACGCCAGGGTGCGAAGGCCGTGCCACGGGATACGAGCTCCCGCTAAGGGCAGGAAACTGCGCGCCCAGCGGGTTTCGCGTGGTCGGTCGCCGGCGATCTCCGACCCTGGGACTCAGGCGGGATGCCCGAGATCCGGGCGCCTCTAAGGATCTGTACCCTGTATCGCCCCGATGTCGTACGCTGGTTCGACGCGGTGACGCCGGGGCTCTGGCCTTGGCGGGCGCAGGCGCCGGCATCGCGGCCGGCCTATTGCGATGAGGGAGTGATGGCAACGAGCTGGCAACGACCGTATAAAGAGCTGAATCCGACCGTCGAGGCGCTGATCGTCAAAGTGCTCGAAGAAGGAAAGGGCGCGGCGCATCGTCCGGAGTGGCAAACGCTCGGCAACGTCACACAGCTCGATTGCCACAATCCCCTCTGTGAACGCGGCGGGGTCGACCTGCATCACACCTTGCGCGAAATGGTCGCCACGCGTCGCGCGGAGCTGGAGAACGTCAAGATGTGCCGCGGCACCGAAGGCGGCGGCTCCCGTGTCGCTCCACGGCACTGCCTGAATCGCTTCGCGTTTCGCATCTCGCTCGCCTACAAGGTCGACGGCCCTCAGTAGGGATCGTTCGGCGACGGGAGAGCCGCCAGCGGGTGCCCGGATCCCGCCCGACCCGACCGCGCTCCTCATGGCGCGGCGACTTCCACGATTCGGCCGTCCCGGGCGTGCTGCATTACGACGCGATTGGCGCGCAGGCCAGACGCCGGGACGTTTCCGCGGAAACGTGCTCGCCGTTCTTCAGCACGGACTGGCCGGGCGCCTCGGCATCCGCGAGCGCCGGCGCGTCGACATGGACCACGGCCTGATAGCGATCGCCCGGTGCACCGGAATCGATACCATGGTGCAGCACCGTCTCCGCCAGCAAAGCCAGGGCGTCGGCATGCTGCTGCTCCAGCGCGGTGTTTCCGCGGAAACGTCGCCCGAGCCGGCGTCGTCGAAGGCCTCCTACTAGAGCGAACGGTATACCCGCGCTTCGAATGCATCTGGAGGCCGCGCCATTCGGCGATCGCAATCCGTGTTTTTCACGAAGAGCCCGACCGCTGCGCATCGGAAGCCGTGCGTGCAGCGCTGGTGCGGCACTAGCCGCGCGCTGCCAACAAGCCGCGGCTACCCGCGAAACCCTGTCAAGGGCGAAATGGGCTCGAAGACCCGGTCCGAGCCGGATCACACGCAGTTGTTCCAACCTCGTCTTCAAGGTATAGAGGCCCAGGAGGACGCGCCCATGACGAGCAACGCGACGCGCAGCGTGATCGACGCCGACGGCCACGTCCTCGAGCCGGCGGACACCTGGCTCAAGTACCTCGACCCGCGGTACCGCGACCGCGCCATGCGTATCGCCCGGGACGAGCAGGGCCTGGAAGTCCTGCTCATCGACGGCCAGCCGCTCAAGACGCTCCGCGGCCAGCTCGGTGCGCTCGGCGGAATCGACATGGACACCGCCAAGCTCCTGACTCGCGGTGAAATCACCTACGCCGAAGGCAGCCCGCCCGGCTCCTACGATCCCGCCGCGCGACTGCGCGTCATGGACGGCGAGGGGATCGACGCCGTCCTTCTCTATCCGACCATCGGGATCTGCTGGGAAGGGCACGTCTCGGACGGCGCCCTCGCGACCGCCTACACGCGCGCCTACAACCGATGGCTGGCCGAGTTCTGCCGGTTCGAACCCACCCGGCTCTACCCGGTGGCGCACATCTCGCTGCTCGACCCCGCGGGCGCGGTCGAAGAGACGATTCGCGCGCGGCGCGACGGCTGCGTGGGAATCTATCTGTCGCCGGATCTCGCCGCGCGCGGCGGGCGGCACTTCGACGATCCGGTCTTCGCGCGGTTCTGGGAGACGGCGCAGGATCTCGAGATGCCCGTTGGCTTTCACGTCGTCGTGCGGGACCGGCAGTGGTTCCGGCAGTGGCAGCGGCGGGACCCGTCGGACGGGCTCTTCAGCATCGTCTTCCTGGCCATCGATGTGATGGCCGCGTTCACCCAGATGCTCAGCGCGGGCATGTTCGAGCGCTATCCGCGGCTGCGCTGCGTGGTGCTCGAGGCGGGATCCAACTGGATCGCCGCCTGGCTCGATCGTCTGGACCACAAGTACCGCGTCCTGGCTCACCAGACGCCCATCCGGATGCCGCCGAGCGAGTACTTCCGCCGGCAGTGCCTGATCTCGGCCGACCCCGACGAGTCGGTGACGGCCCAGATGGTCGAGCATCTCGGGGCCGACTACTTCGTCTGGGCGTCGGACTACCCGCACATCGACGCTTCGTTCGGTGTGGTGCGCGAGCTGAAGGAGCGGCTCGCGCCGCTGCCGGAGGAGGCGCGGCGCAAAGTCCTCGGGCTCAACGCGCAGCGGTTCTACCGGCTCGCGGGCTGACGAGGCGGGCGGGCGTCGAGGATCGGACCTGGCCGGCGCCCGCCGAAGCGAGCGCCGACCGGCCACCGTCCGGCTCTACCTCAAGAGAAGTCCTTCGCGATCTTCCCCACGCGCTCGGCGGCCGCCGGGCGCATCTCGCCCAGGGTGCCGACGAAGTTGGGATGCGTCATCCCGGACCCCAGATAGGTCCACCGCTGCCCCTGGAGCTGCGTCGTCACGAACTGCTCGCGCTCGCTCGTGCTGAGCTTCCGCCCGGTCGCGCGGGCGAGGTTCTCGATGTCGAACTCGACCTGCTGGGCCAGCGCGCCGTCGATCATCGCGCCGATCTCGAGATATTCCTCGACGGCGCCGTCGAGGGCCGCGCCGTCCTTCGCGCTGCTCAGTGACTCGACCAGGATGGTGTCCAGCTTGGCGTGCTGGGACTCTTCCATCCAGTGGTGCTTCAGCAGGCTCTTGAACTGCGGGTCGAGCTGCTGGTTGTCCTTCACGGCGTCGGTCCAGTGCTTCAAGGTCATCCACTCGATCTGCAAGATGGCCAGCGCCACCGCGAGCGGCTGATGGCCGAGCACCGCCTTCGCGACGGCCTCGGGCGGCCCGATCTCTTCGCACGTGGTGCCGAAGCCCCGCTCGAACTCCTCGCGGAAGCGGCGGAACAGGTGGATGTGCTTGGCTTCCTCGGCCGCGAAGCCGAGCAGCGCGCGCACGGCGTAGGAGTCGCCGTGAAGCTGCGGGCGCGCGTGATCGAGCACGAAGGGCACGATGAACTCCTCGACGAGACCGAAGGTGTACAGATAGCCGATGGCGCGAATGTGGTTGAGCGCCAGCCGCTCCCGCGAGCTCAGAAAGGTGAGCGGCTCGACGCGCGCGAACGACTCCGGCATGAACGGCTTCGAGAAGTCGAGCTGCTTGTCGCCGCCGATCAGGTCTTCGACGCGCCAGTGGATGCGCTCCGACGCGGCCAGGGTCGCCTGATACGTGTAGCCGTGACTGTTCATGACTGGTCTCCCTTCGGGCGCGTCTCGCGCCCTCGTTGATCTCTCGGCAACGTCTGCCGACGCGATCCGATGATTGCAGGCGCGATGCCACGACGTGGGTGAGTGATCACGAGGACTTGCGTCGAACCGACGAAACCGACGAATCGTCGGATGGTCTCTCTCCGTTCGACGGTTCTCGGCGGTTCGGGCAATGTTCCCGAACCGGCGGGACCGTGCGAGGCGTTAAGATGACCGCCGTGACGACGGTCGGTGGATTGATCGGTCAGAGCGCGGGCATGGTCGCCCTGCGCCAGCAGATCTCGCGGGTACTCGGCCGGCGGATCGACGCCGCGCGCCGCTCGCCGCCCATTCTCATCCTGGGGGAGACCGGCTCGGGCAAGGGGCTGGTGGCGGCCACCATCCACCGTGCCGGCGCCCGCGCCCGTGGTCCCTTCATCGACATCAACTGCGCCGCGATCCCGGAGACGCTCATGGAAGCCGAGCTGTTCGGCTGGGAGCGCGGGGCCTTCACCGACGCCCGTCAGGCCAAGGCGGGCCTGTTTCAGGCCGCCCACGGCGGCACGATCTTCCTGGACGAGATCGGACTGTTGCCCTCGTCGCTCCAGTCCAAGCTCCTCAAGGTGATCGAGGACCAGCAGGTGCGGCGCCTGGGCAGCACCCGCAGCGAGGCGGTGGACGTCTGGGTCATCGCGGCCACGAGTGAGGACCTGGACGAGGCCATTCGCGCTCGGCGGTTTCGCGAGGACCTGTACCACCGGCTGGCCGTCCTGACGCTTCGTCTGCCCCCGCTGCGCGAGCGCGGCGACGACGCCGTCTTGCTCGGCGAGCACTTTCTCGCGCGTGCCTGCGACGACTACGGCCTGGCCCGCAAGACCCTGACGCGCGAGGCGCGCGACGCCCTGCGCACCTTCGCCTGGCCGGGGAATGTGCGCCAGCTGGCCAACGTGATGGAGCGCGCGGCGCTGCTGAGCGACTCGCCCACGGTGACCCCGGCGGAGCTCGGGCTCACGCCGGCGCCGCCGACGCCCGGCTCCGGGCCCCGCGAGGTGTCGAGCCCCCATCACGGCGCGGCGCTCGAAGATGCGATGGGCGATGTCGAGCGCGAGCGCTTGCTCGGCGCGCTCGAGGCGAGCGGCGGAAACATCACGCGCGCGGCGGAGCGGCTCGGGCTGCCGCGCAACACGCTGCGGTACCGGCTGGACCGACACGGGCTCGCGCTCGATGCCGATTCGCCGCGACGGCGTGGAGGCCGGCCGGCCGGCGCTGTGCCGCGATCCGACAGCGCGGCCGTGACACCCGCACCCGCCCTTCCGCTCGTGGAAACGCGCCGCCTGACGCTCCTGCGGGTGGCCCTCGTTTCCCCGCGCGCCGAGCCGCACTCGTTCGAGATGTCGCGCGCGCTCGAGGAGGTCATGGACAAGGCGCGCGGCTTCGGCGGCTGGATCGAAAGCGTCGGACCGAGCGGGGCCCTCGTGGTGTTCGGGCTCGATCCGGTCGAAGACGCCTCGCGCCGCGCGGTCCACGCCGCCGTGGCGATCCGCCAGGCGGCCGCGCGCGCCCGGCGTGACGACGCGCTCCGGCCAGATGTCAGCATCGCGATCCACACCGCGGCTCTGGGAGTGGGGCCCGGGGACGGCGACGTCGTGCTTGAGAGCGAGGGCCGGCGCGAGGCCTGCGCGGTCCTCGACGCGCTCGTGGCGGCGAGCGAACCGGGCAGCGTGATCGTCGGAGCGAGCGCAGCCGGTTCGCTCGGTCGCCACTTCGAGCTGGCGCGGCTCGCGGCTCACTCGGGCTCCGATCCCGGGTATCGGCTGGTGAGCTATACCGAGCGCGAGATCCGGCGTGCGCGCTTCGTCGGCCGCGACCGAGAACTCCGGCTGCTCTGCGACCGCTTCGAGCAGGCACGCGCCGGGCAGGGGCAGGTGTGCATGATCGTCGGCGAGCCTGGGATCGGCAAGTCGCGGCTTCTGCAGGAGCTCCGACAGCGCCTCGGCGACACCGCAGCGTGGGTTGAGGCGCAGGCCGTCCCGTTCGGCCGGGCGATGCCGTTTCACCCGGTGGTCGACATGCTGCGGCAAGCCTGCGGAATCCAGGAAGGCGATCCCGCGGGCGCCGTCGCGGCCAAGCTCGAGCAGCGCGTGCGGCGGCTGGACGAGCGGCTGCTCCCGACGCTTCCATTTCTGCGATCGATGCTGGGAGTCGATCCCGGCGATCGGGCGGTCGGCACCATGGATCCGAAGCTCCGACGGGTGGAGATCGTCCACGCCACCCAGCAGATGCTGGCACGAGCGGCCGAGGTCCAGCCGCATGTCATGGTGGTCGAGGACGCGCACTGGATGGACGCCTCCACGGAAGAATGGGCGGCTCGCCTGGCCGAGAGCATCGCCGCGCAGCGTGTGTTGCTCGTCCTGACCTATCGTCCCGGGTACAGGCCGCCCTTCAGCGACCAGACCTTCCACACCCGGCTGGCGCTCACGACCCTGGCGACCGCCGACAGCGTGCACATGGCTCGCGAGCTTCTCGGAGCAGGAGCGGTGACGGACGACGTCGAGCAGCTGATCGTGAGCAAGGCGGAGGGCCACCCCTTCTTCCTCGAAGAGCTCGTACGGTCGGTCGGTGAGCTGGGCTCGGCGAGCCCGCTCGCTGCCGCGCGCGTCCCCGATACGATCCAGGAGGCCGTCACCGCGCGGATCGACCGCCTGGCCGAGGTGACGCGGCGAGCGCTCCGGGTGGCGGCCGTCATCGGCCGCGAATTCTCGCGCGGGCTCCTGAGCCGGGCCGTCGAGAACCCGGCGCAGCTCGACGATCTCTTGCGCGAGCTCCGGGCGGTGGAGCTGATCCATGAGCAGCGCGTGTTCCCCGACGTGTCCTACGCCTTCAAGCACGCGCTGACGCACGACGTGGCCTATCAGTCGATCCCGTCCCATGAGCGCCGCACGCTCCACCGCCGGATCGCTCAGGCGCTCGAGGCCCTGCACGGGGATCGGGTCGGTGGCGCGGCCGGCGTTCTGGCTCGGCACTACCTGGCGGCCGAGGATTGGGAGCGGGCGCTCGTGCACCTTGTTCGGGCGGCGGAGGCGGCCGCTCAGGCGTTCGCGACCCGTGATGCCCTCGAGCTCTACGACGACGCGCTCCAGGCCGCCGCGCGCCTTCCGGGAACGCGCGAGCGGATCATCGCGATCCATCAGGCCCGCAGCGCGCTGTACTTCGTGGTCAGCGATTTCGAGCGGTCACGCGAAGCGGCGGGCCTCGCGCGCGAGCTGGCACGCGACGCCGGCGACGCCACCCGCGAAGGCGTGGCGCTGGCCGCGATGGCGTGGGCCGCCACCTGGGCCCGTGATCTCGACGGCGCGATCGCGCACGCCCGCGAGGCCATCGATCTGGCGCGTCCGGTCGGCGCCGAGACGGTGCTGGCGCAGGCGCAGTTCACGATTGGCTTCGTGCAGGGCGTGACGGGCGTCCTGGACGAGGCGAAGAACGCCATCCAGAGCACGCTCGTGGCGAGCCGTTCGGCGAACGACATGACCCATCACTCCCTGGCACTGACGATAGGCGGTCTGATGAAGAACTGGGAGTCGGAGTACGCGGACGCCGATCAGCTGCAGGCGCAGGGGCTGGCGATTGCCCGCGAGCAGAATCTCCTGGTGCCGCTCCTCTTCAGCGCCTTCCTGCGCGGGCTGACCCTGGTCGGCAAGGGCAGCTACATGGAGGCCGTCGCCACCTTCCACGAAGGCCTCGAGCTGGCCGAGAAGGTCGGCGACGAGGTGATTCATCACCGCCTCCTGAACTGCCTGGGCTGGCTGCACTACGAGCTCGGTGATCTCGACCGGGCGGCCGAGCTGAATCACCTGAGCGCCGAGGGCGGACGCCGCCGGAATGATCCCGGCACGTTGCCGAACGCCGAGCTGAATCTCGGCGACATTCTCCTGGCCCGGGGTGACCTGCCCGCGGCGCGCGAGATCCTCGAGCGCGTCGACCGATTCGCCCGCGATCCCGCGACCAGCGCGTGGATGCGCTTCCGCTACTCGATACGGCTCCACGCGAGTCTCGGCGAGCTGGCGCTCGCTCAGGGCGATCTCGACCAGGCGCGGCGTCAGGCCGAACGCTGCCTCGAGCTCGCGACGCGCACAAACGCCCGCAAGAACCTGGTCAAGGGCTGGCGTCTCGCCGGCGAGGTGGCCTCCGCCGCTCGGCAGTGGAGCGAGGCGGAGCGAGCCCTCGGCGAAGCCCGAGCGATCGCCGAGAGCATCGGCAACCCGACCCAGCTCTGGCGCACGTATGCCGCGCTCGCCCGGTTCCACGCCGAGCGAGGGGACAAGGACGCCGCGCGCCTGGCGGCGGGCGCGGGCGTGCGCGTGGTCGACGGGGTGCGCGCCGGACTCAGCGACCGGACCCTACAAACGAGCCTCGAAAGGCTCGCGCTCGTGCGTGAGCTTCGTTCCAGGATCGGGTGAGCCCCGCCGCGGCCTAGAGCTTCGCCACCGCCGCCTTCGCGACGTCCTCGTCCTGCTGCGAGGTCCCGCCGCCCACGCCGCACGCGCCCTCGACGACACCGTTCTTGATGATCGGCACGGCGCCCATGCTCGGGATCATGTGGCCGCCCTCGGCGGCGACGATGCCCTGGATGATCGGCGTGCTCGCGCGCTCGGTCAGCTCGCCGCTGGCACGCCCGAAGGCAACCGAGGCGATGGCCTTGCCCTGGGAGCCGTACACGCTGCCCCAGATCGCACCGTCCATCCGGTTGAACGCCATCAGACGGCCGCCGGCGTCGCAGACCGCCGCGCTGACCTTGATGTTCATCTCCTGGGCCTTGGTGATGGCCGCCTGAACGATCCGGTTCGCTTCGGCGAGTGTCAGAGCCATGTG
>CAYVHH010000079.1:0-5425 GCA_964450175.1 uncultured bacterium | reverse complement strand
CGTCTATGTCGACGATCCGATCTTCCACAACAACGATATCCCGGGCGCGCCCCAGCACTTCATCCGGGGCGAGCTCCGCTACGATCATCTGTCGGGCTTCTGGATCGCGCCGAATGTCGAGTGGGTACCGACCGGGTACTTCGTCAACAGCGAGAACACGGTTCGGACGCCGAGTTACGTTCTGGGGAGCGTCCGCATGGGCTTCGATCACAAGCCCACCAATTTGAGCGTCTTCTTCGAGGCGCGTAACCTGGCCGATACGAATTACGTCTCGTCGGTCGTCGTGGACAGCGCCAATGCGCGCTACTTCGAGCCCGGTGACGGGCGAGCCTTCTACGGCGGCGTGAGCTGGAGGTTCAAATGATGATCGCAGTCGCCGTGGCGCTCGCGCTCGTTCTCGGTGCCATGCCCGCCCGCGCCGCCGGGCCGGTGCTGGGTCCGCGCCAGGAGCTGACGGTCTTCGACAAGCCCCACGAGGCGCACGTCTCGGCGCCGGCCGTGGCCGTCACGCGCGACGGCAAGCCCGTGCTCGCCTGGTTCGCCCAGCAGGGCCACGACAACAATCTCTTCGTCGCGCGGCCCGGGAGCGAACCGAAGCCGGTGCGCGTCAATCCCGAGGGTTTGTTCGTCGACTCGCTACACCAGCCGCCCGGTTTGGCCCTCGGCCCCGGCGAGGAGGTCTACGTGTCGTGGTCGTCCAGGAAACCGATTCCGGAGGGCGGTCTCTTTGCCTCGGACCTCCGGCTGTCGCGCTCGCTCGACGGCGGACGAACGTTCGACGGGCCCGTGCGGGTGAACGAGGACCGGCCGATCTCGCACTCGTTCGAGGGGCTCGGCGTCGTGCGCGACGGCAGCGTCATCGTGGCCTGGATCGACAGCCGCGACGGTGCGAGCACCGCCGGGACCTACCTGGCCCGGGTCACGGAGCGCGGATCGCGCGTCGAGCAGATGCTGAAGCTCGACGAGGGCGAGACGTGCGTCTGCTGTCGCGTCGACGTCGCGACGGGGCCGCGGGACACACTCGCCGTGGCGTGGCGGAAGGTGTTTCCGGGAAGCATCCGCGACATGGTGGTCGGCCTGTCGCGCGACGGCGGGCGCTCGTTCATGCCGGCCGGGCTCGTCCACGCCGACCGCTGGAAGATCAACGCCTGCCCGCATCGGGGCGGCAGCGTGGCCATGGACGACCGTGGCCGCGTCTACCTCGCCTGGTACAGCGAGACGGCCGATGGGCAGCCGCGCATGCTGTTCGCCTCCGGCGACGGCGCCCGCTTCTCGGCGCCCGCGCGCCTCAACACCGCCACCGGCTCCATCCCCGACCAGGTGCGGCTCGCCGCGGATCCGACCGGGCGCGTCGTGATCGTCTGGGAAGAGGCGACCGCCGTCAGGCGGCGTGTTCTGCTGCGCTACTCGACCGACGGTGGCCGGACGCTCAGCGCGCCGCAGGCGCTGTCGCAGGCGATCAAGGCCTACGCGCCGGACGTTGCCGTCGCGCCGGGCGGCGGTTTCGTGCTGGCGTGGCACGAGGAGCAGTTCCCGGCCCTCAAGACGGTGACGCAGACGATCAAGCTTCCGAAGTAGCCATCGGCGCACTGGCCTTAGAATCGAGGCGATGAGGATCGTCTCGATCGGGGGCGGCCCGGCAGGCCTCTACTTCAGCCTGCTCATGAAGAAGTCGGATCCCGCCCACGACATCACCGTCGTCGAGCGGAACCGGCCCGACGACACCTTCGGGTTCGGTGTCGTGTTCTCCGACGCGACGCTCGAGCACGTGGCGGCGGCCGATCGCGAGAGCCACGCCGAGATCACGAGCCACTTCGCGCACTGGGACGACATCGACATCCACTACCGCGGCCGGGTGCTGACCTCCACCGGCCACGGCTTCGCCGGGATGTCGCGCCAGGTCCTGCTCGACATCCTCCAGCGGCGCTGTGCCGAGCTCGGCGTGAGGCTCGAGTTCCAGCGTGACGTCGCCGACCCGAGCGACTACGCCGATGCCGACCTCGTGCTCGGCGCCGACGGAGTGAACAGCGTCGTCCGCAGCCGCTATGCGGAGCATTTCCGGCCGCAGATCGACTGGCGACCCAACAAGTTCGTCTGGCTCGGCACGACGTTTCCGTATCCGGCGTTCACATTCCTGTTCAAGGAGAGCTCCCACGGTCTCTGGCGCGTCCACGCCTATCGGTACGACGCGTCCATGTCCACGTTCATCCTCGAGACGACCGAGGACACCTGGCGGCACGCGGGTCTCGACCGGGCCGACGAGGACCAGACCCTGGCCTTCTGCGAGCGTCTCTTCGCCCAGGAGCTCCAGGGGCACCGGCTCCTGAAGAACCGCTCGCTCTGGCGCAGCTTCCCGACGGTCCGCAACGCGTGCTGGCGCCACGGGAACGTCGTGCTGGTGGGGGACGCGGCGCACACCGCGCACTTCTCGATCGGCTCGGGGACGAAGCTCGCGCTCGAGGACGCGATCGCGCTCGCGCGGGCGGTCCAGAGCCACGGCGAGGTCGAGAAGGCGCTCGCGGCGTACGAGGAGGACCGGCGTCCCGAGGTCCAGCGTCTCCAGCGCGCCGCCCAGGTGAGCCTCGAGTGGTTCGAGACGGCCGAGCGCTACCACGGTCGCCTCGAACCCCTCCAGTTCGCGATGAGCCTCCTGACGCGGAGTCTCCGCGTGACCCACGACAACTTGAAGCGCCGCGACCCGAGCTTCGTCGGCGCGGTGGATCGATGGTTCGTCTCACGGGCCGAGGATCAGAGCCGGGTCACGGTTTCGGCCGCGTCCCCGCCGCCCCCGATGTTCACGCCGTTCCGGTTGCGCGACATGCTGCTGACAAATCGCATCGTGGTCTCGCCGATGTGCCAGTACTCGGCCGAGGACGGGACACCCGGCGACTGGCATCTCGTGAACCTGGGCTCGCGCGCGATCGGCGGGGCGGCGCTGGTCATCGCGGAGATGACCGACGTGAGCCGCGAAGGGCGGATCACGCCCGGCTGCACCGGGATGTACAAGGCCGAGCACGTCGCGGCCTGGACGCGCATCGTCGACTTCGTACACGCGGCGAGCCCGGCGCGGATCGCGCTCCAGCTCGCCCATGCGGGCCGCAAGGGGTCGACGCGACGCCTGTGGGAAGGCGCGGACGAGCCGCTGGCCGAGGGCAACTGGCCGCTGCTCTCGGCGTCCGCGCTCCCGTATCGTCCCCACAGCCAGGTGCCGAAGGCGATGGACCGCGGAGACATGCGCCACGTGCGCGAGCAGTTCGTCGACGCCGCGCGCATGGCGGAGCAGGCCGGCTTCGACATGCTCGAGCTGCACATGGCCCACGGGTATCTGCTGGCGAGCTTCATCTCGCCGCTGACGAACGTGAGGACCGACGACTACGGGGGCTCGCCGGCGAACCGCGTGCGCTATCCGCTCGAGGTGTTCGATGCGGTCCGCCGGGTCTGGCCGTCGGCCCGTCCGATGTCGGTGAAGATCTCGGCAACCGACTGGGCCGAAGGCGGCCTCGACTTCGACGAGGCCGTGGCCCTCACGCGCGCGCTCCGAGAGCACGGCTGTGACATCGTCACCGTGTCGACCGGGCAGACGGTGCCCGATCAGAAGCCCGAGTACGGCCGGCTCTATCAGACGCCGTTCAGCGACCGCATTCGCTGCGACGCTGGGATTCCGACGATGACCGTGGGCGGAATCTCCTCCTACGACGACGTGAACAGCATCCTGGCCGCGGGCCGCGCCGACCTCTGCGTGCTCGCCCGCGGCCACCTCTACGATCCTTACTGGACGCGGCACGCCGCGTACGAGCAGGGATGGGACCTGCCGTGGCCGGACCAGTACGCGTCGGTCAAGGGCTTCACGCCGCGACTCGACTGACGTTTCGGGCAAGTGCGGGGCGCCGGCTACGCGGCGACACAGGTCACGCCTCGCGATAAAAGGTCAGAATCAGCCCGAAGAGACAGAAGGCCGGACCCCAGAGGCGGCCGGGGCCGCCGCTGTCGGCGGGAGGCAAGCGCAATTCGAGCCAGCGCGACCAGCCGGCGAGCAGACTGACCAGACCCAGGGGAAGATGCGAGAGCTCCATGAGCAGCCCGGATTTGGCGTTGCTCACCTCGTGGCTGTGCGAGATGAGCAGCACGCCACTCGCGATCGCCACGATGGGAAACAAATAGCGGAAAGGGGAGTTCGGGCGCCGACCGCTGCGGACTTGCCACTCGGCGAGAGCGAAGAGCGCGGTGAGAACCAGCAAGATGCGGTGCTGCAAGACCTCTGGACTGCGCAGCTGATCCCAGAAACCGACGACTCCCGTCTGCCAGCCTTCCGGATCGAGGCTCCAGCCGATGAAGCCCGCCAGCCCGAGAAGGAGCAGCGGCCAGTGGCGGGCCCAGGGCACTCGGCCAGTCCGCTCGAGCGTCGCGAGCAGGCCCATCGCCACGATGAAGAGCCCCGAGACGTTGTGACCGAACTCGGACCACGCGATTTCTTCCGGCGTGCGAGGCACGCTCGGATCACCGAGGCCGGAGGTCGCCAGTAGCTCGGCCGGTGTCGGCGTGTCGAGCCGCGGCCAGCGAGGTGTAAAGAGGTGGCCGACCTCTTGAGGCGTGGCGCGCGCGACGCCCGCGTCGACGGAGGGTGGGGCCGAGGCGATGGAGGCCGCCACGAGGAGCGTCACGATGCCGAGCCCGGCTTCGACCTCGATGCGCCGGCGAAGGACGATGGTATCGCCGGGCGCCGTCG
The DNA here is from genome assembly GCA_964450175.1 of uncultured bacterium. Lineage (GTDB taxonomy): Bacteria > Methylomirabilota > Methylomirabilia > Rokubacteriales > CSP1-6 > AR31. The sequence goes on along the minus strand of CAYVHH010000079.1, from coordinate 699 downwards.
CCCCGGGGCGGCGCAGGGCGAAATGGTTGAACGCGCCCATCACGAGCAGCGCGACGAAGATCGTGCTCTTCGTCAGGACCATCGCGCCGTAGGCGGTGCCGATGGCGGCTCGTGGGGTGGCGATGTACTCGCACGCGAGCGCGATGCCGGTGAGCGCGATCGCCCCGACGGCCGTCGCCGCGAGCCGCGAGAACGGACGGAGCCAGGCGATCGGAGCCTGCCCATCATGTCGAACGGTGAACACGCACGCGCAGACCAGGCCGCCTACCCAGACGCCGGCGGCGGCCTGATGGAGAGCGCCGACGGCGACGAGCCAGCCGAAATCCTGACGGCCCGCCGCGTGGCTGACCAGTGCGCCCGAGAGGGCGAGCGAGGCGTTGGCGGCCACGAGGAGCACCGACCAGATCCGGGGACTCGAGACCCGACGGGCCGCTCGCGCTGCTCCGGCGACGCCGAGTGCGACCACGAGGCGCGCCGTTCCTCCCTGGCCCACCGTCGAGCCCAGCAGCGCGCCGAACGCCCAGCCGTGCTCGTCGGCGAACGCGTGCGCGATGGTGGCGAGAACGACGGCTTCCGCCGCGGCACAGAGCAAGGCGCCGGCCGCCGCGATCGCCAATGCCGAGTGAAAGCGCTGGAGCGAGCCCGGCTCGCGCGTCCTCTGAAGCACGACGAGCGCGAATGCCGTGCTGCCGATCGCCA
>CAYVHH010000078.1:0-26610 GCA_964450175.1 uncultured bacterium | reverse complement strand
CGCGGCGTCGCGGGCAATGCCCCAGAGGATCAGGAGGATCGGGAGCAAGTACATGTGCGCGCCGCTCCACATGAGTCCGCCGCCGACCATCTGATCGTCGACCGCGCTGATCCCGAGGGCCGCTGCGGCCCGCGCATAGTGAGGATAGAACGCGCGCTCCGGCACCGCCAGCAGCATCCCGAGCGCCGTGCTCTGCGCGGTCGCCGCGATGAGATACGCGATCTGCAGGCCGGGATGGAGCCGCGGACCGAGCCGCGGCGCCGGACGGATGATCGGCCACCAGAACAGGATCGCGGTCCCGAAGAAGGTCACGTGCTCGATGGCGTGCACGATCTCGTGCTCCGCCGCCGCGTCGTACAGCAGGGGCACGTGCCACACCCAGATCGCCGCGACGTGCAGCAGGCCGGCCGCCGGCCAGAACGTCATCGCCGACAGCGCGCTGCGCGGCCACGCCGTCCGACGAAGGGGCGCAGCGAGCCATCGGCGCGCGTCCGGCGGGAGTCCCCACAGCACGAGCGGCAGCGGGTTGCCGAGCAGCAGGAGCGGCGCCGCCATCATGGTGAGGAGCAGATGCTGAGCCATGTGGGCCGAGAATCGCTCGGCCGCGAGCTCGTCCAGCGGCGAGAGCAACGCGCCTGCGACGAATGCCAACCCGAGCGCGTAGGACGCCGGCCGCCAGAACGGCGGCGCATGCCCGACGGCGTGCAACCGCCGCCACCCACGCGCGTAGGCGGTCGCTGCCGCGACGAGCGCGAGGGCCAGCAGAGTCTTGAGCGCCGCCTCAACCATCGGCCAGGGTCGCCACGAGGGCAGTGTCGGCCCGAGCTCCGCGCGCTGTCAACAAACGGACGAATTTGACACGATGGAGTCGGCGGCTTACTTTGGCCCAGCAGGACAGCACAACCGGGCCGAACATCAGGAGCGTGCCATGCGGACTTACTACGACATCGATCTGACGAGTCGGAAGATCACCAGGCGCGAGCTGCACGGCGAGGAGATCGTCAGGGCGGGTCGCTACTGGATCGCCAAGACCTTGCTCGAGCTCGGCGCGGCGACGGTCGACCCGCTGTCGCCGGCCAATCCGCTCATCTTCTCGGCCGGTCCGTTCGCCGGCACGAGCTTCTCGAACGCGAACCGGACGAGCGTGGGCTGCAAGAGCCCCCTCACCGGCGGTATCAAGGAAGCCAACGGCGGCGGCAGCTTCAGCTATGGGCTCGGACAGCTGAAAGTCGCCGGCTTCACCCTGCACGGCGCCTCGTCCGGTTGGGTCGTCCTCCACTTCCGGAAAGACGGCGCGATCGACTTCGACGACGCCGCGCCGTACATGGGCAAGGGCAACTTCGAGGCCCAGGAGATGCTGCACAAGAAGTATGGCCGCAAGGTCACGATCGCGCTCTGCGGGCCCGTCGGCGAATACCAGGGTCTGCTCGGCGGCATCGCGTTCAGCGACAAGGACGGCCGGCCGGCCCGATTATCGGCGCGCGGCGGCGTGGGCGCGGTGATGGGGTCGAAGAAGGTCAAGGCCGTCGTCGTCGACCTGGACAAGATCCCGCCCTTCACCGACAGCAAGAAGGTCAACGCGGCCATCAAGGACTATGCCAAGATGCTGCTGGCCGACTCGATGGTCACGAGCTTCTATCAGAAGGTCGGCACCATGGGGATGGCCGACCTCCAGAACGCGCTCGGCGGTCTGCCGGTGCGCAACTTCAGCGCCGGCCAGCAGGTCAACGTGGCGAGCGGCGAGAAATTCAAGATGGGCGGCGAGTACATCAGCCAGCTCAACGTCTCGCGCGGCGGCGAGCACACGCACGCCTGCATGCCCGGCTGTGTGATCCAGTGCAGCAATGTGTACGCCGATGCCGGCGGAAAAGAAGTCGTCTCGCCGGTCGAGTACGAGACGCTCGGCCTCCTCGGCACCAACTGCGGCCTGAGCGATCCCGACGAGCTCGCCCAGATGAACTTCCTGGCCAACGACCTCGGCGTCGATACGATCGAGCTCGGCGCCACCCTCGCCGTCCTGATGGAAGCCGGCCTCGGCGCCTTCGGCGACGTGAAGTTCATGGCCGACTGCATGGCGGAGATGCGCCGCGGGACCGAGAAGGGGCGCCTCTGGGCGCAGGGCACGGCCCGCGTCGGCGCGCACTACAAGGTCCGCCGGGTGCCGGTCATCAAGAAGCAGGCGATCAGCGCCTACGACCCCCGCGTGGTCGAGGCCACCGGCATCACGATGATGGCCACCGCGCAGGGCGCCGACCACACGGCCGGTAACCTGCCGCGGCTCAAGACGCGTGAGATGACCGCCGAGCAGATCGTCGAGCAGAGCCTGGCCCACCAGGCCCGCGTGGCGGCCAACGACTCGCTCGGGCTCTGCATCTTCGGCATGAGCGTCACCAACCCGAACACGGAATTTCTCGTCAACGCGATCAACGCCGCGCACGGTACGAGCCTGACCAAGGACTTCTTCGAGCCGCTGGGGCGGGACGCGCTCCGGATGGAGTACGAGTTCAATCGTCGCGCCGGGTTCACCGAGAGGGACGACGAGCTACCGGAGTTCTTCTACACCGAGCCGCTGCCGCCCACCAATCACGTGGCGCGCTTCCACGGGGGCGACGTGCACCGGATGTACGAGCGGCTGCCCGCGCCGGCGATGCCGGCCTGAGCGATGCGATCCGCTAGCTGACGGCGTGCTCGGGAGGCGCCAGCGGCAGGAGCAGGGTGAACAGGCTCCCCCGGCCCTTGACGCCCTCGCTCTCCACGCCGATCTGGCCGCCGTGAAGCTCGACGAGCTTGCGGGTGAGCGCGAGCCCGAGGCCGGTTCCTTCCTGCTCGCGCGCTGACGAGGAGTCGCCCCGCTCGAACTTGTCGAAGATCCGGGCCTGGTCCTCGGCCCTGATCCCGATTCCGGTGTCCGCGACCCTGATCCGCAGCGAGCACGGACCGTCGGAGCCGCCCGCGAAGATCGTGTCGGCCGTCACGGTGACGTGGCCGCCCGCGTCGGTGAACTTGATCGCGTTGCTCAGCAGGTTGTAGATCATCTGCTGGAGCCGCATCCGATCGGCGGTGATGGCCGGCAGCGGCTCCTTCATCTCCACGGTCACCGTGATGTTCTTCTGCTGCGCGAGCGCCTGGACGACGCCCACGACCTCCGGGATGTCCTCGGCGACGGAGACGCGCGTGAGATCGAGCGTCAGGTGTCCGCTGTCGACCTTGGCCAGGTCGAGCACGTCGTCCACCAGCGCCCGGAGATGGCGACCTCCGGCGAGGATCGAGTTCAGATATTCGAGCTGGCGCTCGTTGACCTCGCCGTACGTCTTGTTCGCGAGCACCTGCGAGAAGCCGATGACCGCGTTGAGGGGCGTGCGGAGCTCGTGGCTCATCGAGGCGAGGAACTCGCTCTTGGCGCGGCTGGCCTGCTCGGCGGCCACCTTCGACTCGAGGAGCTGCCGCGACTGGTCCAGCAGCTGACGGATGTGGAGCTGCGCCTCGGCGTGCAGGCGGGCGTTCTCGAGCGCCACGAGCAGCGCCAGCCCGACGGCCGCGCCGAGCGAGATCAACACCCCGGTCCACGTCCGCGCTTCGAGACGCGCGGCGTCGGCCTGGGCCACGAGGACGCGCGTGTGGATGGCCGCCATCAACCCGTCGAGATTCTCCTGGACTTCCTCGGCGTGCGTGCGCGCGTCGGTGTCCGTGAGCGCCAGCGCCTGGGCCCGGTTGCCTCGGCGCAGGAGATCCTGTTCCGTGGTGACGACGCCGCGATAGCGCTCGAACGCGGCCCGCGCCGCCGCGAGCTGCTGGCCCTCGCGCGCGCTCTGCGCGTATTGGGCGAGGCGCTCGAGATCCTCGGCGACGCGCTCCGCCCGCTCGTTCCACGCCGCCGCGTACCCGGGATCCCCCAGCACCAGCGCGCGCATCTCGAGCCTGACCAGCGGCGTGATCGCCTCGCGCGTGGACGCGGCCAGGCGCACGGCCGGAATGGTACGGGTCGCGATCTCGCGGTTGACGGAGACGAGATTACCGACCGCGTGAAAACTCAGGTAGCCGACGACCGTCAGCACCACGATCACGAGCAGCGAGATCAGGAACGGTGTCGCTGCCAGTCGCGTGCCGAGCACCCGCGGTCCCACCATGGCGGCTTAGCGCCCGCGGGGTTCGCGCCGAGCGGCCGACCGAGCGCGAGCCGGGACCGTACCGATAGGGCATAGAGAGACCAAGATGAGCACCATTGTGGGGGTTCCGGCGTCCAAAAGACGCAAAACACAGACCATTTCCGGACGACACGCGTGAAGACTGATTTCGCGCGGACTTACTCGATCGGCGTGGCGACGCGACCGGGTACTGTCGGCTCGTTTCTGACCGATCCGGCGGCACGGGATGGACCGACCGTGACCAGCCCCCGGAGCTGGAGCCGAGTATCCGGCGCCGAGGCGCCCGGGGCGTTTCACAGGGGAGCCCGGCCGGGGTCTCAGGGACGTAGGAACTATCCGGGCGGGAGGCACGAATGAGCGACCAGAGCATGATGCTGCGGCAGGCGGAAGAGGCGTTCACCGAGCTGCGGCAGGCGGTCGACGGCCTGAGCGACGACGAGATGCGCCGCGTGTGGCTGGGGAGCTGGGGCGTCCGCGAGATCCTCATCCACATCTCGGGCTGGCACGACGCGATGATCCCCGCGTTCGCGAACATCGCGAGCGGAGCGGCGCCCTACCCGCCCGGGACGTATGATGACTTCGATGCGTGGAACGCACGATTCGTCGACCGGAAGTCGGGCGTGAAGTCGGCCGACGTCCTCGCGGAGCTGGACCTCAGCCACCGGCGCTTCGTCGGCGCGGCCGCGGCGCTGCCGGAGGCGCACTTCGCGCCGGGTGGCGGCGCGCGCGATCCGTTCGACGGCGCCGGTGCCGGACACTACCGCGAGCACGCCGCGCAGATCCGCGAGTGGCGGCAGCGATCGTCGTGACCGATCGCGGCTTCCTCCTGTTCGACACGCCGATCGGTACCTGCGGCATCGCGTGGGGCGAGCGCGGTGTCATCGGCGTACAGCTGCCGGAAGGCAGCGAGGCGGCGGCGCGAGCCCGGCTCGGGCGCGATTTCCCGAGCGCCCACGAATCGACCCCGCCGCTCGAGGTCCGGCGGGCGGTCGACGGCATTGTCGCGCTCCTGAGCGGCGAGGCGCGCGACCTCTCGTTCGTCGAGCTCGACATGCGCGAGATCCCACCGTTCAACCGTCGGGTCTACAAGGTCGCGCGGACGATTCCGCCGGGCGCGACGCTCTCGTACGGCGAGATCGCCGCGCGCCTCGGCGAGCCCGGCGCGGCGCGCGACGTCGGCTCGGCGCTCGGGCAGAATCGATTCGCGATCGTCGTCCCGTGTCATCGCGTGGTCTCCGCGAACGGCAAGCTCGGAGGTTTTTCTGCGCCCGGCGGCGTCAAGACGAAGCTTCGGCTGCTCTCGATCGAGGGCGTGCAGGCCCCCGGGACAATCCCGCTCTTCGAGCGCGGTCCGCTCGCCCGATAGCCGACCTCGGCTCCGACGCAGGCGGTTCAGAGGCTCGCTGTCCCGGGTGCTCGCGATCGCGTATCATCGCGTCTCACCTGAAGTTCACGTCGCCGCCATCCGACGCCGCCTGACAACAGTGTTGTCGCGGGGTCCCGGAGCCCGGCTCGGCCGAGGGTGGCCCGCAAAAGGCGCGAGCCGGCTCCTTGAACGCGCGACTCGGGAGAGGACGAACCGCATGAAGACCGAAGCGAGCCGGGTCGTGGTGCTCGCGCTGCTCGCCCTGGGCGCCGTAGGCTGCGCCAACGGGCCCGTGACCGGACAGGTGGCCGTCACTGGCCAACCGCCGGCGCCGCTGACGATGAGGTGGGAGTCGGGGCTCTTCGGCGGGAGCGGTACGATGGCGGCCGTCATGCCCGACGGCGAGCGGTTCTCGGGCAAGTACACGGTCGTGAAGAAGGACATGACCCGCGGCCGGATCGACCCGGCCTGGGAAGGCAACGAGCCACCCGGCACGCGCGGCGAGATCGACGACAGCATGTGGGGCGCGGCGCGGGACCGCGGCGCCTTCGTGCGAACGCACGAAAACCAGGCGATCGCGTCACTGAAGGGCGATCGCGGCACCACGATGCTCTGCCGCTTCTCGCTCGAGGCCGCGGAGGCCGGCATGCGCGGCGGCGGCGCCGGCTCGTGTCAGACCTCGAAGGGCGCGAAGATCAGCGCGAAGTTCTAGGAGGGGCTCAGCGCCTGACTCGCCGCCACCCCGACCCGGGCCGGCCGCGTCGGGTGCGGCACCAGCCACAAGACGACCGCGGCCGCGCCATAGCAGATCACGAACGCGATCAGCGCCTGCGTGTAGCTCTGCGTCCGGTCGTAGATCCAGCCGGTGTAGACCGCGGCCGGCATCGAGGCGAAGCTCTGGAACATGCTGATCCAGCCCCGAATCGTCGCGAAGTGGGCCCGGCCGAACACGTCGCCGACCAGCGCCCAGGTCACCGAGTTCACGCCGTCGCCGAACGAAAACAGGACAGCGAAGAGCACGAGCGCCCACCACGCCCCGTCGCCGTACGCCAGCACGACGAGACCGGCGGCGCCCAGCAGCACGCCGACGGCGCCGATCGTTTGCTTCGACTGCCGATCGCCGAGCCAGCCCGTCAGCGGCCGGCTGACGACGGTGGCGAGCGCCGTGAGCCCGACGTAGAGCGCCGCCGCCGGCTCGTCCAGCCCCTTCCAGACCAGCAGCGGCACCAGATGCACGGTCACACCGGCGTACGGAACATTGCGCAGGCCGTGGAACGCCGCGAGTAGCCAGAAGGTCGGTGTCCGCAAGGCCTCCCGGGTGGTGAACTCTCGAGCGTCGTCCAGCGAAGGCGTGAACCCCGGACCGCTTGCGTGTGGGTCCCGCGCGGCCGAGCGCTCGCCGTCGGGCAAGAGTCCCATGCTCTCCGGTGAGCGTCGGATGAGGAGCACGAGCGGCAGCAAGGTGAGCACGGCGAGACCGGACAGCACCGCGGCCGTCCGCCAGCCCAGCTTCAGCACGGCCAGCGCGACCAGCGGAAAGATCAACACGCCGCCGATGGCCTGGCCAGTCTGGACGATCGCCATCGCGAGCCCGCGCTTGCGTCGAAACCATTGGGCGACCACCGCCAGGGTGGCCTGATTGAATCCGGCCTGAAAGCCAAAGCTCAGAGGGCCGATGAAGACGAGGAGGAAGAGCAGGTAGCTGTGGGTGAGCGAGAGCAGGATGAGCCCGAGCCCCGCGAGCAACGTCCCCGCCACCAGCATCACCCTGACGTCGAATCGGTCGATGAGATACCCGACGAGCGGCGCTCCGAGCGCGGCCTCGAGCCGAGAGAGCGAGAACGGCAGCGAAGTCGCGGCACGGCTGAGATGGAGCTCGGTGAGGACGGGCAAGAAGTAGAGCGTGAACCCGGTGTTGAACAACCCGCCCTTCAGCGCGTCCTGCACGCAGCCGATCGCCACGATCCACCAGCCGTAGAAGACGCGCCCCGGGCTCTGCGAGAGCGATCGCCTCATGGCCGGCCGCTCGCGGCGAAGGCTCCCGCGCGTGGTCTCACGGTTTGTAGTTGACGCTCTTGGGCTGAACCTTGCGCAGGAGGTCCGGATAGACGAACACGCCCAGGTCGAGCGGCTTCGTGAGCTTGCCCTGCTGCTTGAGCTGCGTCTCGGCCAGCCGGAACAGGCTGATGGTGAAGTCGTCCAGGACCATCTCGAACCGGAGCTTGGTCATGAGCTGTTCCACCAGCGGTGGGTCGAGGCTCTTGAGGAAATCGGACACGTCCTTGGCGGCGCGCTTGCGGTCCTTGTTGATGATGTCGGTCGCCTCGACGAGGGCGCGCATGAACCCGTCGGCCTGCTCCGGGTTCTTCTTGATCCAGCCGAGGTTCATGTAGATGTAGACGCCCTGCTCGAGGATGTTCTCCTGGTCTCGAAGCACCTTGGTGTTCTTGACGGCCGCGAGACCGCGGGTGACCCACGGCTCCCACACGGCGTAGGCGTCGATGTTGCCGCGCTCGAGCGCCGCGATCATCTCCGGCGCTTCCACGTTGACCACCGTGTAGTCCGCCGCGTTCAGCTTGAGCTTGTCGATGAGCGCGAGCCAGAACACCTCGCCGCCCGAGCCGCGCGCCACGCCGATCTTCTTGCCCTTCAGCTGATCGAGGTTGTCGACGTTCTTGCCCACGATCGCGATCCAGCGCACCAGGCGCGTGGCCTGCGCGACGACCACCACGTTGGGATCCAGGTTGTGGTTGGCAACGCCGGCGATCTCCGAGCCGAAGGCGGACTCGATCTGGCCGTTGATGAGGAAGGACACCATGGCCGAGCCGGACGGCCCCGTGTTGATGCGTACGTCGAGCCCGTGCTTCTTGAAGAGCCCCTCCTGCTGGGCCACGTAGTAGGCGGAGAAGACCGGATCCACCCCGGTCGCGATGGTCATCTTGGTCTGCGCCCACGCCGGGCCGCTCCACGCCAGGACGCTCAGAGCGACCAGGCACCACGCGCGATATCTCAGCATGACGGTTTCCTCCCGCGTTCGGTGGCTACGTCGCCGGCGAGTACTTGCCCGCGAACGTATAGATGCTCCAGCGAAACAGTCGATCGGTGGCGAAGCCGAGGAATCCCAGGGTGACGAGGGACACGAAGATCTCGTCGACCAGCATGAACAGCCGTCCGTCCCACAGCATCTTGCCCAGTCCGTCGTTGGCGGCGATCAGCTCCGCCGCGACGATCGTCGTGAACGAGTTGGCCATCGCCAGGCGCATGCCGGTGAGGATGTAGGGCACGGTCGCCGGCAGCGCCACGTGGAAGAAGATCTGCGCCTGCGTCGCGCCCAGCGACTCGGCCGCGCGGATCTTGTTGGGCGCGATCGCCGAGACACCGGCCGCCGTGTTCAGGATGACGATGAAGATCGTCGTATAGATGATGAGGAAGACCTTGGACGCCTCGCCGATCCCGAACCAGATCACGGCCACCGTGATCATGGCGACCGACGGGATGAAGCGCAAGAACTCCGTGTACGGCTCCAGGATCTTGCGCACGGGCCGGAACGAGCCCATCGCCAGCCCGATCGGGATGCCCAGCAGCGAGCCGGCGACGAACCCGGCCAGGATCCGCTGGAGGCTCGCCCACAGATGCTCGAACAGGATGCCGCTGCGCGCCAGCACCAGGCCCTTGCGGAAGACGACCGTCGGCGGCGGGAAGAGCACCGAGCCAACCAGGTAGATCGACGTCAGCTGCCAGATCACGAACAGGCTGAGGAATCCGAGCGCGTACGCTCCGTACACCGTCAACAGATGCCGCGCCAGGCGCATGGGCTAGTCCGTACGCGAGAGGGATTTGGCGACTTCGTCGCGGATCATCTCATACACCTGCTTGTAGTAGCCGAGGAACGTGTCGTCGGTGCGGCTGCGTGCGCCCTTCAGCGACACCTCGACGACGCCCTTGACCTGCGAACGCGGCCCGGCGCGCATCACGCCGATGCGCGTGCCCAGGGTGACCGCCTCGTCGATGTCGTGCGTGATGAACAGGACCGTCGTGCGGGTGGCTTGCCAGATGTTGGCCAGCTCGAGCTGCATCAACGCTCGGGTCTGGGCGTCGAGCGCGGCGAACGGCTCGTCCATGAGGAGCATCTTCGGCTCGTTCGCCAGGACGCGCGCGATCTGGATGCGCTGCTTCATGCCGCCCGACAGCTCGGCCGGATACTTCCGCTCCTGGCCTCGCAGACCGACCAGCTCCAGGTACCGCATCGCGCGCTCGCGCCGCTCGGTCTTGGGCACGCGGCGCATGCGCAGGCCGAACTCGACGTTCTCGACCGCGGTGAGCCAGCCGTAGAGCGAGTCGTCGCCCTGGAACACGACGGCGCGGTCGCGACTGGCGCCGGTGACCGGACGGCCGTCCATCAGGATGCGGCCGGCGGTCGGGCCCTCGAAGCCCGCGAGCATCTTGAGGACCGTCGTCTTGCCGCAGCCGCTCGGACCGAGCAGGCAGAAGAACTCGCCGACCTCGATGTCGAGGCTGAAGTGCTCTACCGCGGGATAGTCGACTCCCTGCAGCGATCGATAGGTCTTCTGGACGTCGTGGAACGAGACGAGCGGCACGGCATCAGTCTAGTCCAACCAATCCTTCTCTTTCAGCTTGCGCGGCAGGTACTTCTTGGTGAGGAACTGGAAGTCCTTGTTGGCGAGCGCGTCCAGCTCGTACTTGAGCCCGCTCGAGAGCATCCGCTTGATCTCGGTCTGCCAGCCCTTCTTCTGGAACCAGGTGTAGCCGAGCAGCTCCTTGGCGCGGGCGATGTCCTTGTCGTTCAGCTTGATGCCGACGTTACGCGGCAGCTCGTACGCCTCGGGATCCGCGCTCGAGAGCCCCATGAACTTGGCCTTCGGGATCGCCATGCGCTGGCTCTCGAACGCGAGGTTGATCGAGCCCTGCTTGATGACCGAGTAGATGTAGTAGCCCCACGGATCGTTGTCCACCAGGACGTAGACTGGCAGCTTCTTCTCGTCGTGCAGCCGACGGGCCAGCCGCCGGACGCCGCGGGGCGGCTGGCCGTTGCCGGTCAGCAGCACGCAATTGTGCGTCCGCCAGAACTTGTCCTCCGAGAGCCGGTTCCACTGGGTGCCCTTCTCAACGAGCAGGACGAAATCGGCCGTGCACTGCCGGATCTCCAGGTACTCCGGCTCGACGATGGACGGCACGGAATAGCCGCCCTTCCCGAGCCGCGCGCAGTCGACCCGGTCACCGTCGTCCACCAGCACGAGGGGGCCGACGATGGACCCGGCGTTCTCCGCGCGCACGTGCAGCTCCTCGCGGAGCGCCGCCAGGGTCACCTCGAGATCCTCGATGAGCGGATCGGACTCGTCCTGCGTGTCGAGCGTGTTCTCGTGCGAGTTCTTGATCGTGTGCTTGGTGCGGTAGTAGATCTCGCGGAGCGAGGTCGTGAGGTTCGCCCGCTGCAGCTCGCAGAGGGCGTCGGCCACCAGGACCGTCTGCATGAACTTCTTCGCCATGCCGACGTTGAAGAACGACCGCGCCTGCTTGCGCTTGCCCAGCTCGATCAGTCCCTTGCGCTCGTCGAAGGTGACGTTGGAGAGCGAGCGGACCGGGATCGCGAGCGTGGGATCACGACGCCGCTGCGCCGCGTCGATGACGACGTCGGCCACCCCCACGAGCTTCTTCTCGACGCCGCTGACCTTCCGGACTTTCGTGGCCATCGCCGTATCTACGCCTTCCTGCGCGCCCCGCGCGCCTTCGGTTTGGCGGCGGCGTGAGCTTTCGGAGGCTTGCGCGTGGTCTTCGCGCGCACGGTGCGTCCGACCGTCTGGTGCCGGGCCTTCGCGCCGCGGCGCCCCTTCGCCGCCACGTTCGATTCCGTCTCGCTCTTTTCTTCAGGCGCCGGATGGCCGTTTCCGTTCGCGGGGACCGCGGCGACGGGCGCGGGAATCACCGTCGGCACTTCGCCCTCGACGCCGTCCGCGGTCACGATGATCGAATGCGGGAGACCCTCCGGGCCATGGCCGTTCTTGCCGAGGACCTCGTCGGTCTTCTCGCCTCCGGTACGCTTCATGGCCATCTTCTGCAGCTGCTCCTTCAGCTTCGCGACGGGCAGCCGGCCTCCCTTCAAGCGATTGCACGACTCGACGACTTCCTCGATATAGAGCTCGAAGATGTTGCGCCGGCTCTGCTCGCTGTGCGCCCGCTCGCGCCGCCTCAGGAAGGCGCCGAGCCGCCGGCCGCACTCGCGGAGCGCCAGGGTGATCTCCTTGCCGATCTCGTCGTACTCGGCGATCGCTTCCTTGGACTCGCTGGTGAACGGGACCCACACCGAGGCCATGTGGACGAAGATCACCATGGGGCCGGCCGGGAGCGCCCCCCGCGATTGCGTCACGCCGTAGTTGCGCCACGTCGTGTCGAGCACCGCCTTGAAGATCGCGCAGGCGGACTGCTGGTAGAGGAGCGGGACCCGATTCGCGTAGCGGATGACGCGCGCGAGCTCGCGGTCGTCCCCCTGATCCGCTTCGCCCTCCGCGAGCGGGATCTCCTACTTCTGCTGGTCCTCCAGCGCCTGCTCCGGCCCGCGCCCGAACGCGAGTCCCGCCTCGATCACGAAGGGGTTGCCGCGATACACCGCCGGCGGCCGGCTGACCGCCGTGTAGAAATCGCCTTTGATCTGCTGGTAGAGCCCCGAGAGGATCGCCCGCTCGCCGATCGGCGACAGGCAATTGGTCGGCGGCGCCATGATCTTCGTCGACTGGATCGCCTTGTAGAGATTCTCCGCGGCCTGGCCGTGGACGTCGCGCGGGCGCGCGCGCGGCGAGACACCCGCGGCCTTGCAGATGTCCTCGGCCAGCCGCGGCGACACGCGGCTGAAGTCGCCGGCCAGGAACCCCGAGAGCCAGTGGCTCTTCGTGTCCTGGAGCATCTTGAGCAGCATCCCGAGCTCGATGCCGTACGGGTGCGGCTTGATCTCGCGCGGCGACTCGGGAACCTGATCGTACGTCCGGGGCAGCTCCTTGGTCTCGCCCTCCGGCGTGAAGTACGTCAGCTTGACGTGCGGGTTCGCGATGATCGTCTGCTCGACGTATTCGTCGACCGAGGCGCGGCCCTTCTGGTAGCGGCCCTCGACTTCCAGGGTGACCTGGGTGCCGCGCGGCGACTCCCAGTCGATTTGCTTCTTCTCGAGGATCAGCGGCTCGTTCTTCTTGGTGTCGATCTGGACTTCGAAGAAGTGCGCGGGCGACCTCGCGCTCGTGCGCGAGATGATCTGCACGGGCTTGCCGGTGGTGAGCTGGCCGTACATGCCCGCGGCCGAGATGCCGATACCCTGCTGGCCGCGGCTCATGCGGAGTCGATGGAACTTCGAGCCGTACAGGAGCTTCGCGAAGATCGGCGGGATCTGCTGCCGGACGATGCCCGGGCCGTTGTCGGCGACGGTGATGCGGAAGCGGCTCGCCTGGCTCGCCGGGGGCGGCGGGCCTCCGTTGCCGACCGCCTCCACCTTGACGACGATGTCCGGGAGGATCCCCGCCTCTTCGCAGGCGTCGAGCGCGTTGTCGACGGCTTCCTTGACGCAGGTCAGCAGGGCCTTGCGCGGATTGTCGAAACCGAGGAGGTGTCGGTTCTTGGTGAAGAACTCGGAGACGGAGATCTCGCGCTGGCGAGCTCCCATCTCGACGGCGGAGACTCCCGGCTTGGGTGTCGCCGTGACCGCCGGCTTCGGCGGCGCCGGCGCGGGGCTCGGCTCGGGACGACTCGCGGTACGGCTACGCTTTGGCAATGGCGCTCTCGATGGTTCGCATATACCTCACATACAAGCAAAATCCGATGCGTGGACTCAAGTTTTCCCGAGCCGGGGTCTGGGCCTGCGAAGGCCCGGCGCGCGGTCGGAGCGGCGCGCGGACGCCGGGCGGCTCGACCACGCCGCCAGCTCGGTCATCAGAGCCTTCGCGGCCCCGCTCAGGTATCCGCGACGGCGGTGGATCAAGACGACCGGGATCGTGACGCTCTTCCCGGCGATCCGCATCTCACGCAACGTTCCCGAGCGCAGCTCTTCGTCCACGCTGCTCTCGGGCAAGAGCGCCAGGCCGAACCCGGCCTCGACCATGCGCTTCTGCGCCGTGAGGCTATCGATCGGGATGATCTCCGCGGGGCTGAGCCCCCACCCGGCCAGTCGATTCGGGAGCGACCAGGGATACGGCTCGTAGTACGCGTCGTTGCGCGGCGGAAACGCGACCCACCGCTCGGGCCCGAGCGCCGACGGCTTGACGCTCCGGCGTCGAGCCAGCGGGTGGCGCGGGGAGCAGACGACCATCATCGGCTCGTCGTAGACGCCGACGCAGAGCATCTCCGGATGCGGATCGCCGCCGTAGCGCAGCCCGAGCGTCGCGTCGCCGCGCCGCACCAGCACGCTGACCTCCTGGCTGAGCGCGGTGCGCAGCCTCAGCTCGACGCGCGGGTGCGCGTCGCGGAAGCGCTGCAGGCAGCCGGTGAGGGTCGTGCTCGCCAGGGTGCCGACGAGCGCCAGGGTGATGGTTCCGCGATCGACCTGATGCAGCGCGCGGACGGAGTCGAGGCCGTCGTGCATGCAGGCCAGCAACCCCTCGGCGTGAGGCAGAAAGGTGCGGCCGGCCTCGGTGAGTGACACGCCGCTCCGGATCCGCTCGAACAGCGGAGCGCCGAGCTCCCGCTCGAGCAGGTCGAGCCGGCGGCTCACCGCCGGCTGCGAGAGGTGCAGGAGCGACGCGGCCTTCGTGAAGCCGCCGCCACGAACGACGGCCACGAAGGTCTCGACCTGGTCGATCTCCACGGTCATCAGCATAGCTGATGACCCCCCTCCGCTCTATGCATTGGACACATGGCCGATCGCGCCGCTACCGTGACCCATCAACCGTGCGGTGACGCATCAAGGAGGTGCGCGATGCTCGACAACTCGGTCCTGCCCCGTGAAGTCCTTCGCCACGGCGCGTACGTGTGCCTGCGGCTCGCCGACGGCGCCGAGCCACGCACCGTCGCCGGGGTCGCGATCCCAGCGCTCGCCGAGAAGCTCGGGCTCGTGAACGAATTCGAGCCCGCCGGAGGCCCGCCGGCTCAGTCGATCGCGTTTCTGCGCCGGCACGGCGCGACGAACGGGGCCATCGCCGACGACGCCGTCGGCCGAGCTGACGCGGTCGTGCACGTGGCCGCGCCGGCCGCGCCGCCGGTCGGCGACTTCTGCGCCGAGGCCGCTCGCCTGCTCGGGTCGATGGCTCGTCTGCGCGTGATCGGTGGCGTCGTGCGCCCGCGGACGTACACCGGCGCGGCCATGAACAATTTCGCCTACGCGCACCAGGTCGTGCAGCAACCCGGACGCCGCATGCCCAACGGGTTCCTGATCCCGATGAGCAAGACGGCCGGCTGGTGGGCGAAGGACTGGATGGAGCGCCACACCTATTTCCTGCCGCGCTACGACGACGCGGGCCGCATGCAGAACGAAGGGCACGCGCTGGCGTCGGCCGCCGGCATCTCGTGTCTGCTCCGGCGAACCTACAAGGCCGCGACCGAGCCGGCGCCCGAGGGCACGTACGACTTCGTCACCTACTTCGAGTGCGCCGACGCCGACGTGCCGACGTTCCATCAGGTGTGCGACGCCCTGCGCGATGTCACGAGGAATCCGGAGTGGAAGTTCGTTCGCGAGGGACCGACCTGGCACGGGCGACGGGTCGCGACGTGGCCCGAGCTCTTCGCACGATGAGCACGGCGGCGGCGCCCGATCGGCCGAGCGATCCGATCGCCGCGGTGACGCACCGCGATCCCTATCCCTACTACGCGGAGCTCGTCGCGACCCGACCCGTCCACCGCGACGAGGCGCTCGGATTGTGGGTCGTGTGCAGCGCCGCGGCGGTGACGGACGTGCTCGCCGATCCCGCGTGTCTGGTCCGTCCGCCGGCCGAGCCGGTGCCAGGCGCGCTCCGGGGATCACCGGCCGGCGATATTTTCGGTCGCCTCGTGCGCATGAACGACGGCGCGCGCCACTCGGCGATGAAGCCGGCCGTGTCAGCCGTGACGGCTCGCATCGAGGCCTCGATCGTCGAACAGGCCGAACGCTGGGCCGAGCACCTCGTCAAGGAGCTGGAGCCGACCAGTGATCCCGCGCGCCTGAACGAGTTCGCGTTCAGCCTGTCGGCGTACGTGCTGGCGAGCTTGCTCGGAGTGGCGCCGCTCGAGCTGGCTCGCACGGTCGCCCTCGTGCGCGATCTCGTGGGGAGCCTCGCGCCGGCCGCGACGAACGAGCGGCTGGCGCGCGGAAACGCCGCCGCCGCCGAAATGCTCGAGGCCGTTCGGGCGCTGCTGGATGTGCCCCCGCCCTCGCCGTCGCTCACCCTGCTCGGCGATCTGGATCGAGAGGTCGCGAGCGCGGGCCGAGCCGAGCGTGAGGACGCCGTCGCCAACGGCATCGGCTTTCTCTCTCAGGCGTACGACGCGACCGCCGGGTTGATCGGGAACACGCTGGTGACGCTCGGCCGACAGCGGCCACAGGGCGCGAGCGACGCGAATCCCGGCGAGCTCGCGGCGATCGTTCGTGAGGTCGTGCGCTACGATCCGCCCGTACAGAACACGCGGCGCTTCCTCGCGCGTGACGCGACGGTCGCCGGACAGGCGATGAAAGCCGGAGACGCCGTGCTCGTGGTGCTCGCGGCCGCCAACCGAGATCCCAGGGCGAATCCCGAGCCGTCGCGATTCGATCCCTTCCGGCCGTCCCGCCGGGCGTTCACGTTCGGGAGCGGCCCGCACGCATGTCCCGGCGAAGCGATCGCAACGGGGATCGCCGTGGCCGGGGTCCGACAGCTCCTGGCCTCCGGCGTGGAGCCTGGGCGGCTGGCCGTTGTGACGTATCGGACATCCGTGAACACGCGCGTCCCAATCTTCTGAAGGCAGCGCCGTGTTTTGAGGTTGCGCACGGCGAGAGCCGCGCGGGCTTACTGCATCCCGGCGCGGTGCGCGGCGGTGAGAAGACGGTCGAGATCGGCCGGGCGCTTGTAAGGGATCCGCTCGCGAAGGCCTGCGATCGAGGCGCCCGGGCTCAGTTGGCTCGCCTTGCCCCACGCCTCGCGGGCGTCCTGGATCCGCCCGAGCTCGCTGAACAGGACGGCGCGGTAGGCGTACGCCGGACCGAAGTTGGGATTCGCTTCCAGGAGCTTGGCGAACGCGTCGAGCGCTTCCTGTCGGTGCTCGGTCAGATAGTAGCCGTGGCCCAGGGTCCACAGATAGAAGGAGCGATAGTGCGGGTTGAGACGCATCGCGTGGCGAATCGCCGCGACACTCTCCTCCCCTCTGCCCGACCAGCCGAGCACCTCGGCCATCGTCTCGTAGCCGTCCGCGTCGTTCGGCGCGAGCGCGATGCCGCGCTCGGCCTGAGCGATCGCCCGGTCGTGCTCCTTCATCCACAGATAGATCTCTCCCAGGAGATGACAGGCGCCCGCCAGATTGTCGTTCAGCGCGCTGGCTTTCTCGGCGAGCTCGCGCGCTCGCTCGAGGCTTTCGCGATCGGCGGTCCATAGAAACTGCCAGCTCTGCAGATACGTCCAGCTCAGCCCCAGATAGGCCGCCGCGTAGCCCGGGTCGAGGTCGATGGCCTTGACGAAGAGCCGCCGCGCCTCGGCGTTGCCCTCGCGCGTCGTGCGGCTGCGCTCCTCGTGCCCGCGAAGGACGAGATCGTAGGCTTCCAGCACGCCGGTCGGCGCCCGGCCCAGGCGCACGCGCTCCGCGTCTGTGAGCCTCACGGCCATGGCCCGCACGATCTGCTTCGTGACCTCGTCCTGGAGCGCGAAGATATCGGTCACCTCGCGGTCGTAGCGCTCGGCCCAGATGTGATATCCAGTGCCGGCATCGACGAGCTGCGCCGTGATGCGCACGCGGCTGCCGGAGCGCTGCACCCCGCCTTCCAGGATGTAGCGCACGCCGAGGTCTCGCCCGACGTCGCGAACCTTCACGGGCTTGCCCTTGTAGGTGAAGACCGAGTTGCGCGCGATCACGAACAGCCCGGAGACCTTCGAGAGCCCGGTGATCAGGTCCTCGGTCATGCCGTCGCTGAAATATTCCTGCGCCGGGTCCTGGCTCAGGTTCGTGAAGGGCAGCACGGCCACCGACGGATTGTCGGGTAGCGGCAGCCCGGCCGACTCGACCGGCCTGAGCCACCAGCGCCAGCCGGCCCAGCCGCCGGCGCCGAGGAGCAGCAGGATCGCGGCTACGGCGGCGACTCCCCGGACCCGTCGCGTGCCGCCTCGCGGTGACGGCGTGGACGACGCGCCCGGGTGGAGACGGAGGCGATAGACGCGAACAGGTCGCGCGATGTTCTTGACGGTGTGCTCGCCGGCGAACTCGCAGGTGAACGGGAGCTTGCCCTCGATCTGATCGTAGGCGGTGCCCGAAAGGCAGATGCCGCCGCCCTCGGCCAGGCTTTCGAGGCGGGCGGCGATGTTGACGCCGTCGCCGTACAATCGCTCACCCTCGACGATGACGTCGCCCAGGTTGATGCCGATGCGGAAGCGCATCTGCCGTGGGGGCGGCAGCTCGGCGTTGCGCGACTGGAGCTCGCGCTGGATGTCGACGGCGCACTGGACGGCGTCCACGACACTCGCGAACTCCGCCAGCACGTTGTCGCCCGGGGCATCCACGACGCGCCCGCCGTGACCGGCCACCGCGGAGGCGATCACGCCGCGATAGGCGGTGATGGCGCGGACGGTCGCCACCTCGTCGTCGCCCATGAGGCGGCTGTAGCCTTCCACGTCGGCGCTGAGGATGGCGGCGAGCCTGCGCTCGACCGAACGCCCGTCCATGACTCTGAATTCTATCGCGCCCGGCGAGCGCGTCCGGCCGCCTGGGCGGATCGCGGCCGCCTACTGCCGATCACACCGGCTCGCGGCGCTACGCGCATCCCATGGCGTAGACCTGCGTGGCGCCGTCGGGCAAGGGACGCGCCGTCCAGCTCTGACCGCCGTCCTCGCTGCCGAACACCTCGCCGCCGCTGCTGGCGCAGTACATGCGCTTGGGCTGGCGCGCGTCGAACGCGAGCGAGAACATCGTGGTCCGGGGCTTCACGCCCATGTCCACCTTCGTCCAGCTGGTACCGCCGTCCTTGCTGCGGAACAGGGCGCCGACGTCGCTCTGGAAGTTTGCGCCGCCCGCCACCCAGATCGTCTTCGAATCGCCGGGAGCCTCGCGGATGTCGCGGCAGTAGGTCTGCCCGTTGGGATTCAGCGGCTCGAGCCGTGCGCTGGCCCAGTGCTCGCCGCGATCGGCGCTGCAGAACAGGCCGGCGCGGCCGATCGCGAACACCTGGCCGGGGCGCCAGCGTCCGACCAGCACGCCGTGCATGTCCACCGTGTCGTCGTTCACGTACTGCCCGTGGCTCATGTTGTCCCAGTGCTCGCCGCCGTCGAGGCTGCGGATCACGCCGCCGACTTCGATGGCGCCGTAGATCTCGTCGGGATTCGCCGGATTCGCCGCAAGCTCGAGCACGCGCTTGGCCGGGTTGGAGCCGGCCGCCACCGTCACCTCGGGGAACCGCACGGTGACCGGAAGCTGTCGCCAGCGGAGGCCGCCGTCGTCGCTCCGATAGATCTCGCAGTTCTCGTAGCCCGCGTACATCACCTGCGCGTTTCGCGGATCGAACGCCAGCGACCACACCGGCAGACCGTGATCCGGGACGTCGAGCTTCTCCCAGTGGTCACCGTGATCGTCGCTGCGGTACGGACCGTCCTGCGTTCCGACGTAGACCGTGCCGGCCTGCTCGGGGTGGGTGGCGATCGCGCGGATGGCGGGGGCGGCGGGGAGCCCGCGGGTCGCGAGCTCCCAGCGATCGTCGCCGGCGGCCAGGCGATAGAGCCCGGACTTGACGGGACGGCCCGGAGCGGTTTCGCCCGCCAGTCCGACGTAGACGTAGGATCTGCGATTCGTCGTCACGGCGCTCTCCTCAGCGGCTTTCGCCGGTCCGAACGTTCAGCGCAGGCGCGGAGCGACTTCCTGCGCGTAGAGACGAATGGAGTTGAGCACGCGATCGAGCGGAATCCGTCCGCCGACGTTCGACTCGATGATGACCCCGGCGAGGCCGAGCTGGTCGCGCAGCTCACGCAGCCGGTCGGCCACCATGTCCGGCGTGCCGTACGCGACCCGGTCGCGGAGCACGTCCTCGTAGGTCAGGCTGGAGAGACGCTCCGCGCGCTCAGCGCGCTCTTCGGACACCGTCGTGCCCGTCGCGCCGATCGACGACGCGAAATTCTCGGCCAGGCGACGGTAGGACCGCATCGTGCTCTCTTCGGCCTCGGCGTGCGCCCGCGCCGCGGTGGCCGCGACGTAGGCGGGAATGCGGAGGTAGACGTTGCCGTCGCCCGCGTGGCCGCCCTCGCGCAGCGCGGTGCGATACGCCTCGAGGTGCCCGACGGCCTCGGGCACGTCGAAGCCCCGGAGCCCGGTGACGAGCGAGAAGCCCATGCGGCCGACCATCGGAAAGGTGTCGGCCGTCGTCGCCGCCACCCAGATGGGCGGATGGGGTTTCTGATATGGCCGCGGCACGACGGTCAGGTTGTCGGCCGAGAAGTACTTGCCGGCGTGCGAGAAGCCTTCATGCGTCCACGCCTTGAGGATGATGTCGAGCGATTCCTGGAACCGCTCGCGGCTCTCGTCGTAGCGCACGCCGTAGCCGGAGTACGCCCGAGGAAAGCCGCTGCGTCCGACGCCGAAGTCGAGACGGCCCTTGCTGATCTGATCGACGGTGGCGGCTTCCTCGGCGGTCCGGATCGGGTGACAGAGCGGAAGGACGCTGACACCGGTCCCGATCCGGACGCGGTTCGTCCGCGCGGCAATCGCCGCGCCCAGCACCAGCGGCACCGAGGCGATCGACGGAATCCCGGCACCCATCGGATCCGTCGGCCGGCGGTGCATCGCGAAGTGGCGCTCGGCCAGCCAGACCCCGTCGAGCCCCTGCGTCTCCGCGATCTCCGCGATCGACATCGCCTCGGCGAACGCCTCTTCCTGCGTTCTGCCCTCGCGGTAGTCACACTCCATGACCAGGCCGACGTGCATACGCGTCCTCCGTCCGAGCGTCTCGGCAGCCGCCCGATTATACTGCGCGCTCGCGCGGCGGGGCGGACCGGGGTCGCCGAGTTTCCGGACGGGGAAATCCCGGTCTCAGAGCGTGCGGCGAAAGAGCACGGTGGCGGCGGCCATCGCCGCCGCCGCGAACGCCAGCAGGTACGCCAGGTCGAGCCCGATCGCTCCGATGCCGGTGTTCTTCAGCAAGAGACTCTTCAGCGCGTGCACCGCGTACGTGAACGGGTCGACGACCGCGATCGCCCGCAGCCACGCCGGAAACCCTTCTTGCGGGTACACGGCGCCGCTGGGGAAGTAGAGCACGGTGTTCAGGACGCCGAAGATGGCGCGCGGAACGAGCGGATCGTTCACCCGCACCATCAGCAGGAACATCAGGCTGACCAGCGCCAGCGCGGTCACCGTGATGACGAGTGCCAGCTTGAGGAGCCGCAGCGGCGCGAACGGGTCCGGGATGCCGGCGATCACCGAGCCGACCAGCATCAGGACCACACCGGCCATCACCGCCTTGATCGCGCCCGACAGATTGAAGCCGGCGATGAGCTCCAGCTTGGTGACCGGGGTCACGAGGTAGCCCTCGTGCAGCCCACGCGCCTTGTCGTCGATGTAAATGATTCCGCCGCCGATCATCACCATCATGAACACGGCCATGACGATCGAGCCGGGCAGCAGGTACTGGATGTACGGGACGTAGGGATAGACCTCGATCACGTCGAGCGAGACCTGGCGCGGCATCCGCCGCGCGTCCAGCGACGGCTGGTTGAATGCCTGCACGAGGCCGCCGGTGGCCGCGGCCAGGGTCGAGGCCACCACGTTGTCGGTGTTGTCCTCGATCAGCGCCAGCCGCGGGTCGGTGTTCGCCATGGTCTTGCGCGAGAACTCCGGCGGGATCACCAGCACGCCGTTCAGGTGCCCGTCGCGCAGATCTTGAAGCGCCCGGCCCGAGTCGCCGTACTCGAGGACATCGAAGGTCTTGGCGCCGCCGGCGACCGCCCGCGTCAGCTCGCGCACCTTCACTGCCGAGAGCCCGTGGTCCTGATCGACCACGCCGACCCGCAGGTGCTTCACGTTGCCGCCGAACGCGTACCCCAGCACCACGAGCTGCACCACGGGAAACAGGAGCGACATGACCATCAGGGTCGGGCTGCGACGGAACCGGCGGAGCTCGCGCTCGACGAGGGCCAACACACGGTGCATCTCACTATCCTCGCGGCAGCACGAACGGGCTCTCGCGCGGCGCCGCGTCATGGGCGGCGTCGCGGAGGGCGCGTCCCGTGTAGTGAACGAAGACGTCGTCGAGCGACGTGCTCTGCACCGAGAGTGACTGCACCGCCACGCCGGCCAGTTCGGCCGCCTCCATGAGGGCCAGCGTCGTGGCCGGTCCGTTGGTCGAGGCCAGACGGACGACGTGATCGCGAGCGAGGACGCTCTCCACACCCGGCAGCGCGCGCAGGCGCTGCTCCCAATCGGCCGGCGCCGGCCCGAAGCTCGCCTCCAGGACGTTCTTGCCGGGAATCGACGCCTTGAGCGTCATCGGCGCGTCGAGCGCCACGAGCTCTCCGTGGTCGACGATGGCGATGCGGTCGCAGAGCTTGTCGGCTTCGTCCATGTAGTGGGTCGTCAACAGGATCGTCAGATCCCGCTGCGCCTTGATGCGCTCCAGCATCTCCCAGACCGCCGTGCGCGAGACCGGATCGAGGCCGGTCGTCGGTTCGTCGAGGAAGAAGATCCGCGGCTCGTGGACCAGCCCCCGCGCGATCTCGGCGCGCCGGCGCATGCCGCCGGAGAGATTCTTGACCGGCTTGTCGGCCCACGCGGTCAGCTCGACCGCATCCAGCAGCTCTCCGATGATCCGCTTACGCTTCTCCCGGCCGACACCGTAGAGCTTCGCGTGGATCAGCAGATTCTCGCGAACGGTCAGCTCCAGGTCGCTGGTCATCGCCTGGGGAATGACCCCGATCGTGCGCCGTACGTCGTCGGCGCGCGCGACGATGTCGAAGCCGCCGATCCGCGCGGTGCCGGACGTCGGCGGAAGCAGGGTCGTCAGCATGCGGATGAGCGTCGACTTCCCGGCGCCGTTCGGCCCGAGCAGGCCGAAGATCTCCCGTTCCGCGACGTCGAACGTGATGCCGTTCACCGCGGTGAACTCGCCGAAGCGCTTGACGATGCCCTGGACCTCGATGGCCGCCATCACTGCACCGGGAACAGGACGTACGCGGTCATCCCGACGGCGAGCCGCCGATCCTGGTTGTCGACGCGCAGCCGCACTTCGAAGGTCTTGATGTCGCGCTTGGTGCGGCTCACGTCGCGCTGCGTGGCGAACGAGGCGTCGGCGCCGCGGAAGAACACGACGCCCGGCCGCTCGACGCCCGACGGCAGCCGGACCGTCAGCCGGTCGCCCAGCCGCACGCGGTCGATGTAGGACTCCTCCACGTCGACCCGCACCCACAGATCGTCGGGGTTGATCAGCGACACGATCGGCTGCCCGGCGCTCACGACCTCGCCCGGGCGGACCGCGCGCACGTCCACGATGCCTGCGATCGGTGCCCGGATCTCCGTGTAGCCGAGCCGGACCTCCGCCTTGACCTTCTGCGCGGTCGCCGCGGCCTCCTGGCGCTGGTTGGTTTCGAGCTGGTGGCGCTTCATCGCGATCTGCTCGGCCGTCGAGCGCGCGAGCGCGACCGCGGCGCGCTGCGCATCCGCCTGCTTCTTGAGCGATTCGACCTTCGCGCGCGCTCCCTCGAAGCCCGTCCGGGCCTGGTCGAACTGCTCGACGGAGATCAGCTGCTGCTGGACGAGCCGCTGGTTGCGCTCGAAGCTCAGCCGCGCGATCTCGAGATCGGATTCGGCCGCCGCGCGCTGCGACTCGGTGGACGCCAGCATCGCCTCCGCCTGACGAATCTGATCGCGCGTCTGCTGCTCTTGGTAGCGGAGCGCCGCCTCGCTCTCCTTCACCTGCGCGGTGACGCCTTCGGCGTTCTGCGCATAGTAGGTGCGGTCGGCCGCGAGCTCGTCGGGCGTGATCACCGCCAGCAGCTGGTCGCGGGTGACCATGTCACCCTCGTTCACGAGCAAGCGGCCGATCTGGCCGCTGATCTGCGGGCTCACGACCACGTCGTTCGTGGTGACGATGCCGGTGAGGACGAGCACCGCCGGCCGCGACGCGACCACGTAGTACCCCCCCGCCCCCAGGAGGACGGCCAGCAGCATGAGCGCCATGACGATCCGCCGGCGGTTCATGCGCCGTCCACCGCGAGCCCGCGCCCGATCAGCTCCTGCAAGTGCCGCACGTAGGCGTCGGGCGGAGTCGTCGCGAGCGGGATCGGCGCCTCGGCGGCCATCCGGCTCCGGAAGTCGGCGGTCGCGAAAAAGAAGACCAGGCTCCCGATCAAGCTCATGTGGGTCAGGACGGGATCGACGGGCCGGAATACCCGCTCGCGGACCCCGCGCGCGATGATCTCGCGCACGACCGCGAAGACCCGCATGGGATAGGCCAGGACCTCGTGGTCGAGACGCGGCCCTCCGGCGATGACCTCGCGCAGCATCATCTTCGACAGGTGCGGGCGCCGGTGGTTGGCCGTATCGCCCACGATGGCGATGAACTCCCGCAGCACGTCATCGGGCGGGCGTGGATCGTCGCGCAACGGCTCGACCCGCTCGAGCAGCTCCGCGAACATCTCGCGAAGGATGGTGCGATACAGCTCGAGCTTGCTCCCGAAGTGATAGTTGATGAGGGCCTTGTTGGCCCTGGCCTGCCGGGCGACCTCGGCCACCGAGGCGCCGTCGAAGCCCCGCGCCGCGAAGAGCTCGGCGGCCGCGCTCAGCAGCGACTTCCGGGTGGCCTGGGAGTCGTGGCTGCGCCGCGGGCGCCTCCCCGCGCGCCGGGCGATTCGTCGAGTCGCATTCTTCGTCATCGCGATCGCTCCGAAATTAATTGTACACCCGTTTAAAACTAGCGGTTAAGTCGTGGGCGCCGGCAGCCGCGACTTCTGCCGCTCGCGGCGTGCGCCCGAGCGCACACTGGACGCAGACTGATGCCGAACGACACCCCGGGAGGCGACCGATGGCGATTCGTGAAGGTGGGGCTCAGCCGGCGATGGACGTCTTCGACGCCGTCCGCACCCTGCTGGCCGTACGCAGCTACCAGAGCAAGCCGATCCCGGATGCGGTGGTCCGCCGGATCGTCGAGGCGGGCCGTCTCACCGGCAGCGGCATGAACCGACAGCCGTGGCACTTCATCGTCGTCCGCGACGGCGGGACACTCCGGCGGCTCGGGGCGCTGGCCTCGAGCGGCTCGTACGTGGCGCAGGCGCCGCTCGCGGTCATCGTCGCCACCGACAAGACGCGCTTCGCCGTCTCGGACGCGAGCCGCGCGATCCAGTCGATGCTGCTGACCGCGTGGGGCGACGGCGTGGGATCGAACTGGGTGGGATTCGGCGGGCTCGATCAGGTGAAGAGCCTGCTCGATATCCCGGCCGGCCTCGACGTGCTGGCGATCCTGCCGTTCGGCTATCCGGCCCGGGCCGTCGGGCGAGGCAAGAAGCAG
Source organism: uncultured bacterium (assembly GCA_964450175.1). Taxonomy (GTDB): domain Bacteria; phylum Methylomirabilota; class Methylomirabilia; order Rokubacteriales; family CSP1-6; genus AR31. The sequence continues at coordinate 1,472 of CAYVHH010000078.1, read as the reverse complement.
CGCAAGCCGCTACGCGACGTCGCCCATCTCGAGCGGTACGGACGCCCGTTCGAGTGAGGGCCCGATGGCGACCGTCTCAGTCGACGCCGAAGTCGTAGATGCTGCTACCCATCGGGCTGCCGCCTCGCGTCACGACGAATCCGTATTCGCCCGGCGCCAGCGGAGCCTTCGGCTTGACTCGGTAGAATCCGCGACTGTCGCGCTCGATATCGATGTCGACCATGTCCTCGCCGCGTATGCCCCGCGTGGACGTCGAGCCGGCGTAGGGCGCCCGTGACCCGCCGCCGACCTTCAGATTGCGATCGGATTTGCCGGGGTCGAGCTTGACGAGCGGCATCTCGCTGGGCGGTGTCGTGAGCACGAACACCGGCTGCCGCTCCGCCGTCCGGTACTTGGCCTTGTTGCCGGGAATCACCACCTCGGTCGACCGAGAATACATGGCTCGATTCCTCTGGACTTCGCTCCCGGCTGCCATGAGCTCGACTTCTTTGCCTCCGACGATCTGATAGACCGTGGGCCGCGACTGCACCGGCACTCCGGCCGGGGGCGTCATCGCCACGCTCCCGGCCGGGGCGCTCGATGCGGGCGGCGCCGCCGCGGCCGGCGCCGACGGCGACATGATCGCCTCGATGATCTTCTCCGAGACCCCGTTCTTCTTCAGCGCGATCAGGGCGTCGGTCCGCGTGTCGAAGTTCGTCGGGCTGTTCCGGATCTTCGCGATGATGACGCGCTCGGACAGTCCGGCCTTGACCAGCTCGACGATGGACTGATTCGTCAGCGTCTCCTGGGCGTCGACGGCCCTCGACGACGTCATCAGGAGCGAAGCCACCAACCCAGCCGCGATGAAGAGAGCTCGCATTCCACGTCTCCGGCGCAAAAAGATCGGTGCGACGCACGAAATCCCTTGTGGGCGCACCGAAACTAGGGCCTACGTCGGAGCGTGTCAACGGCAAAAAGTCTTGGGCCGTCACCTCACCCGCGAATGGGCTGGGGGCCGACCGCCTTGCGAATGCTGCCGAAGTGCTCGTCCAGGTGCGCGAGCAACCCACCGGTGACGAGCTGCTCCACGCTCATCGGCGGCATGGTCGACAGGACCTTCGCGCTCTTCGCGAGCTGCGCGTCGCTCAGGCGCCGGACGGTCGCCGTAGCGGCCGCGACGCCCTTGCGCAAGAGCTCGATCGTCTCGGCCTTGCTGCAGCCAGCGTAGTCGCGCGCGTGCCGGGCGTTCATCTCGTCGATCAGGCCTGGATTGAAGGGCTCGGGGGATCGGCCGCTCGCGACGCTCTCGATCATGCCGCAGATCGGCTCGAGCACGCTGGCGTAGTGGTGCGCGGTCGCGGCCACCGTCCATTTCTCCGCCTGGGTCACCGTTTGCCAGTCCACGTCGCTCAGCCGCTCGAGGGTCGCCAGGGCTTCGGCGGCCTTCGCCTCGATCTGCTTCGCGAGCGCGTCGCCCTTGCCCCGTTTGGCCA
>CAYVHH010000077.1:0-4566 GCA_964450175.1 uncultured bacterium | reverse complement strand
CCGTCACGACGCAGTAGCCGAGCATCAGGAGATCGAACAGACGCTGCCGCTTGGGCTCGTAGGGCACGGCTCGCGCCGAGAGGAGCGCCACCTGCCGGCGCCGCACCGTGTGGTCGACGATGAAGGCGAAGATGGCGGGCACCAGCAAGATGACGCTCACGACGGCGCCCATCTGGAAGTTCTGCTGGCCGATGACCTGCTTGTAGACGTCGGTCGCCAGCACGTTGTACTGGCCGCCGATGACCTTCGGCGCGCCGAAATCGGTGACGACCGTGGTGAAGACGACGAAGGTGGCGCTGATCAGGCCGTAGCGCGCGCCCGGAAGCGTGACGGTCCAGAAGATCTTGGGCCGCGACGCGCGGAGCGCCACCGCCGCCTCGTAGAGCCGGGCGTCGGCCAGTGCGAGTGCCGCCAGGATGATCAGCAGGGCGTGCGGAAAGGTCGTGAAGACTTCCGCCAGGACGATACCGATCGGTCCGTAGATGCTGTGTCCGAAGAGCGCCCCCTTCAGCAACCCCTGGTTGCCGAACAGGTAGACGAGCGCCAGGCCGGGCAGCAGCGAAGGCACGAGGATCGGGACGAGCGCGACGGTCTTGAAGAAACCGCGGAAGGGCATGAGCGAGCGCGTGAGCGCGTACGCGTAGACGAACGCCAGCGGCACCGTGATGAGGGTGCTGAGGATCGAGACCCGCAGGCTGTTGCCGATCGACTGGAAGAGCGCGGGCGTCGAGAAGTACCGGACGTAGTTGGCCAGACCGACGAACTCTTCGTGCGGCCCTTCGAAACTCTTCGCGAGCATGAGACCGAGCGGCAGCGCGAGCGCGGCGACGAGATAGAGTCCGATGACGCCGATGAACAGGCGCATGAGCCGATCGTCGCGGCTCGACTCGGGCCGGACGACGGTGGCGGCCTGATCCGCCCGCGCGAGCGCGGCGTCAGCGATTGACGGCGCTCCCGGGATAGACCCGGATCCGCTCCCGCGGCAGGAGTACCGAGAGCGTGCTCTTCTCGGCGATCCCGCGGCGCCGGATCAGGTCGACCGGAAGATCGGCCCGCAGGAGCACCCCGGCGGTGGCCTCGCCGACGAGGTCGGCGCGGAAGAAGGAGCCGAGGAACGCGAGCGCGTCCACGCGCATCGCGAGAGCGTTCGGCTCGCTCCGCCCGGGGTCGTGGATCACGATGTCCTCGGGGCGGATGGCGAGCGTCACCGCCGTCCCGACGGCCAGGCCGTCGACGTCGCAGGCGAGCTCGGCGCCGCCGAGCCGGACCACGCCGTCGCGCACGACGGTGCCGGCCACGAAATTCATCACGCCGATGAAGTCGGCCACGAACGGCGAGGCCGGCTCGCGGTAGATCTCGAGCGGGGTGCCGATCTGCTCGATCGCGCCGAGGTTCATCACCACGATGCGGTCGGCCATCGTGAGCGCCTCTTCCTGGTCGTGAGTGACCATGATGGTCGTCACGCGCAGGCGGCGCTGGAGCTGCTTGATCTCGTGACGCAGATGCACCCGCACCTTCGCGTCGAGCGCGGAGAGCGGCTCGTCGAGCAGCAGGAGGCCCGGCGAGGTCGCCAGCGCGCGGGCCAGCGCCACGCGCTGCTGCTGGCCGCCCGAGAGCTGCGCCGGATACTTGTTGCCGTGCGTGGCCAGGCCCATCAGGTCGAGCAGCTCGAGGACGCGGCGGGCGATCTCGGGGCGCGACATGCGCGCGTTCTCGAGGCCGTAGGCGACGTTCTTGGCGGCGGTCAGGTTCGGGAAGAGCGCGTAGGACTGGAACACGATGCCGAAGTCGCGCTTGGTCGGCGGCAGCGCCGAGATGTCACGGCCGTTCTGCTCGATGCGGCCGCTCGTCTGGATGTCGAGCCCGGCGATCGCGCGGAGCAACGTCGTCTTGCCGCATCCCGACGGGCCGAGGAAGCAGACGAACTCGCCCTCGACGATCTCGAGCGAGATGTCGTCGAGGGCGGTGAAGCTGCCGAACTTTTTCGTGAGACGGCTGATCCGGAGGTATGGCAGCGTCGTTGCCGTCTTCCTACTTCTTGGGCTCCGACTTTGCGCCGTAGCGCTTCTCCCACTCCCCGAGGATCTTGGCGCGATTCACGGCCGCCCACTGGAAGTCGTTCTTGATCATGTGCTCGAGCATGTTCCCGGGCAGGTACTCGATCGGCTGCGACATCTTGGAGATCGCGACCACCGCGTAGCCTTCGTTGTAGAGCTTCATCGCCTTGTCGCTGACCGACCAGTCGACGAGCGTCTTGGCCGCCTCGAGGTTCTTCGTGCCCTTCACGATCGCGGTCGCCTCCATGTCCCAGCCCGAGCCTTCGGACGGGAACACGATGTCGATCGGCGCGCCCTGCTTCTTCTGCCGCGCCGCGCGGAACTCGAACGACACGCCGAGCGGATACTCGCCGGCGCCGGCCATCGTGCACGGCTTCGAGCCGGAGTGCGTGTAGACGCCGATGTTCTGGTGGAGCGCGTCCATGTACTTCCAACCCTCGGTCTCGCCGAAGAGCTGCAGCCAGCTCGTGACGTCGAGGAAGCCGGTGCCCGACGAGGCCGGATTCGGCATGACGATCGTGCCTTTGTAGACGGGCTTGGCCAGGTCCTTCCACGACGCGGGCTTGGGCAGGTTCTTCTTTCCGGCCTCGACCGTGTTGAAGCAGATCGCCGCGACCCACGCGTCCATGCCGACCCACGCCGGCGGGTTGTCCTTGTCACGGAACTGCGCGTCGAGCCGCTCGACACCCTTCGGTGCGTACGGCATGAGCATGCCCTCGGGCTTCAGCACCAGGAGACTCGTCGCCGCCAGCCCCCAGATCACGTCGGCCTGCGGGTTTGCCTTCTCGGCGAGCAGCTTGGCGGTGACGACACCGGTCGAGTCGCGCACCCACTTGATCTCGATGTCCGGGTAATCCTCGTTGAAGCGGGCGGCGTATTTCTTGAGGTCGTCAGCCTCGACGGCCGTGTAGACCGTGAGTGTCGCCTTGGCCGCGCGGACGGTGGTCGCCGCGAATCCGATCGCCGCCGCGACAATCGCCGCGCACACCAGAAATGAGCCGAGCCTGACGCCAGTTCTGTGAGCCATTGAGGGCCCTCCCTTCGCGAGGTGCCGCGATTCTAGCCCAGACGCCGGACTTTGTCAGGGCTCGCCACGAATCCGTCACACGAGCCGATCGCGCAGTCGCGAGCTGATCGCGTCGACCACCATCACCATCGCCACCGTCACGAGGAGCACCGTCGATGCCGCGCGGTAGTCGATCATCCGGAGGTACGTCTGAAGATAAAAGCCGATGCCGCCGGCGCCCACGAAGCCGAGCACGGTCGCCGCGCGGATGTTGGACTCGAGGCGATAGAGGACGTAGGAGAGGAACAGGGGGAGCACCTGCGGGATCACGCCGAAGCGCAAGACTTGAAGTCGGGTCGCGCCCGTCGCGGTGATCGCGTCGACGGGCCCGGGATCGACACCCTCGACCGCTTCGCCGTAGAGCTTGGCGAGCGAGGTCGTGGTGTACGCGACGACGGCCAGGACGCCGGGGAATGGACCGAGCCCCACGGCGGCAACGAAGACCAGGGCGTAGACGAGCGTGTCCACGCTGCGGAAGAAGTTGAGGACGGCTCGCGCCGGGTAGAACACGGCGCCCGGCGCGACGTTGCGCGCCGAGAGGAAGCCGAGCGGCAGCGCCAGGACGGCGGCGACCGCGGTCCCGAGCAGCGCGATCTCGACGGTCTTGAGCGCGCCCAGCAGCGCGGCCGGCAACACGCTGAGATCGGGCGGCATCATGCGCCGCAGGAAATCGAGGATCCAGGGCAGGCCGCGAGCGAGACGGATCGGGTCGGCGCCGGTGTCCCAGACGAGCCACGCGAGGACCACGAGCGCGACGAAGTAGACCGCGCGTTTCATTGGAGCGGGGGCCGTGAGCCCGGCTTGGACCGAGGGTGGGCTGAGACAGACGCGGCGAAGCTCCGCACGCCCGGTCCTTTCGGATGCGATGTTTGGCTCTGGTTCACGGTCACGGGGGTCGTGAGGCCGGCGTACACCGCGGGTGTGCGTGAGCTAGGCGCCGGCCGGCTCCGCACGCCCGGTCTTTTCGGCAATGTGAAATGGCCCGGCTTCATCTTTCTTCTCCGTCGCCATAGATCGCCTGGACGACGCCCGGCGTGACCGCGGCGGGCGGGCCGTCGAAGGCGACGCGGCCCTGGCGGAAGCCGACGATGCGCGACGCGTAGGCGAGGGCGGTCTCGAGCTGATGCTGGCTGACGACGAGCGTGAGCCCCTGCTCGACGTTGATCGCCTTGAGGATGTCCATGATGCTGCTGGTCAGCGCCGGATCGAGGCTCGCCGTGGGCTCGTCGGCCAGGATGACCGCGGGCCGCTGCGCCAGCGCCCGCGCAATGGCGACCCGCTGCTGCTCACCGCCCGACAGCTTGTCGGCGCGCCGCTCGGCGAGGTGGCCGAGCCCGACCTGATCCAGACACGCGCGCGCCAGCTCGCGGTCGGCCCGGGGAAAGCTCCCGAACACGCTGGCGACGGGCGGCACGTAGCCGAGCCGTCCGGCGAGGACGTTGT
>CAYVHH010000076.1:0-9541 GCA_964450175.1 uncultured bacterium | reverse complement strand
GGCGCTGACGAACGTCGCCGGGCGCGCCACCCCGCCGACGGTGGCGGTTGTCCCGGCCACGAAGCCGGTGCCGTTGACGTGCAGGATGAACGCGGCGCTGCCGGCGGCGACGCTCGCGGGCGCCAGCGTGGTGATCGCCGGCGTGGGATTGATGTTGGCGACGGTGATGGTGTTGCCGGTCGCGGCGCGCGTGTAGCCGTTATTGAGGAACAGGCGCGGCTCATAGGTGCCCAACGTGGCGGGCATCGTCGTGGTCCACGTCTTGGTCCCGCCGGTTCCGGGCAACGTGTTCACGTACACATACGGCAGTAAATAAGCCGTGTTCGATGCACCCGTCGGCGCGAGCGCGAGCCAGTCCTGATTGCCGCCCGCCCAGTTCGTGAGCGTGATCGTCAGCGTGCTTCCGGGCGGCCCGGTGGTCGGAGTTGCACTGAGCGCCGGCCCGGTCACGGTCAGGGTCTGAGGCCCCGAGACGCAAAAGCCGCCCACGGCGCCGACGCAGGGCGCCGGAGTCGCGACGGTGATGGCCAGGGCGCCGGCGCTCGCGATGTCGCCGGCCAGGATCGTCGCCGTCAGCGACGTGCTCGTGCCGAACGTCGTCGCCCGTGCGCTGCCGTTGACCTGGACGACGGAGGTCGGCACGAAGCTCGTGCCGGTCGCGGTCAGGGTGAAGCTCGCACCGCCGGCGGCTGCCGTCGCCGGGGCGATGGAGCCGAGTGTCGGCGCGGCGGGCGGCGCGGTCACGGCGAGAGCCAGCGTGTTCGAGAGACAGCCTGTCGGCACACACGGGGTCGGATCGGTCACCTGGATGTTGACAGAGCCCACCGCGGCGACGTCCGCCGTCTGCACGCTGACGTCGAGCTGAGTCGCGCTGACGAAGCTCACGGCGCGCGCTGAGCCGCCGACGGTGGCGGTCGCGCCGGATACGAAACCGGTGCCGTTGACGCGCAGGGTGAACGCGGCGCTCCCGGCGGCGACGCTCGCGGGCGCGAGGCTCGTGATGGTCGGTGTGGGATTGATGTTCGCGTCGGTGATGGTGTTGCTGGTGGCGGCGCGCGTGAAGCCGTTGTTGAGGAACAGGCGCGCTTCATAGCTGCCGACTGCCGTCGGCATCGTGGTCGTCCACGTCTTGGTCCCGCCGGCGCCGGGCAGCGTGTTCACGTAGACATACGACGGTAAGTACGTCGTGTTCGCGGCGCCGCTCGGCGCGAGCGCGAGCCAGTCCTGATTGCCGCCCGCCCAGTTCGTGAGCGTGATCGTGAGCGCGCTTCCCGGCGGCCCGGTCGCCGGGCTCGCGCTCAGTGCCGGCCCCGTCACGGTCAGCGTCTGGGCACCCGAGACGCAGAAGCCCGCCACGGCGCCGACGCAGGGCGCCGGCGTTGCCACGGTGATGGCGGGCGTGCCGGCACTTGCGATGTCGCTCGCCAGGATCGTCGCCGTCAGCGATGTGCTCGACCCGAACGTCGTCGCCCGGGCGCTGCCGTTGATCCGCACGAAGGAGACCGGGACGAAGCTCTGGCCGGCGGCGGTGAGCGTGAAGCTCCCGCCGCCGGCGGCGGCGGTCGTCGGCGCGATGGTCGTGAGCACGGGCGCCGCGGGCGGCGCCGTCACCGCGAGCGTCACCGCGTTCGAGAGACAGCCGGTCGGCACGCAGGGAGTCGGGTCGGTCACCTGGATGGTGACGGAGCCCACCGCCGCGACATCAGCGGCCTGCACGCTGATGTCCAGCTGCGTGGCGCTGACGAATGTCGCCGTGCGCGCCACCCCGCCGACGGTGGCGGTCGCCCCGGTCACGAACGCGGTGCCGGTGACGTGCAGGGTGAAGGCGCTACTGCCGGCGGCGATGCTCGCGGGCGACAGCGTCGTGATCGTCGGCGTCAGGTTGATGTTGGCGTCGGTGATGGTATTGCTGGCGGCGGCGCGGGTGAAGCCGTTGTTGAGGAAGAGCCGGGCCTCGTAGGAGCCCAACGCGGTCGGCATCGTGGTGGTCCACGTCTTGGTCCCGCCGGTGCCGGGCAGCGTGCTCACGTAGACAAAGGTGGGCAAGTAGCTCGTGTTCACCGCGCCGGTCGGCGCGATGGCCAGCCAATCCATGTTGCCGCCGGCCCAGTTCGTCAAGGTCACGGTGAGCGGGCTTCCCGGCGGGCCAATCGCGGGTGCGGCGACGAGCGTCGGTTGAAGAATGGTCAGCGTCGCCGCGCTCGACGCAAGGTTGAGCGCAGGCGTGAACACGGTGACGCCGACGCCCGTCGCAGTCGTCGCGATATCAGCCGCGAGGATGTTCGCGGTCAGCTGCGTAGCATTGACGAACGTCGTCTGCCGAGTCGTGCCATTGACGCGCACCACTGAATCGGGCGGGAAGTTCGTGCCGTTCACCGTCAACATGAAGTCCGGCCCGTACGCGACGACGCTCGGCGGGTTGAACGAGGTGATCTGGGGCGGCGTACTGACCGATGCGATGGCATCACGGACGCGGATACGGGGCTTCACAATCGCCGGGCTGGCGCGTGTGTCGGTGATCGATAACCCCGTATTTTGGAGTGCGAGCAGCATCGTGCCGACGTCGGCGGCCGGCGCGGCCTGCTTCAACAGCGCGAACGCTCCGGCGACGTGCGGCGTCGCCATCGAGGTCCCTTGCAAATTCCCGAACACGCCGCCAGGAAGCGACGAGGTAATGACCTGGCCAGGTGCCAGGAGCGAGAGAAACGTGGCGGTGTTGCTGAACGACGAGACGCCGTCGACTGGGACGGCGCCGTTGGAGCCATCCATCGTGGAGCCCACGCTGATCGCCGTGGAGATGCAGGCCGGGCCGCTGATCGCGTTCGTGAACCCGTCGTTCCCCGATGCGATGACGGTGGCGATGTTTGCGCCTCGCAACTGGTCGATCGCGACCTTCAGGCTGTTTGTGTCACAGGGAGAAAGGAATTGGCCGCCGCCGAGGCTCATGTTGGCCGACGCGACGTTCAATCCCGGGAAGTTGTTCCGTATGGTGTAGAGATAGTTGAGGGCCGCTAGCTGGTCGCTCGCAAAGGTGAGGGGGCAAGGGCTGCGACCCGTCCCGCATGCGGCATCGCTATCGAACCGCGAAAAAATCTGAATCGCGATGATGCTGGCACCCTTCGCCACGCCGGAGAAGGGCACCCCGGCGCCGGCGCCGGATCCAGCGGCGATTCCGGCCACGTGCGTGCCGTGAAAGCAGCTGCCGAACGTGCACGGCAGCGCAGAGTCCGGCGCCGTCGACGTCGCGACTCCTCCGGGGCATGTGCTCGTCGATCCTTGCGCCGCATTCGTGCTCGAGAAGCACGCCTCGCCGACGACCTTCCCGGCCAGGAACGGATGGTTCTTGTCGACCCCCGTGTCCAGGATCGCGACGATCTGCCCGGTTCCATCGGAGCCCGCGGCCCAGGCCTGGTCGCCTTGAATGAGCGGGACACTCTCCGCGAGCATCGGTGCCGCCAGGGTGTCTTCCTCCACGTCGGCGACCAGTCCGGGCAGCGCGCCGAGCATCCGGAGTGCGTCTGGCCCGACTTCGAGGGCCAGGAACGGGAGCGAGTCGTACTCACGGACGACGCTGTGAGCGACGCCACGGAGGCTTGTCTGCACGTCCGTCCTCAATCGCGCGATGTTCGCCCGCTGCGCCATGATGTGCGCGGTGGTCGGCAGCTGTAGCTCCGGGACGAAGGGCGCTTGGAGATGGACGATCACGCGGACGGCGCCGCGGGCCTGCGCCTGCGCCATCAACGTCGACGTGGGATCACTGGGCGCGCTGGTCCCCCGGCCCGTCAGTTGCGCGACGAGGACCGCGGTCAGGAGGAGCGCCACCACGCCGACGCGTGTCCGCATGGTCTCAGCCTTGTGGCCGCGCGAGGCTGTCCTCTTCGACCCGGAGGACTCTCGGCGATGAATTCAGGATGGTCAGCGTGGCATATGACGCTTCCAGCGCCATCAAGGGCAACCCGCGGAACTCGCGAACGACCTTGTAGTCGGTGTTCGCGATCTCGGCGAGCAGGGCGACCTTGGTCGCTTCGATCGCCTGCTCAGACGCGCCCGAATCGACCCGGAGCTGAACGATGACTTTGATCTCGCCTGTCCGCCGCGCTCGCTGTAACAAATCGGCAGAGACCCGGGTTCCATCGCCCCCGGACACACTCGCGCAGGCACCCAGAATCGCGACGGCGGCGGCGACCGAAATCGCGCAGAGGTCCCACGGTCTGATCGATCCGAAGAGCGCGCGCGCGAGAGCAATCATCGGCGCCACCATCCAAGAGGGCCCGGAGCTTCAACGCCGCCGTCAATAACGGCCAATCACAGGCCGAGGAGCGTGCCGGCACGAATAGCGCACTCCGGGCACCTCGGCAAGCCGAATCTGACCCGCGAAGAACATTCCGAATATCCGAAGGGGCCGCGGCCGCAAAAAATGCGTGCGCGCGGATCGGCCTAAGGCCAGCGTAGTCCAGCTGTCCCGAGCGCGTCTACAAATTCGGTAGGAAAGCTCGCCTCACACGCTCAGCGACCGACGCGGTCAGGACCACTGGCGGCCAACCGATCGTTGACGGTGACCACCACACTCCTGCCGTTCTCCACGTTCGTCACCTTCACCTTGGTGCCGAACGGCAGCTTCTTGTGGGAGGCGGTCAATCCGTCCTTGTCGAAGTCGTCGCCGCCGGCCGTCTTCTGGCCCCGGAACTTGTCGCCGTAGAAGTTGGCGACCCCTTCCTCGGATTGCGCCGCCGCGATCCCGACCGCGCTCACGATCGCGAGCATCATGATCGATGCTTTCATGTCGAGCTCCTTTCGCGTCCTTCGGGTCGCGCGAGGGCAGCGAGAGTCGCGGCGGTCAGACATCGGACGAAGCGGTCAGGGGACTTTGGTCGCAGGCTCCTTTGGCCAACCCGGCAATTTGACTCCATTTTTTCCGAGGCATAGTATCGTCGAGCCGCGACCATCAGCGAAGCCCGCCGGCTCACAGGAAAGCTTCCCGATGCGTCACGCGATCCAGACGTGAAAGGGGGTGACCGCATGTCTCGACCGTATCGTCGGCTGACCCGGCCGCTGGTCCGCGAGGCCGGAAGTCTGCGTCCGGCCACGTGGGACGAGGCGCTCGACCGGGCCGTTGCCGGCTTGCGCCGCGTCGTCAACCAGCATGGTCCGCACGCGTTCGGTCTCTTCAGCTGCTCGAAGAGCACGAACGAGACGAACTTCGTCGCCCAGAAATTTGCGCGGAGCGTCATCGGCAGCAACAACATCGACAGCTGTAACCGGACCTGACACGCCCCGAGCGTCGCCGGGCTGGCGACGGTATTCGGGGCGGGCGGGGGAACGAGCTCGTACCAGGAGGGTGAAGAGACGGATCTGATCCTGCTCTGGGGATCGAACGCGCGCGAGACGCACCCGATCTTCTTTCACCATCTGCTCAAGGGCCTCCGGAACGGCGCCCGGATGTTCGCCGTCGATCCGCGACGGACGAGCTCCGTGCAGTGGGCCGAGGTCTGGGCGGCGCTCGACGTCGGCTCCGACATCGCGCTCGCCAACGCGATCGGCCGCGAGATCATCGCGGCGGGTCTCGAGCATCGCGAGTTCATCGAGAATGCGACGACGGGATTCGCCGACTATCGCCGGGGAGTCGAGCCGTACACGCTCGCCTACGCGGAGCGCGAGACCGGCGTGCCGGCCGCCACGATCCGCACGCTGGCGCACGAGTACGCCCGCGCGCGGCGCGCGATGATCTGCTGGACGCTCGGAATCACCGAGCATCACAACGCGGTCGACAACGTGCTGGCGCTCGTGAACCTCTCCTTGCTGACCGGTCACGTCGGTCGGTACGGCTCGGGGCTCAATCCGCTGCGCGGGCAGAACAACGTCCAGGGCGGCGGGGACATGGGGGCCTTGCCCGATCGCCTGCCCGGCTTCCAGCACGTCGAGAACGACGAGTTCCGGTCGAAGTTCGAGCGCGCCTGGGGGGTCGCCGTTCCGCCCGAGCGCGGCTGGCACCTGTCGCAGATGTTCGAGGCGATGCAGCGCGGCGACCTCCGCGCGCTGTACGTCATCGGCGAGAACCCGCTCCAGTCCGAGGCCGACCAGAATCACGCCCGGCACCTGCTCGAGGGGCTGGATTTCCTGGTGGCGCAGGATCTGTTCCTCACCAAGACCGCGGAGCTGGCCCACGTCGTGTTCCCCGCGAGCGCGGCGTGGTGCGAGTCCGAGGGCACGGTGACCAACAGCGAGCGCCGGGTGCAGCGCGTGCGCAAGGCGATCGAGGCACCCGCGGGCGCTCGCGACGACGTCGCCATTCTCTTCGAGCTGGCGAAGCGGATGGGCCGCGATTGGGGGCGGCCCGACGCCGAGACCATCTGGAACGAGGTGCGGAGGCTCTCGCCGATGCACGCGGGCATGAGCTACGCGCGCCTCGAGAAGCACGGCGGTCTGCAGTGGCCGTGCTACGACGAGGAGCATCCGGGCGAGTTGTTTCTGCACAGCCGCCTGTGGGAGCGCCCGCTGCGCGGGCCGCGGGTCTCGTTCGTTCCCGTCGAGCACGATCCGCCGGTCGACAAGCTCGACGCCGAGTTCCCGCTGCGTTTGACCACGGGGCGGCGTCTCGACGAGTACAACACCGGTGTCCAGAGCAGCGGGTATCACTCGCCGCTCCGCCGGGGCGAGAGCCTCGACGTCTCGCCGGAGGACGCCGACCGCTACGGCCTGCGCGAGGGCGAAATCGTGCGCGTGCGGTCGCGCCGGGGCACGGTCGAGGTGCCCATTCGTCGCGACGAGGGCCTGCGCGCGGGGCTCACGTTCATGACCCTGCACTTCCCCGACGACGTGGCCACGAATCTGCTCACGATCGACGCCACCGATCCGAAGTCCGGTACCGCCGAGTTCAAGGCCACGGCGATCCGCATCGAGCGGCTGGGAGTCTGAGCCGATCGACCTCAAGATCGCCGGCCCCAGCGCCACCGATGCCGAGCGCGCCGCGATCGACGCCGTGGTGGCGGACGAAGCCCGGCGTGATCTGGTGCTTCCCGCGCTTCACGCCGTGCAGGCGAGAGCCGGCTGGATCAGCCAGGGCGCGCTCAACCACATCAGCCGGCGCCTGACGGTACCCCCCGCAGAGCTCTGGGGGGTCGTCACCTTTTATCATCTGCTGTCCACGAAGCCGCGCCCGCCGATCGTCGCGCACGTCTGCGACGACATCGCGTGCCGCATCCGGGGCGGTGAAGCGCTCTGCGAGTCGCTCGAGCAGACGATGGGCTCCCCCGGCGCGCCCGGCGAGGACGTCCGCCCGGCTGCGTGGATGCGGAGCCCGTGCCTGGGCCAGTGCGAGCGAGCCCCAGCGGCACTGCTGACGGTCGCCGGCGAAACCGCGCGGACGATCACCGTGGCCCCCGTCGAAGGCGGCATCGCGCCGATTCTCGCCGCGCTCCGCAACCCGCCGGCCACGGCGGATACGCGCAGCGGCCACGTCGCGCGCTCGGTTCCTCAGGTCGGACAATCTGGACTCAGGCTGCTCGGCCGGATCGGACGCGTCGATCCGACCAGCCTCGATGCCTACCGCGCGAACGAAGGCTATCGCGCTCTGGCGCGCGCCATCGAGCTGGGGCCGGCCGGGGTCATCGCGGAGGTCGTCGCCTCCAAGCTTCTCGGGCGCGGCGGTGCCGCGTTTCCGACCGGGCGCAAGTGGGACGCGGTGGCGAGAGCCGAGGTGCAGCCGCACTACCTCGTGTGCAACGCCGACGAGTCCGAGCAGGGGACGTTCAAGGACCGGCTGCTCATGGAGGAGGACCCATTCGCCCTGGTCGAGGGCATGACGATCGCGGGCTACGCGGCGGGGTGCGAGCGCGGCTACCTCTATCTGCGCGGCGAGTATCCCCTGGGCGCCGAGCGGATGGCCGGCGCCATCGCCGCCGCGCGCGCGGCGGGGCTGCTGGGGGCGGACGTCATGCGCGGCGGCTTCACGTTCGACATCGAGATTCGGCGCGGGGCCGGCGCGTACATCTGCGGCGAGGAGACCGCGCTGTTCAACTCGATCGAGGGCAAGCGCGGCGAACCGCGCAACAAGCCGCCGTTTCCGGTGCAGGTCGGGCTCTTCGGCCGGCCCACCGTCGTGAACAACGTGGAGACGCTCGTGAACGTGCCGGCGCTGCTCCGCGTGGGCGGCGCCGCGTACGGCGGCATCGGGACCGAGGGCTCGGCGGGCCCGAAGCTCTTCTGCGTCTCCGGCGAGGTCGCGCGACCGGGTCTCTACGAGGCGCCGTTCGGGATCACCCTGCGGCAGCTTCTCGAGCTGGCCGGGACCGGGCCCGCCCGCGCGGTGCTGCTCGGCGGCGCGGCGGGTGTATTCGTCGGCCCGGCCGATCTCGACGTCGCGCTCACGTTCGAGGGAACGCGCGCGATCGGGGCCACGCTCGGCTCGGGGGTCGTCATGGTCTTCGGCGAGTCCGTGGACCTGCTCGACATCGTCCGCCGCATCGCCGAGTTCTTTCGCGACGAGTCGTGCGGCCAGTGCGTGCCGTGCCGGGTGGGGACCGTTCGTCAGGAAGAGCTCCTCGCTCGGCTGCGGGCGCGCCACCCGCTCGGCTCCGAGGCCGAGGAGATGGCGCTGCTCCGGGATCTCGGCCAGGTGATGCGCGACGCCTCGATCTGCGGGCTCGGTCAGACGGCGTCGAGCGCCGTGGAATCCGCGATCTTCCGGCTCGCGATCGCCGGGAGGCGCGCGTGAAGCCCGAGCCGATCTGGTTTCGGCCGCCGCCACCGCCGAGCCGGCCGCCGGCGGCGCCCGATCGCGCGGCCGTGCCGCCGATCGAGGTGGTCGTCGACGGCCAGCGCACGACGGTCCCGGCCGGCTCGACGATTCTCGACGCGTGCCGCGCGCGCGGCGTCGACATTCCCACGCTCTGCTTCCTGCCGACGTTGACGCCGGTCAACGTTTGTCGCGTGTGCGTCGTCGAGGTCACCGGATCGCGGGTGCTCGTCCCGGCGTGCTCACGGCCCGTGGAGCCCGGGATGACGATCGCGACCGAGTCCGAGCGCGTGCGCGTCTCGCGACGGATGGTCCTCGAGCTCCTGGCGTCGTCGGTCGATCTCTCGACCGCGCCGGGACTCGACGACATGATGCGGCGCTACGGCGCGCAGCCGGCGCGGTATGGCCGGCCATCCGCGCCCTCTGCAGCCGGCGAACGCGACGCGCGCGAGCCCGGGCATCACGAGGCGCCCGAGGGCGCGCAGGCGGAGACCGTCGCGCAGCCGGTCAAGGTGGACAACGATCTGTACGTGCGCGACTACTCGAAGTGCGTGCTCTGCTACAAGTGTGTCGAGGCCTGCGGCGTCGACGCCC
The DNA here is from genome assembly GCA_964450175.1 of uncultured bacterium. Lineage (GTDB taxonomy): Bacteria > Methylomirabilota > Methylomirabilia > Rokubacteriales > CSP1-6 > AR31. The sequence goes on along the minus strand of CAYVHH010000076.1, from coordinate 213 downwards.
AGAACACGTTCGCGATCGCGGTGGCCGGCCGCGGCTTCGACGCGCGCATCTCGACCGAGGCCGACGTGCCGCTGCCGGACTCGGCCTGCGTCTACTGCGGCAACTGCATCGGCGTCTGTCCGACCGGCGCGCTCATGTTCAAGCGCGAGCACGACATGCGCGCGGCCGGCACGTGGGATGAGTCGAAGCAGCGGACGACCGACACGATCTGCC
>CAYVHH010000075.1:0-3660 GCA_964450175.1 uncultured bacterium | reverse complement strand
CGCCGTCACCCAGCACGACGACGCGGTGTCCGCTCGTCTGGAGCACGTCGCCGAGGACGCGGCCGACCTCCGCCTCGTCGTCGATCACCAGGCACCGGAGCGAGATGCCGAGCGGCGGCGACTCGGCCGGAGGGCTCACCTCGACGTCGGGGACCTGCCCCGGCGCGAACGTCAGCCGAAACGTGGTGCCGCGGCCCTCGTGACTGTCGACCGTGATCCGCGCGCCGTGGCGCGAGAGGATGCCGTACGTCATCGAGAGCCCGAGCCCGGTGCCCTGCGGCCCTTTCGTGGTGAAGAACGGATCGAAGATCTTGCCGCGGATCGCTTCGGGAATCCCGACGCCGGTGTCCGCGATCTCGACGACGACCAGGTTGTTCTCGACGCGCGTGGTCAGGGTCAGGGTCCCGCCGGTCGGCATCGCATCCACCGCGTTGAGGATCAGGTTCGTCATCGCCTCGCGGAGCTCGGCCGGATCGCCGGCCACCGTCGGCAAGGTTCCGAGCGACGTCTGCGCCTCGATGTCCACGCCTCGGCTTCGCGTCTCCTCGCGCCAGCGCGACTGGGTGATCTCGAGCGCGCCGCGCACGATCTCGTTGAGGTCGACCGCCACGAACGGCTGATCACGGCGGGTCCGCGTGAACTCCTGGAGCCGCCGCACCGTCTGGGCTCCGTCGAGCGCGGAGCGCTCGATGACCTGGAGCCACTTGCGGAGCTGCGGGTCTTGCAGGCGCTGCAAAGTGAGCTGGGCACGGCCCAGGATCGACGCGAGCAGATTGTTGAAGTCGTGCGCGACCCCAGAGGCCATCTCGCCGAGCGCGCGCAGCTTCTCGGTCCGCACGAGCTGGTCCTGCGCCGAGGCCAGCTCGCTGTACGCCCGTGTGCGCTCCTCGAAGAGCCGGGCGCTGCGCAGCGCCAGTGCCGCGAGATGCCCGATGCTCGACAGCAGCCGCTCGTCCGCGTCGCCGAAGGCGCTCGTCGGGCTGCGCAAGGTCAGCACGCCGATCACCATCTCCCCGGTGGTCATCGGCACGCCGAGCCAGTGTCGCGCGCCGGGAAACGTCTCGACCGGCGTGAGCCCCCGACGCGCACACTCGGCGTGGTAATCGTCCGTCCGCAGCGCCTGGCCGGTGTCGAGCACGGCCGACATGAGCCCGATCGTGCGGGAAGGATACCGGAGCGGCAGGCGCATGTCGGGTACGCCGTCCACCACACGAAGGACGACCTCGAGATCGCCGCGCGCTTCGTCGCGCAGCACGATCGCCATGTTGGTGGCGTCGAGGATGCGGCCGGCCTGGACGCGGATGGCCTCGAGCAAGGTCGCCCGATCGAGCTGGCCCGTGACCGCCCGCGACAGCTCGAGGAGCACCGACAGCTCCTCGACCTGGCGACGGTTTTCCTCGTAGAGCTGCGCGTTCTCGAGCGCGAGCGCCGCCTGGTCGGCGAACGCCTGGAGTAGCCCCACCTCGCCCGCCGAGAAGACGCGGCCCGCCACGTCGCCCAGCGCCAAGGTGCCGATGATCCGGCCCTTGGCCCGGAGCGGAACGGCGAGGACCGCGCCGGAGCCCGTGCGCCGCATGGACGCGGCCACGTCGTCGCTCAGGACGATCGCGGGATCGTTGAAGACGTCGACCGAGGCGATGGCGCGCCCCTCGACGATCGCGATCCCGGACGGCCCGACTCCCGCCGGCAGCACCGGGGCCAGGTGCGAGACGTCACGGAAGCGCCCCCCGCCCGCAAGCGTGATCAGCGAGCCGTCGGCCCGCAGGACTCGGAGCACCGACGAGCGAACCTGGAAGAGCACGAGCACGCTTTCGACGATCCGCTGGCCGACGTCTCGCGGGTCGAGGCTCTCCGTCAAGGACTGCGCCAGCCGCGCCAGCTCCTCGGCCTCGCGACGACGCCGCGTCGATTCCGAGTAGAGCCGCGCGTTCTCGAGCGCGAGCGCCGCCTGGTCGGCGAACGCCTCGGCCAGCCGGATCTCGTCGTCATCGAACCGGCGCCCGACACGGTCGCCGAGACCGAGGGCGCCGATGACGCGCTCGCCGACCCGCAGCGGGACCGCCAGCACCGATCGATGCCCCACGCGCTCGATCTGCGCTCGGGTCTCCTCGGTGAAGATGAAGCGGGGATCCGTCAGCAGATTCTCCGTCGCGACGGGCGCTCGCTCTCGCACGGCGACGCCCACGACCGCGTGGCCTCGTGGGAACACGGTGTCACGGGGGATCGCGATCCCTTCCTCGCCGGTGACGACGAAGGCCACCAGCGCTTCGGTGTCCGGGTCGATCCGGTAGAGACTCGACGAGTGCGCGCCCAGCAGCTGGCGGACGCTGTCGGCGATGCGCTGGGCGACGAGGTCGAGGTCGAGCGTCTCGGAGACGAGCCGACCGAGGTCGGCCAGCGCGCTCATCCGCTGGGCCTGCCGCGTCGCCTCCCGGTAGAGCTGGGCGTTGTTGATCGCATTCGCCGCGTGCGAGGCCAGCGAGCCCAGGAGCTGCATCTCCTCGGCGGTGGGCTGGTGGCGCTCACGCATACCGATGGTCAGGACGCCGAGCACCTTCTGGTCGATCATGAGCGGCACGATACCCACGCCGATCACGCCGGCGGCGCGTGTCGGCTCGACGTTGCGGGTCCGCGGATCGGTGAGCGCGTCGGCCGTCGCCAGCGGCTCGCGAGTCGCCACGACGGAGCCGATCAGCCCCTCGCCGATGCGCACGCGCTCGAAGCCCTCGGTGGAGGCGTCGACGCCGGCGACGGCGTGGAGCGCGACGTGCTGGCCGCCCTCGTCCACCAGCCAGAGCTGGGCGGCGCTCGACCCGAAGAGCTCGACCGCGGCGTCGACGACCCGCTGGAACACCTCGTCGGGCGACAAGGTGGCCGTGAGCGTCTGGGCGAGCCGCCCGAGCGCCTCGAGACGGCGGCTCTTCTCGCGGCTCTCCGCCAGCAGGGACGCCCGCGCCACCACCTGTCCCACCTGGTGCGCGACGGCCTCGAGCAAGGTGAGCTCGTCGGCCTGGAAGGTGCGCGCTTCTTTCGAGATGAGCGCCATCACGCCCCACGTCTCGCCGTTGACTGGAATCGGTAGCGCGAGCTGCGTGTGGTAGCCGCCGGCCCGCACCCGCTCGGCGACGTCGGGCGTCAAGACGCGGGACGCCGTCAGGTCGGTGATGATGGCGTGCCCGGTGCGGATCACCTCGCCCACGTGGCTGCGGTCGAGCGAGCGCAGACGCAGCCGATCGACGTCGTCCGGCTCGAGGCCGCGATGGGCGATGAGGCCGAGGGTCTGCGTGGCGCGGTCGAAGCGGAACACGCCGCCGAAGTGGATCCCGGCGACGTCACACACGACCTCGAGGGTCCGCTCGGCGGTGAGCACGAGGTCGTCGCCGCTCCCGGTCGCCACGACGACCGCATGCAGCACCTCGAGCTCCCGGCTCCGGCGCATGTCGGAGACTTCGACCGCGGCGGGCACTGCCTCGGCGGCCGCGGGGGCCGGCTCCGATCGCGCGCGCGCCCGCGTCAACGGTCGGCTTTCCGATCCGCCCCCGCCGCGGTCCGACGCGGAGACGGCCGCGATGCCCACGGCGCCGGCCAGCGCGGCGGCGAGCGACACCGCCCACCAGATCCAGAGACGTCGCGCCGGGCCGCGGTGCTCTCGCGCCGGCA
>CAYVHH010000074.1:0-4965 GCA_964450175.1 uncultured bacterium | reverse complement strand
CCGGGCAAGCTCGATACCCAGACGGGGCTCACGCGCCGCGCGGCGTTCTTCACCGTCGTATCCGGCTTTCAGATGAACCTCGTCAACATCCTGGCGGCGGTCATCGGCGCCGCGGTGCTCGAGCGCTATCCGAACGTGCGCATCTCGTTCGGCGAGAGCGGGATCGGTTGGATTCCCTACGCACTCGACCGCATGGATTTCGAGTGGGAAGACCGCTTCCGCGATCTCGGCCTCACGATGAAGCCGAGCGACTACTGGCGCCGCCAGTGCAAGGGCACCTTCCAGTTCGACCGGATCGGCACCAAGCTCATCGAGGACATGGGCGTCGAGACGCTCATGTGGGGCTCCGACTACCCGCACGGGGACGGCGTGTGGCCCGAGTCGTCGAAGTACATCGAGGAGCAGTTCGGCCACCTGCCGGCCGATGTCACGCACAAGATCACCTGCGAGAACGCGGGCAAGTTCTACGGACTGATGTGAGCGCAGGGCGCGCCGGCAGATCGAGCGCGGTGGGTCTGACGAAACCCGGGGTCGTCTGTGCCCTGTTCCTGGGTGTCGCGCTCGCGGCCGGTGTGCCACGGGCCCAGGCGGCCGAGCTTCACGTGCTGAGCGCGGGCGCCATGCGCTCGGTCGTGACGGAGCTCGCCGCGGCGTACGAGAAGGAAACCGGCAACACGGTCAAGCTGACCTTCGGCACGGTCGGCGTCATCCGGGCAAAGCTCGCGGGCGCCGACCCGGCCGACGTCGCGATCATGACGGACACGGCGATGCAGGAGATGACCCGGCAGGGCGCCGTGCTCGAAGGCTCGTGGGCGGCCATCGGGCGCACCGGCATCGGCGTGGCGGTGCGCGACGGCGCGCCGAAGCCGGACATCGGCAGCCCGGAGGCGCTGAAGCAAGCCCTCCTGTCCGCCAAGTCCCTCACCTATGTCGATCCCGCTCAGGGCGGAACCAGCGGCATCCACTTCGCCGGCGTGCTGCAGCGACTGGGCATCGCCGAGGCGGTGAAGTCGAAAACGACGCTCGTGCCGGGCGGCTATCCGGCCGAGCTCGTCGCCCGAGGCGACGTCGAGATGGTCGTCCACCAGATCAGCGAGATCATTCCGGTCAAGGGCGTGACGCTCGTGGGCCCGCTGCCGAAAGAGCTCCAGAAGATCACCGTCTATGGCGCGGGCGTCGCGGTCGCGAGCACGGCAAAACCGGGGGCGAAGGCGTTCGTCACGTTTCTCGCCCGCCCTGACTTCAAGCCGAAGCTCGCGGCGGCTGGTCTCGACTACCAGGAGTAGGCGCGGTCAGCGACCGCCGCCCTGCTGCGGGTCGAGCCAGTCGCGCAAGCCGTCGGCGAGCATGTTGAAGCCGAGCACGGCGATCAGGATCGCCAGTCCCGGGAACACGACCACCCACGGCGCCTGCAGCATGAATCCGCGCCCGTCCGAGAGCATCAGCCCGAGTGACGGTGTCGGCGGCCGCACGCCGACACCGAGGAACGACAGCGCCGCCTCGACCAGGATCGCGATCGCCATCAGCACCGACGCCTGGACCAGCAGCGGCGTCACGCAATTCGGCACGATGTGACGCAGCACCAGCCGTTGCGCCGTCGCGCCGACGGCGCGCGCCCCCTCCACGTACACTTCGGCCTTGGTCGCCAGCACCGCCGCTCGCACGACGCGCGCCACGATCGGCACGTAGACGATCGCGAGCGCCAGGGAAACGAGGAGCACGCCCGTGCCGAACACGCTCGTGAGCGCGATGGCCAGCAGGATCGCCGGGAACGCCATCAGGATGTCGAGCGGCCGCATGATGAGCTGGTCGACCACGCCTTCGACGTAGCCGGCCAGGAGCCCGAGCGGCAGTCCGAGCACGACGGCCATCGCGACCGACGCGAGCGCCACGCCGAGCGAGACGCGATAGCCGTGGATCACGCGGCTCAGCACGCTCCGCCCGAGATCGTCCATGCCGAACGGCTCGACGATGGTCGGGGCCCGCAGCGCGGCGGCGCTGACGATCTCGGTCGGGCTCCCCGGCAGCACCAGCGGCGCCGCGACGGCCAGCAGGGCGAGCAGGACCACGATCGCCAGGCCGGCCACTGCGACCGCCGACGTCCGGCGGCTCATCGGCGGCGGAGCCTCGGATCGAGGAGGCCATAGGCCACGTCGGTCACGAGGTTCACGAGCATGAACATCGCGCCGACCACGAGCAGACCGCTCTGCACGACCGGGTAGTTGCGCTCGAGCACCGCGTCGAGCGTCATCCGGCCGAGCCCGGGCAAGGTGAAGATGGTCTCGACGACGATCGCACCGCCGAGCATGTAGCCCACCTGGAGCCCGATCACCGTCACGATCGGGATCGCGGCGTTCGGCAACACGTGGCGCACGAGAATCGCAAATTCGCCGAGCCCCTTGGCGCGCGCGAACTGCACGAACGGGCGGTGCACGACGTCGAGGACCGCGGCGCGCGTCAGGCGTCCGAGCGCCGCCGCGCGGCTCGCCGCCAGGGTGAGCGTGGGGAGCGCCAGGTACCAGAGGTTCTCGAGCGGGGCCTCGCCGAACGGCACGAAGCCGCTCGACGGCAGGATGCCCGCCGCCAGCGACAGGACGAGAATCAGCATGATCCCGAGCCAGAAGTCCGGAAGCGAGATGCCCAGGAGCCCGAGCGCCAGCGACGCCCGGTCGGCGGCCCCGCCTCGCCGCGCGCCGGCCACGAGTCCGAGCGGCACGCCGATCAGCGCCGCGACGAGAGCGGCGAGCAGCGTCAGCTCGATCGTGACCGGCAGCCGATCGACGATCATCCGGCCGATCGGCTCGTTCTGCCGGAAGTCGATGCCGAAGTCGCCGCGCAGGACGCCCGCGAGCCAGCGCGCGTACTGGGTCGGGAGGGACTCGTCGAGGTGAAACGTCTCGCGCAGCGCGCGGATGCTCTCGGGCGTCGCCTTGTAGCCGAGGACGGCGACGGCGGGATCCCCGGGGATCACACGCATGAGTGCGAACACCAGCACGCTCATGCCGAGCAGCAGCGGCGCGGCCAGCGCGAGCCGCCGCACCACGTAGATCAGCGACGGCATGGAGCGCCTAGATCAAGCGAGCCAGACGTCCTCGAAGCGGAGCTCCAGCGACGAGAGCGGGACCATGCCGTTCACGTTGGGCTTCATCCAGTAGCGCTGGATCTCGTTGCTGAAGACGATCAGCGAGCCTTCTTCCTGGAACCAGCGCACCAGCTCCGGGTACATCTTCTTCCGCGCGGCCGGGTTCGCGGTGTAGCGGAAGGCGTCCAGGCGCTTGTCGGCTTCCTCCGACTTGAAGCCGGTGAAGTTCCAGGGCGACGTCGAGTGCTGCATCGGGTTGTAGAACATGTCGGGATCGACGGTGACGCTCCACCACGCCCCGGCGATGTCGAACTTCTTGCCGACCAGCGCCTCGAAATACTGGCCGGACTCGACCGGCTGGACCTCGAGCGTGATGCCGATCTTCTTCAGCTGCTCGCGCAGGATCTCCCCCGTCTTGACCAGTACCGGCACCTGGGACTTGACGAGATAGGTCAGGGTGAGCCCGCCGCCGACGCCGGCCTCGTTCATGAGCTGCTTGGCCTTGGCCAGATCGGGGCCGTTCTTGTGCGCATTCACGCCGGTCGCCCACGGGCTCGGCTCGGGCGTGGGCTCCGCGGTGACCACGTGGCTTCCGTAGTAGACGAGCTTCACGATCTCGGAGCGGTCCAGGGCCCATGCGATCGCCTGCCGCAGGCGCTTGTCGGCCAGCGGCGGCTTGCTCGCGTTCAGCATGAAGTAGAACGGAAAATACGGCCGGCCGGGCGACGACTTCATGTCGCGCGCCCGCTCCAGCTCGCCGATGCGCTGTGGGGGGACCGTCTGGATCCAATTGAAGCGCCCGGTCTGAAGTCCGGTGAGGCGCACGGTGTCGTCAGGGGGCGCAGAGAAGATGATCTTGTCCAGGTACGGGCGGCCCGGCCGATGGTATTTCTCCCAGCGCTCGAGCGTGATGTGATCGTCCTTCACCCACTCGGCGAAGCGATAGGGTCCGGTGCCGATCGGGAACAGCTTGGGGTCCTTCTCGCCGAGTGCCTTCTCGTTCACGACCTCGGTGGCCTGCGCCAGCATCGCCAGGAGCGGGCCGCACGACCGGCTCAGATGGAAGCGCGCCTGGTGCTGCCCGACCGCTTCCACGCCCTCGATCGGCGTGAAGAAGATGCGCATCGGGAGCTTGTTCTTCGCGTCGAGGATGCGGGCGAACGTGAAGGCGACGTCCTTGGCCGTGAACGGCTCGCCGTTGTGGAACGTCGCGTTGTCGACCAGGTCGAAGAGCCACGTCTTGTCGTCTTCCTGCTTCCACGACTTCGCGAGGCCGGGGATGAACTGGCCGGCCTCGTCCACGTAGACGAGCTTGTTGTAGACGTTCTGGTAGACCTGCAGCGACGAGTAGAGCTGGGCGTAGCCCGGATCCATGTTGACGGGCTTGTCGACGGTGGCGACGCGCAGCACGCCGCCACGCTTGGGCGGCCCCTGCGCCGCCGCGCGCCTGACGCCGGATTCCCCGACGAGCGAGCCGACTCCCGCTCCGACCGCGAGCCCGCCCGTTCGATGGAGCCACTCACGCCTGGTGATCGCCTCGCTCATCGCCCGTTCCTCCCGGAAGCTCCCTGGTAGGGCACCCCATCCTTCATGACCAGGCTCACGCGCCGCATCGCCTGGATGTCCTCCAGCGGGTCGCCGTCGATCGCGATCAGGTCGGCCCGCTTGCCCGGAGCCAGGGTCCCGATCTGGTCGTCGACCCGGCACGCCTCGGCGCCCCAGCGCGTGCCGGCCAGCAGCGCGTCGCGCGGCGACACGCCGAAGCGGACGAGCGTCTCGAGCTCGATCGGCATCAGCCCGTGCATGCTGTCGGTGCCACACGCGAAGCGAATGCCCGACGCCAGGTGACGCGGGAAGGTCTCGTCGGCGACCCGCCGGGCCCA
>CAYVHH010000073.1:0-4270 GCA_964450175.1 uncultured bacterium | reverse complement strand
GTCGGCTGGAAGCGGAAGTTGAACTGCTTGAGAATCGATTCCTGCAGCGCCGTCCAGTCCCATTCGCTCGGCGCCATGTCGCCGCTGGCGAACTGCGACACCAGGGTCGCCACCAGCTCGTCGGCCATCGCCATGACGTCGGGCTTCAAATTCTCGCGTGAGAGCATGTCGCGGCGCTGGGCGTAGATGACCTCGCGCTGCTTGTTCATCACGTCGTCGTACTCGAGCAGGTGCTTACGGATCTCGAAGTTGTGGGTCTCGACCCGCTTCTGGGCGGTGGCGATGGCGCGGGTCACGAGCTTGTGCTCGATCGGCTCGCCTTCCTGCATGCCCAGCCGCTCCATGATCCGCTCGACGCGCTGGGAGCCGAAGATGCGGAGCAGGTCGTCCTGGAGCGACAGGTAGAAGCGCGAGGAGCCCGGATCGCCCTGGCGGCCGGAGCGCCCGCGGAGCTGATTGTCCACGCGGCGTGCCTCGTGGCGCTCGGTTCCCACGATGTGCAGGCCGCCCCGCTCGACCACGCGCGCGTGCTCCGGCTCCGTGATCCGTCGCGCCTCGGCGACGGCGGCCGTCCGGTCGGACTCGGCCGCCGTCACCGGGTCGAGGCCGCGCTTCCTCAAGATCTCTTTCGACAAGAAATCGGGGTTGCCGCCGAGCAGGATGTCGGTCCCCCGGCCGGCCATGTTGGTGGCGATCGTGACCGCGTTCTCGCGGCCGGCCTGCGCCACGATCTCGGCCTCGCGCTCGTGGTACTTCGCGTTCAGGACCTCGTGGCGGATCCCGCGCTTCTTCAGGAGGCTCGACAGGGCCTCGGACTTCTCGATCGAGACGGTGCCGACCAGCACCGGCTGGCCCTTCTGATTGCGCTCGATGATGTCGTCGGCGACCGCGTTGAACTTCTCGCGCTCCGTCTTGTACACGACGTCCGGGAAGTTGACGCGGCCCAAGGTCCGGTTCGTCGGGACCACCGTGACGTCGAGCTTGTAGATCTTGGCGAACTCTTCTGCCTCGGTCTCGGCGGTGCCGGTCATGCCGGCGAGCTTGTCGTACATCCGGAAGTAGTTCTGGAACGTGATCGTGGCCAGGGTCTGGTTCTCGCGCTCGATGCGCACGGTCTCCTTGGCTTCGACCGCCTGATGGAGCCCGTCGGACCAGCGCCGGCCGGGCATCTGGCGCCCGGTGAACTCGTCGATGATGATGACCTGGCCGTCCTTCACGATGTAGTCGACGTCCCGCCGGAACAAGGCGTGCGCGCGCAGGCCCTGCTGGATGTGATGCAGGATCGTCATGTTGCGCGGGTCGTACAGGTTCTCGATGTTCAGGAGGCGCTCGCAGGTGGCGATCCCCTCCTCGGTCAACGCGACGGCCCGCGCCTTCTCGTCGACGATGAAATCGCCCTTCTTCTCGGCCTCGATCTCGGAGAGCTTGCCCTCGACGATCGTCGCCGCCCGCCGGAGCTTCGGGATGATCCGGTCGATCTTGTAGTAGAGATCCGTCGACTCGTCGGACGGCCCCGAGATGATCAGCGGCGTCCGCGCCTCGTCGATCAGGATCGAGTCGACCTCGTCGACGATCGCGTAGTGGAGCTCGCGCTGCACCAGCTCGTCGAGGCTGAACCGCATGTTGTCGCGCAGGTAGTCGAACCCGAACTCGTTGTTCGTGCCGTAGGTGATGTCGGCCCGGTAGGCCTCCGGCCGCGTGCACGGGCGGAGCGACGTCAGCCGGATGTCGGACGTCACGAACTTTGGATCGTAGAGGAACGACGCCTCGTGCTGGATGACGCCGACGGTCAGGCCCAGCGCCTGATAGATGGGCCCCATCCACTGCGCGTCGCGCTTGGCCAGGTAGTCGTTGACGGTGACGATGTGGACGCCGCGGCCGGTGAGCGCGTTCAGGTACGCCGGCAAGGTCGCGACGAGCGTCTTGCCTTCGCCGGTCGCCATCTCGGCGATCTTGCCGTCGTGGAGCACCATGCCGCCGATCAGCTGGACGTCGAAGTGGCGCATCCCGACGTTGCGACGGGACGCCTCGCGGCAGACGGCAAAGGCTTCCGGGAGGACATCATCCAGCGGCTCGCCGCCCTCGATCCGCTTCTTGAACTCGTCGGACTTCGCGCGGAGGCCGGCGTCGTCGAGCGGGGTGAGCGAGGCCTCGATCGCGTTGATGGCCAGCACCACCGGCATCATGCGTTTGACGTCGCGCTCGTGCTTGGTGCCGAAGATCTTCTTCAGCAGCGCATCGATCATCTCGTGCTCATTATACAGAACGCTTTCGCGTGGCCGGCCGCCCCAGAAGCTCGCGCGCGTGACCCCGTGCGGTCTCGGTCACCCGATCGCCCGCCACCATGCGGGCGATCTCTTCCACGCGAGCGTCACCGGTCACGATCTCGGCGCTGACACGGGTCCGACCGGCGCGCACGCTCTTGGCGACCCGCACGTGGTGGGCGGCACGGGCCGCGATCGGCGCGAGATGAGTGACGCAGAGGACCTGGCGACCCTCCGCCGCTGCGGCCAGCTTCTGCGCGACGACGGCCGCCACCCGCCCGCCGATACCCGAGTCGACCTCGTCGAAGATCATGGTCGGCACCCGGTCGGCGCGCGCCAGGATGGCCTTCAGCGCCAGCATCGTACGCGAGAGCTCTCCGCCCGAGGCGATGCGCGCGAGCGGGCGCACGTCCTCGCCCGGGTTCGTCGACAGGCGAAACTCGACCCGGTCGAGCCCCCGCGGGCCGATCTCCGCCAACGGCGCGCGCGCGACGGCGATCTCGAAGCGGACGCGCTCCATTCCGAGCTGCCGAAGCTCGCGCGCCGCCTCGCCGGCGAAGCGCTCGGCGGCGTCGTGGCGTCGCTTCGAGAGCTCATGAGCCGCGCCGGAGAGCTCGGCCTCGAGCTCGGCGAGCATGCGCTCCTGCTCAGCCAGGATCGCCTCGTGGCGGCCCAGGCGATCGAGCTCGCCGGCCGCCTCGACTCGGAAGGCGAGCATCGCCGATTCCGTGTCGCCGTACTTCCGCTTGAGGCGCGTGAGCGCGTCGAGACGCTCGTCGATCGCCTCGAGCCGCCCCGGCGTCATCGCGATGCTCTCCCGCAGCGCGCGGACCGACGCGAGCGCATCCTCGATCAGCGCGCCGGCACCGTCCACTGAATCCGCTGGCGCGCCGAACGCCGGATCGAGCCGCGCCAGATCGCGCAGCAGCCGCGCGGTGCGATGGAGCCGGCTCATCGCCGAGCTATCGTCGTCGTTGAGAAGCCCGGCCGCCTCGGCGAGCCCGGCCGACAGCCGCTCGGCGTGCTGGAGTCTCCGGCGCTCGACCCGCAGCTCCTCCTCCTCCCCTGGCCGGAGCCGGGCGGCGTCGAGCTCCGACACTTGAAGCCGCAGCAGGTCCTCGCGCTGGGCGCGATCGCGCTCGGCCGCCCGGGCCCGCTCGAGCTCGGTCCCCGCCGCGCGGTGCTTCGCGAACAGCTGGCCCACGCGCTCGCTCAGCTCCTCGGCATCCGCGAAGCGATCCAGGAGGTCGAGCTGGCGCGCCGGCTCGAGCAGGCGCTGGTGCTCGTGCTGGCCGTGGATCTCGACCAGATGGTCGCCCAGGCGCTCGAGCAACCCGACGGTCACCGGCGAGTCGTTGACGAAGGCGCGGTGGCGGCCCGAGCGGGCGAGCTCGCGGCGCACCACCACCTGCCCCTGATCGAGGCCGAGCCCCGCTTCCTCGAGCACGGCGGCCGCCGCGCCGCGCGGCGCCACCTCGAAGAGGGCCTCGACCGTCGCCGTCTCGGTGTCGGTGCGGATGACGTCAGTCTGGGCGCGCGCGCCACGAATCAGGAGGATCGCGTCGAGGAGCATCGATTTGCCGGCGCCGGTCTCCCCGGTCAGCACGTTCAGCCCGGATTGGAACGACACGGTGACGGCGTCGATCACGGCGAAGTTGCGGACGCGAATCTCGAGGAGCATCTGGCCGATGCTAGGTCAGCGCCGCGCACACCTCAAGCGGTATCCGAGCGAGGACAGCGTTAACGCTCACCCCACTTGAGTTTCGTGCGCAGCACCGAGAAGAAATCCTTCTGCGGAAACCGGACGAGTCGAATCCGCGAGGCCGCCTTCCTCACCTCGACCGTATCCCGCTCGCGAAGCCCCACGCCCACCTGCCCGTCGACCGTGGCCATCACTTCCTGGTCGGCCAGCAGGGTGACTTCGATGCGGTCCGTGCCGGGCACCACGATCGGACGGTTGGTCAGGGTGTGCGAGCAGATCGGCGTCAGGACCACCGCGTCCATGG